>NZ_JAMPNW010000031.1:0-48344 GCF_028479545.1 Providencia sp. PROV201
ATTAGCGGCCTATTTATTATTAAATGGAGAAGTTAGTGCTATTTATTATTGGCTAAATCAATCGGCTGAATGTTGCTTGTATCTGTATTGATGTTGTCATCTTCAGTAATCACTGAATCTAAAGTTTCATTTTTTGTTGAAAATGCATGAGCCAGCTTTTCTGTGTCGAGTTCTTTTTCCCAACGTGCAACAACGATACACGCACATGCGTTGCCGACTAAGTTAGTTAAAGCGCGGCACTCAGACATAAATCGGTCGATACCTAAAATAAGCGCCATACCTGCAACAGGAACGCTTGGTACCACCATCAAAGTGGCTGCTAAGGTAATAAAACCTGCACCCGTTACACCAGCTGCCCCCTTCGAGCTTATCATGGCAACTAGCAGCAATGAAATTTGTTCCCAAATAGTCAGTTCAATATTGGTGGCTTGGGCAATAAATAATGCGGCCATCGTCATGTAGATGTTGGTGCCATCAAGGTTGAATGAATAACCAGTAGGGATCACTAAGCCTACAACAGATTTTTCACACCCCGCATGTTCCATTTTTCGCATTAAACTTGGTAATGCGGCCTCAGAAGAAGAAGTTCCTAATACTAACCAGAGTTCATCTTTGATGTACTTAATCAGTTCAATGATTGAGAAACCGTTATATTTGGCTACCGCCCCCAACACCAGTAAGACAAATAGCAGTGATGTTATATAGAAAGTCATAATCAGCATCATTAAGTTGCCGATAGAGGATATTCCATATTTACCAATGGTAAATGCCATTGCACCGAATGCCCCGATAGGGGCGAGTTTCATTAGCATCGCCACCATCTTGAATACAGGTTCTGAGAAGTTTTGTAGCAGTTTTACTATTGGCTCACCGTGTTTACCTGTTGCTGCGAGTGCTAATCCGAAAATGATAGAAATAAACAGAACTTGTAGGATGTTACCGTTGACCAATGGACTAATGACGGTATCAGGGATGATATTCATCAAAAAGCTGACAATCGAGGATTCGTGTGCTTTTTCAACGTAGGTGGCAACTTTGCTGCTATCCAAAGTCGCAGGGTCAATATTAAGCCCCGAGCCTGGACGAATGATATTCGCGACGATAAGACCGATGATGAGAGCAATTGTCGAGAAAGTGATGAAGTAGAGCATTGCTTTACCTGCGACACTTCCCACGGCCTTCATGTTTGACATCCCTGATATACCGGTGACAACAGTTAAGAAGATAACTGGCGCGATAATCATTTTAACGATTTTGATGAATGCATCACCAAGCGGTTTTAATGACTCTCCAATGTCTGGAAAAAAGTGACCAAGTGCTATACCCAGAACGATGGCTACTATCACTTGAACATATAATATTTTATATATTGGTTGTTTTATCATGTTTCGCATAAATTTTCTCTGTAAAAATGTTGCGTTTGGCAATTTATAATTATTAGGTTTAAAACTTTTATTAGAGTTTTTGAGAGCTAATTTAGTTGGAATGGAGGAAGGGGCTGAATTCATTAGTACCAGGGAGTGATAATAATTTGACTGGTAATAATCATACCTAACTACAATTCTAGGGAAGGTTACCACTTTAAATGGTTACATAGAAATGATTGAAGTCACATATTTGATAGAAAAGTTACCTAAACGTAAATTTTATAGGGTAAATGTTGCCCTAAGATCACTTTTAGCGATTAAGTTGCTACTTATTTAGTGGTGTTGGGATTAAATAAATAAAGATATCGCCAAAAAATAATCAGTTAAGCTAAAAAACAGAGGTGAAAATATAGAAAACAGTGGAAATGAATCCCCTGTTTATTAAAAAACGAACGTGTCTGCTGTTTTTTTATTTTTTATTTCATTTATCAATAAAAGTGATAAGAGAGATTAGAGGTAGGGTTTTGTACATAAATACGTTATGCCTAAATGCACTGCGGGGTATTAAGGGAAATCTAATTTATGGGGGATTAAAGAGAGAATGGCTGGGGTACCAGGATTCGAACCTGGGGATGCCAGGATCAAAACCTGGTGCCTTACCGCTTGGCGATACCCCAACAAAAAGAAATGGTAGCTACGACGGGATTCGAACCTGTGACCCCAACATTATGAGTGTTGTGCTCTAACCAGCTGAGCTACATAGCCATTATAATTTCTTTGAAATGATTGTTTGCAACAAGAAGGGAAAGTAGATGGCTGGGGTACCAGGATTCGAACCTGGGAATGCCAGGATCAAAACCTGGTGCCTTACCGCTTGGCGATACCCCATCCGGGAAATTCTACTATTGATTGTATTAAGATGGCTGGGGTACCAGGATTCGAACCTGGGAATGCCAGGATCAAAACCTGGTGCCTTACCGCTTGGCGATACCCCAATCTTAAATTCAATACTACCGAGAAGGAAATGGTGCGGGAGACAAGACTTGAACTTGCACACCTTGCGGCGCCAGAACCTAAATCTGGTGCGTCTACCAATTTCGCCACTCCCGCAAAATAATGGTGGCTATGACGGGATTCGAACCTGTGACCCCAACATTATGAGTGTTGTGCTCTAACCAGCTGAGCTACATAGCCATCTTTTTTTGCATAACCTTCGTCGGCGTTGCGGGGCGCATTATGCTAATTACAGACACGACAGTCAACAGCTTTTTGCACTATTTTTCAGAAAATGCGTCTGTTTGTTTGATGAATAATCATTTTGTCGATAAAGTCAGCAAAAAACAAGCCCATATTTGAAAAAAATCACTTTTTATCTTACCTGTTAGATAAATGTAATTTGGTGACGCGTGAAGTAATACAGTGAAAGGGCGCAAAAATTTGTAACAGGAACAAAGCAGGAAGAATACGAAGCGATTGAAAAATAGCCTATGAAACGAAACGTTCAAATTATTGCTAATAAAAAAGCAGGTATCTCGACCTGCTTTAAAGAAAACAACGGTAAAAATTAGCTTTCAAACAGTTTTTGTAATAATTCACCATTGAGCATCGCGCGTTTTGTGAGAGCGAAAGCGCCTATTGCCGAGTTGTGAACCAACTGTGATGTCACGATAGGGAGATTTTCCCGAAACCCTTTTAAGGCTTGTGTGTCAATGCAGCTTTGAATCGCGGGTAATAGAATTTGTTCCGCTTCCGTGATATCCCCCGCAATAACAACTTTTTCAGGGTTAAATAAGTTGATTGTGATAGCAATCGCTTTACCAATTTGACGACCAACGTGTTGAATAACTTCCGTGGCAAGCGGGTCTCCTTTATTGGCGGCTTGGCAAATATGGGAGATCGTGCAAGTTTCCAGTGTAAGGGCGCTTGAATAGCCTTGTTCTAAACGTTGTTTTACGCGAGCTTCAATTGCTTGGTTTGAGGCAATGGTTTCTAAACAACCAAAATTGCCACAGTGGCAAAGCTCACCAAGTGGGTCAACTTGGATATGGCCGATTTCTCCGAGATTACCTCTATGGTTGAGCAATATCTCTTTATTGATGACTAAACCAGCTCCTGCGCCTCTGTGGATACGTACGAGAAGTGAGTCTTCGCAATCACGGGTTGCCCCAAAATAGCTCTCAGCGAGCGCTAGGCTGCGAATATCATGCCCTGCATAACACGTTATTCTAAAGTGTGCTTGTAAATTGTCGATGAGATGCCAATTGTCGACTTTAATATGCGGCATGTAGTAGACAATTCCACTATTTGGGTTAACTAACCCAGGGAGAATAATTGAAATTGCGATCAACTCTTTTAAGCGTTTTTGGTTGTGTTCGATAAAATCTTCAAGGGCGGCAATCAGCTTTTGTTCCACCGCTTGCTGAGAGGGTTCAGTGATAGGGTAATGAGCATCGATAATCATTTTGCCACCTAAGTCGTACAAGGCGATGGTGGCATCATAGCGGCCTAAGCGGACGCCAATCGTATGAAAATTTTTGTGCTCAGAAACAATAGATATGGCACGACGGCCCCCAGTGGAGGCCTGTTGGTCAACTTCTTTAATTAAACCACGTTCGAGTAGCTGGCGAGTGATTTTAGTTACACTGGCTGGGGCAAGTTGGCTTTGCTCCGCGATTTGAATTCTTGATATCGGGCCATGTTGGTCAATTAAACTATAGACAACAGCGCTATTTAGTTGTTTGACGAGATCAATATTACCAATTTGCTTCAGCGAGTGGCTTTGATTCATTAGCTAGTTACTCATTTTTTGTAGACTTCTGCTCCGTTAACATAGGTTGCGAGGACGTCGAAGTCGTGGTTAAACGCGGTTAAATTCGCAATTTTACCCGGAGCGATAGACCCTAAAGTCTCATCAACTCCTATGGCTCTTGCGGGGTAGAGCGTTGCCATTCTCAGTGTTTCATCTAATGGAATACCCACGTACTCTACACTGTTTCTCACTGCTTCTATCATGGTGAGTGATGAGCCGCTGAGTGTGCCATTTTCATCTACACATAATCCATCGCGGTAGTATATGGTTTTACCTGCGAAGATAAAATGATCCATTTCACCAGTTTGAGGATCTATTCCTGCGGGCGCGGTGGCATCAGTCACTAAAATTAATTTATCACCTTTCAAGTGTTTGCTATTACGGATATTTGCCCATTGGACATGTAAGCCATCAGCGATAATTCCTGCATACACTTCAGGAGTGTCATAAATAGCCCCGACTAAACCCGGACCACGGCCTGAAATATATGGCATGGCATTGAAAAGGTGCGTTGAAAAGCGAATTCCGGCTTTAAAACCCAGTTTGGCTTCTTCATATGTCGCATTTGAATGTCCAGCTGAAATAACAATGCCGGAGTCTTTCAGTTGATGAATGTAATCAAGCTCAACCATTTCAGGCGCTAATGTGATCTTCGTAATCGCATCTGCATGAGCAGCTAAATAATCAATCATCTGCCCGGATGGTTGACGGATAAATTCAGGGTTATGTGTGCCTTTTTTAATAACATTAATATATGGGCCTTCTAAATGAAGCCCGAGAGCTTGGTTTTTGTGGTCTTTTAAGTACTCGGTCATGACCTCAATACCATGCTTCATTAATTCGTCAGAGCACGTAATTAACGTTGGCAGGTAACTGGTACATCCCGTACGCTCATTGGCTTTTTGCATGATATCCAAATTCTTTAATGTGACATTTTCTTTATTATCATTGAATTGGACACCACCACAGCCATTGACTTGCAAGTCAATAAAACCAGCAGATAGGGTTGCACCTTGTAGGTCATGTTGTGGAATATCGGAAGGTACTTCAGAGACAGGACAAACATCTTTGATGATTTCACCATCGATGATGACCGCATGGTTATCCAGTCTTTCATGACCTGTATAAATAATGCAATTTGTTAATGCATACATGGCTTAAACTCCTGACCTCTGTAAGGTGGGTCACCGATCAGCCTTCGCTGATCGGGTGATTGATAAACATAATATTAGTTAAACTTTTCAATAATTTCAGATTCTAGCTGTTTGAAATATTTAAGCGTTTTGACTTTTAATTCGAGTGTTGCGGGTTCATCACAGACGATCAGTGCTTTTGGGTGCATTTGCACGCAGCTTACTGTCCACATATGGTTGATTGAACCTTCTACCGCAGCATGAACTGCATTTGCTTTATTCGCACCAGTCGCGAGTACCATTAACTCTTCAGCGTCCATTAATGTGGCAACCCCCACAGTTAAAGCGAATTTTGGTACTTGGTTGATATCATTATCAAAGAAGCGTGAGTTCGCTTGGCGTGTTTCGGGTGTTAATGTCTTAATACGGGTACGAGAGTTCAGTGAAGAACCGGGTTCATTAAAAGCAATATGGCCGTCGTTACCTACGCCGCCCATAAATAAATTAATTTTGCCGTAAGATTTAATTTTATCTTCATAGCGTTGGCACTCTGCATCAACATCAGGGGCATTGCCATTCAGTAAATTGATATTTTGCGCTTGAATATCGATGTGGTTAAAGAAATTCTCATGCATAAATGTGTGATAGCTTTGAGGATGATTAGCTGGAATACCAATATATTCATCCATATTAAATGTGACCACATGCTTAAAACTGACTTTTCCTGCGTTATATAAAGCAATCAGAGCTTTATAAGTAGCAAGAGGGGTACCGCCTGTTGGTAACCCAAGAACGAAAGGGCGCTCAGCAGTAGGGTTGAATGCGTTGATTTTATCAGCGATATACTGTGCGGACCAAATGCCGACATCATGCGCATTGTTAAGTGGAATTAGCCTCATGTCTCAATTACCTCTAATAAGTCTGTGAAATCTTTCATATATATATGTATCCCTGATGTTATTCATTAGATATAGGAATACTCGTTATACTACAAATTTATTACGCGTTGGTGTTGGTATACAGTGCCGTTTTAACGGCGACACCTGCATTTTAAACGCGCTGAGAATATACAGGTTAATAGTATAAAAAAGTTATTTTTAATAATAAAATAAGTTTTCAATAATAGCTAGTAATTTAGTCATATCGGTAACTCTTTCGTTGACATTTATCACAAATCGAACCTATTTATTTTGCATCGCGAAACAATTAATTTAGACTATAAAATTGATACTCTCAATAACCTAAATTATGATTTAGGTGTGTGAACAATAAGATCCCGTAAATGGGGCAAAAATAGGGCTATAAAGGGGGAGTTTGTGAATATTCTTAGCTACTTACAGCGGATTGGTAGGGCACTTATGGTGCCAGTTGCAGTACTACCAGCCGCAGCAATCCTGATGGGGATTGGCTATTGGATTGACCCAGATGGTTGGGGAGCCAATAGTGCAATCGCGGCGTTACTGATTAAATCGGGCGCGGCTATTATTGATAATATGTCCGTGCTATTTGCTATTGGTGTTGCTTATGGGATGTCAAAAGATAAGGACGGTGCGGCTGCACTGACCGGTTTTGTCGGCTTTTTAGTGGTGACAACACTGTGTTCTCCTGCATCTTATTCCATGATCATGAATGTTCCGTTGGAAAGCGTTCCTGCGGCATTCGGTAAAATAAATAACCAGTTCGTGGGTATTTTAGTTGGGGTTTTGTCTGCGGAATTGTACAACCGTTATAGTGGCGTAGAGCTACCAAAAGCGTTGTCTTTCTTTAGCGGCCGTCGCCTTGTACCAATTCTGACATCATTCTTAATGATCATCTTAGCCTTCATACTGATGTATGTGTGGCCAGTGGTCTATAACGGTTTAGTGTCTTTCGGTGAAAGTATTAAAGACTTAGGCTCAGTGGGTGCGGGGATTTACGCATTCTTCAACCGTTTATTAATTCCTGTTGGTCTTCACCATGCACTTAACTCAGTGTTCTGGTTTGACGTTGCAGGGATCAATGATATTCCAAACTTCTTAGGCGGTGCTAAGTCAATTGATGCAGGCCTGGCAACGGTGGGGATCACGGGTCGTTATCAAGCTGGTTTCTTCCCAATTATGATGTTTGGTCTACCTGGTGCGGCATTAGCGATTTACCACTGCGCACGTCCAGAAAATAAGGCAAAAGTTGCTGGTATTATGATTGCTGGTGCGTTTGCTGCATTCTTCACCGGGATCACTGAACCGCTCGAATTCTCTTTCATGTTCGTGGCACCGATTCTGTATGTAGTCCACGCATTGTTAACCGGTATTTCGGTTTATATCGCAGCAACAATGGAATGGATCTCAGGATTTGGTTTCAGTGCTGGTTTAGTCGATATGCTATTGCAATCACGTAACCCACTAGCTGTTCAGTGGTATATGTTGATTGTCCAAGGCTTAGTCTTCTTCTGCATCTACTATGTCATTTTCCGCTTCATGATCCGCAAATTCAACCTGTTAACACCAGGCCGTGAAGAGAGCGCAGGTGATGAAACGATTGATGGTTATGACGAAAGCATTAGCCCTGCTGATAGCAGTGACAGCGATATTCAAAAAGAAGCTCGCCAATATGTTGCAGCGGTGGGTGGTAGCGACAATATCGTTAGTATTGATGCCTGTATCACTCGTTTACGTTTAGGTGTTAAAGATTCAGCGGTTGTTAACGACGCCATGACAAAACGTTTAGGGGCTTCAGGTGTTATCCGCTTAAGCAAACAAAATGTTCAAGTGATTGTCGGTACACGTGCTGAATTGGTGGCAAAAGCAATGACTGAAGTGATTGCAAAAGGCCCAATTGCAGGCTCTGCTCCAGTTGCAGTAGCTGAAGAGAAAAAAGCCGCAGAGCCTGCAAAAGCAAAAGGTAATGTGATTTTATCTCTGGTTGCGCCAGTGAGTGGTCAAGTTTTCTCACTTGATGATGTGCCAGATGAAGCGTTCTCTAGCCGTATTGTGGGTGATGGGATTGCCATCAAACCAACAAGTAGTGAAGTGTTAGCCCCTGCATCAGGTACGGTAGTGAAAATTTTCGAAACTAACCATGCATTCTGCCTTGAAACAGAAAATGGCGTCGAACTCATTGTCCATATGGGTATTGATACTGTTGCACTGAAAGGCGAAGGTTGTGCACGTTTAGTGGAAGAAGGAGCTGAAGTAACTGCGGGTACGCCTATCCTAAAATTAGATTTACCGTTCCTTGAAGCGAATGCTAAATCAATGATTAGCCCAGTTATCATTAGTAATATCGATGACTTCGCTGGCGTTGAGATTTTAGTTGAAGGCGACGTGAAAGCAGGCGAAACGGTTATTTATAATGTTCTGAAATAATTCAGCTTAATATTATAAGTGAGTAAGAGGGTGGCTTAGGCCACCCTCTTTATTTATGTAGTTTAAATAAGAAAAAGATAATCATATAGGGCATAACAAATAATGATAATCAGTATAAATTGAGTTTGGTTTATAAATTAAATATAATTAATTGTTAGCTTTGTGGAGAGGCTGAAATACGAGAGTAATTAAAATAAAAGTGCCTAAAAGCAATATAACAAAGAATCTATACGGAGAAAAATGGGATTGAAAATTCATTTGGTTTGATAAACAAACCAAATGAATATGTTGGTGAAGAGTATTCTCTTGACTTAGGGGATGCTGGTAGCATTATAGAAAAAACTATTAACCCTGAATAAAATATTATTATAATGGTTGTTTTGATGTACTTTCTGATTGGGTCTCTAATCTTCAAAAGCATATAAAACATAAAGTTAAATTTAATAAATATGATTATCAAGTTTCATTAGATTATCGAGAAGAATGGTAATTATTTATATTTATAAATTATTAGTAAATCATTTAATTTGCTTATTTTTATGCAGGTTAATATTTTCCCATAAAAATAGGGGCTATTTAAAATAATTGGTAATTTATTTAAAATAAAGATAAAAATCTGTGGAAATATTAGGGATTTATTCAAAGTAATAACATAAAGAATATGTATTATGACAGAGTCAATAAAGCACCTACAGATCCATAAACTAGAAGATATGAATATACATAGAAACTTAGGCGCAGGTCATGACCCGATGCAGATAGGGCCACCCAGCATAACCATTCATGTGGCGCCTAAAGGTAGTCCAATTTACAATCAGTTAGGAGAAGACACGGGGAATACATCACAATGGGGACATACCTATATTAGTATTCGAGGCATTAATCCTGTGACACATAGTTATGAACAAATTAGCATGGGACTTAGTCCAGGAGAAGATTGGGGGTCATCAAAAGATAATTTGTCTTTTAATGATCATGTTCGTTATAAAAGTGCTTCCACATTGACGATAACATCAAATAATCAACAGTTTTTTAGTCATTTCAATAATCTGTATACGGCTATGCATGATTATAAAACAGGAAAAACGCAGCCTCCGAATTATAATCCATTTAGTTTAACTGGGGAAAAAACGTGCGGTAAATTTGTTCAGTCAGAGCTAGAAAAAGCAGGCATGCAAGGCATTAATATCCCTTTTTGGCCTGATGATGTTTATGAGAACTTAGACAATTTGGCTGATGATTACGAAACACCATTAGTAATTGACTTAGGTGGTAATGGTGTACAAACTTTAGTAGAAAGTTTTGGCGTTGAATTCGATTTTAAAGGAAATGCAATTAAGTCGCGAACAGGCTGGGTACACCCAGATGATGGATTACTGGTGTGGGATAAAAATAAAGATGGCATGATTAATTCAGGTAACGAATTGTTTGGTAACAATAGCCTACAGATTAGTAATACACAACTGAAAGATGGCTTTTCTGCTTTATCTGAATTGGACAGTAATACTGATAGAACTATTAATTCAAGTGATAAGTTTTGGTTGGAGTTAAAAGTCTGGCAAGATAAAAATTCGGATGGTATTAGTCAATTCCATGAATTAACAAATTTAAGTAATATGGGCATTAACGCAATTGAGTTGAATGCAAATGAGCTCAATTTTTATGATGAGAATGGTAATTTCCATAAATTAATGGCTAAGGTAAGTTGGGATAATAATAAGCAAACTGAAATCGTTGATGTATTATTTCACCAGCGAACGAATACGATTAATTTACAACAAAATTTTAATCGACTTATTGATAATATCGTTGGTTTTTCATTCCCCTCAAATGATGACTGTATCTTTTTAATTGCAGACACCATAACAAGCTATCCTCATGCAACTTCACTTTCTACCAATGATTTAGGAAAAATCTCGTGAGGTTGCTTTCATGGTCTATCGTTATAGGAGCGTTCATGATAGGGACTCCAACTTGGGGAGGAAATACAAATCCTCCTTTAATTCCAACTGTAAGAGATCGTCTATATACCATTGGGTATAATGAAACAGAACTACGTTATGACCCAGACCTACCTAAAAAAGTTTCTTATCCTGCAAACCAACAGCAAGTGCTTGAGTTATATCATCGGGCATTAAAAAATAATAATGAAGATGATAATTATGTTTTGTTTTCTTTTTTCAGAATTGGTTGCACCGATTTTAAGCATTTACATAATGTGAAAGCTGCAAAAGAAGAGTGTGCACTGGCAAATTTCTTTTTGAAGAGAGTATTAAAAATTAATTCTAACAATGGGTTAGCTCTGTTATTTACAGGGGTAAACTATCAGCATGGTAATGGGGGGGAAATAAATATGCCAGAAGCAATTTCATATTATGAACGAGCTTACCACCTTCATGGTAATAAGGTACTTGTCGCAGGAAAAAATCTTTCGACGATTTATTTACATGGACTCGGCGGGATCCCTCAGGACTTTAATAAAGCTAAATACTATTTAGAAATGGCCGCAAGAGATAACCCAAAGGGGCAAGATGCATATTACCTCAAGAATTTTGATACATATGTTGATTTACTCAAAATATCAAATGAAGGTGATAAATGTAAGCAACAAAACCCGAATAACCGTATCTGGGTAAAAGAATGTAATGATAAAGTAGAAAAGAAAATAGAAGCGTACTTAAAAAAACATAGAGGAAATCAGAAAGAGAAAGATGCGATTGGTTAATTTATCAAAATTTTATTTTATGACTAATATGAAAGGTCGTTATGAATAATACGTTAAAAGTTGCATTTATTAATAATATTGGCGAAATCTCAAACTAAGTTGTCAAGTTTGCATAAGCAAGGGGCTTTTTTCATCGATAAAATATTTTCTCAATAACTTGAGAGGGTTTATCTGTGGAACTGCTTTTGTGTTTATTTGGCTTTATTTCGGGGATCACCACCGCACTATTCGGCTTCGGTGGCGGTTTTATTACGGTTCCACTGTTATATGCCTTGATTACCTTAGTGTGGGGGCCGCAAAGCGATGCAGGCAGTGTGGCAATGCAAATTGCGGTGGCAACATCAACCTGTGTGATGATCTTTTCATCGACGCTTTCGAGTCGTGCTCATTACCTTAAAGGCAACCTGAGTTGGCCAATTATTCGCCCTTTTATTATCCCTATTTCAATTGGCGGAATTCTAGGGGCAATAGTGGCGTTATCCGTAGATAGTGCATTAATTCGTTGGATATTTATTGGTTATCTCGTCATCACTATTTTAGATTGTTTTATTCGTCCCGGCTTTATGAATACAGGATCTACAGGTATACAAGACTCCCGTGGCGGTATTTTTGCCGATACTCCTATTGGTGTGGTGATTGGTGCTGTTGCGGCATTTCTTGGGGTTGGTGGCAGTGTGATGACAGTCCCTTTAATGCGACGTAGAGGCGCGAGTATGATCCAAGCTGCTGCATTTGCGAACCCATTAACATTACCAATGGCAATCACGGGTACATTAACTTATTTTTATTTCGCCATTGATAAACATATTGACCTTGGAGCGGGTTTTCTGGGGATGATCTATATCAAAGGGGCGTTAATTTTAATTGCGACATCGTGGTTAGGGATCCGTTTTGCTTCTTTATTAATGCTTTACCTGAGCGATAAACGCCATGCCCAAAGCTATCCGCTACTGTTACTCGTGGTTTTAGCTGTCATGATACTGGCTTAGGATCGCGTATATTGGTGAGTAAAGATGAGGTTTTTGTCCTAAATTCCTACTGATCATCGCTTTTGCTGCACTTGGCGCAATCAAACGGTTGTTTCCTGATTGATTATGGTAGAATATATTTAATTACCACACGCTTTTAGCGCGCTTTTGGCATTGAGGAATGATGACAATGAATGAGGCAGATGCTCGCCCAACAAATTTTATCCGTCAGATCATAGATGAAGATCTGGCGACCGGAAAACACACGTCAGTGCATACGCGTTTTCCACCTGAACCGAATGGCTATTTACATATTGGTCATGCGAAATCAATCTGCTTGAATTTTGGCATTGCCAAGGATTATCAGGGCCAATGTAACTTACGTTTTGATGACACTAACCCGGTAAAAGAAGATGTCGAATACGTTAACTCCATTCAAGAAGACGTTAAATGGCTTGGTTTTGAGTGGAGCGGTGATGTCCGTTATTCCTCTGATTACTTTGATACCTTGTATCAGTACGCGATCGAGCTGATCAAAAAAGGCTTAGCTTATGTTGACGAACTCAGCCCAGACGAAATTCGTGAATACCGTGGGACACTCAAAGAGCCGGGTAAAAATAGCCCATACCGTGAGCGCCTAATTGAAGACAACTTAGCATTATTCGAAAAAATGCGTGAAGGTGGTTTCGAAGAAGGAAAAGCGTGTTTACGCGCGAAAATCGATATGGCATCCCCATTTATGGTGATGCGTGACCCAGTTTTATATCGTATTAAGTTTGCGGAACATCACCAATCTGGCAACAAATGGTGTATTTATCCAATGTATGACTTCACGCATTGTATTTCTGATGCATTAGAAGGCATTACGCATTCTTTATGTACGCTAGAGTTCCAAGATAACCGTCGTTTATATGATTGGGTTCTAGACAATATCACGATTGATTGCCATCCACGTCAGTACGAGTTTTCTCGTCTGAATTTGGAATACACGGTGATGTCTAAGCGTAAACTGAACCAATTAGTCACTGAAAAACATGTAAATGGTTGGGATGACCCACGTATGTTAACCATTTCAGGTTTACGTCGTCGTGGCTATACCGCAGCCTCTATTCGTGAATTTTGCCAACGTATTGGTGTTACTAAACAAGACAACAACGTTGAAATGGCCTCTTTAGAGTCTTGTATCCGTGATGACCTGAATGAGTCAGCACCGCGTGCAATGGCGGTTATCGACCCAGTTCGTGTGGTGATTGAAAACATGCCTGCTGGTGAAGAGATTTTAACAGCGCCAAACCATCCAAATAAACCGGAGATGGGTACGCGCCAAGTACCATTTAGCAATGAAATCTATATTGACCGCGCGGACTTCCGTGAAGAAGCGAATCGTCAATATAAACGTTTAGTCTTAGGTAAAGAAGTTCGTTTGCGTAATGCATACATCATTAAGGCAGAGCGTGTTGAAAAAGACGCTGATGGTAATATCACAACTATTTACTGTACTTATGATGCAGGCACATTGAATAAAGACCCAGCAGATGGCCGTAAAGTCAAAGGCGTTATTCATTGGGTTAGCGTCGCTCATGCATTACCGGCAGAAATTCGTCTGTATGACCGTTTATTTACAGTACCAAACCCAGGTGCAGAAGACGATTTCTTATCGGTTATCAACCCTGAGTCGCTGGTTATTCGCCAAGGCTTTGTTGAGCCGAGCCTGAAAGGTGCTGTGGCAGAAAAGGCGTACCAATTTGAGCGTGAAGGCTATTTCTGTGCTGACAACCGTTTAAGCAGTGCAGATCATTTAGTGTTTAATAGGACTGTGGGGTTGCGTGATACTTGGGCGAAGCTCGAGTCTAACTAAAATCCTCGTTATCCTTCGCGCTGTAGGTGTGTTAGCTTCACCCACTAGCCCTAGTCACATACTTATGTATGCTCCTAGGGTCTAGCGGTCTTGCTGCCTTCCTACAACACGAATGATTTAGAGGATTGCCCCTGACAAATAAATTATTTAGAGGGCTGTTCGAGAGCATTAGAACAAAAAAAGCCGTGATATTTCTAGTTAATATCACGGCTTTTTCTATGGGTAATACGACTTACTGAGATTTGTTATCCACTTTTTCTTTTAATAATTCATGCAGATATTCATTCGCGGAAGTCACATTTCCTTGTGCATCTTTGACTTGATACTCTTCACCCGTAACTGATGACTTTGAAGCAACGTTATCAATAAATTGTTCTGCAGTATTGAGGCGTTTCTCTGTTTTGCGTAATTTTAATCTCAAGTGAGACTCTGCATCGACAGCGGAATGTTCAGTACCATTACGGGTAAATGTAAGATTTTGCTGTTTACCAAGTGCTGCTAATAATGATTCAGTACGCATTTTTTCTTCAGGGCTTAATGCAAGGGCTTGAGTGGTAACAAAAACACTTAAAAAAAGTACTAATGCAGATGAAAAACGGTTTGATAGCTGGGTAGTAAGCATTTGCACGAATTTCTCTCCATAGAAATAAAGGTGAGAAAATTATAAGCAGACTTTTAATTTAAACTATCGGTAAGATTCTTAGAATTCAATTATTGATAGTTGATTAAGGCATAAAGCGATAACCAATCCCTGTTTCGGTTAATAAGTGAATAGGGCGAGCAGGGTCATTCTCCAGTTTTTGTCGTAGATGACCCATATAGATACGTAGGTAATGATTATGTTCCACATAATTAGGCCCCCACACTTGTAGTAACAAATGCCGTTGAGTCAATACTTTGCCACTGTTAGCCACCAGTTCACTGAGTAAACGAAACTCAATTGGGGTAAGGTGGAGCTCTTCACCTTGTTTGGTAACAATTCGATTAATAAAATCGATAGTGATATCCCCAAACTGGCATTTTGAGTTTTCTTGAGAAACTTTGCCAAACCGCCGTAAAGCGACCCTAACACGAGCCAGTAATTCACTAATACCAAAGGGTTTTGTCAGGTAATCATCAGCGCCTGCATCCAATGCAGCCACCTTTTGTGACTCCTCTTCACGAGCGGATAAAACAATGATAGGGATACTACTCCACTGGCGTAGTTCACGAATCAAATTGAGTCCATCGCCATCAGGTAAGCCAAGGT
Organism: Providencia sp. PROV201; assembly: GCF_028479545.1. Classification (NCBI taxonomy): domain Bacteria; kingdom Pseudomonadati; phylum Pseudomonadota; class Gammaproteobacteria; order Enterobacterales; family Morganellaceae; genus Providencia; species Providencia sp. PROV201. Next base: position 15,454 of record NZ_JAMPNW010000031.1, read on the forward strand.
CTAAAATCAATAAATCAGGTTGCCGCGTACCGGACTCAATGAGGCCGCGTTGGTAATTTTCCGCCTCAAAGACCTTCCAGCCTTCACCTTCCAGCGCCAAGCGAACAAAGCGACGGATTTCTTTTTCATCTTCAACAACTAGAATTTGATGGCTAGTGCTCACAATATTGCTAATCCTTTATGTTTCTACTTCGATATCAGGTAGTTGCTTTAGGGGTAAGACAAAGTGGAAGCTGGCTCCACCTTTATCATTATTCTGCGCCCAAATTTCCCCTTCATGTAATTGAATTATAGCACGGCAAATAGCGAGCCCTAAGCCAACCCCTGGGATCGCTGACTCTTTTTGCGCTCGAGAAAATTTGTCGAAAATATTTTTTTCTTGCCCGTTTGGGATCCCATTGCTGGCATCCCATATTTCGATGTGAATTTTTTGACCTTCAACGGCAGCTCGAATACCAATCGGGGTATCGTTATGGCTGTATTTTACAGCATTTTCTAATAGATTGATTAGAACCCGTTCAATCAAATTAGCATCACAATAAAGTAATAAATCGGCTGGAATATCAATTTCTAAAGGGTGACTGTGTAAGGTGTAATCCAAAGTTCTAACGGCACTACTGGTAATTTCTTGCAGCGATTCCCACGCTAAATTGGGCTGAATACTACCAGATTGCAAGCGAGCCATATCCAATAAATTATTCACTAAACGCGAGGTGCTAAGCACTTGCTGGCGCATTTGGTTAACTTGCTCTGTAAGTGGTGAGTTTTCCGCAGATAAATTCAACATTAAAATTTCAGTTTGACCGAATAAAACGGTAAGCGGTGTTTTTAGGTCATGAGAAAGTGCAGCAAGTAACGAGTTTCTCAGTTGTTCACGTTCAATATCTAATTTGGCAGACTCAGCTTGTTTGGTCAGTTGTAGACGAGCAAGAGCACTAGCAATCAACCCCGTGAAGGTTTGCAGCATACGTTGTTGTTCTGGGATCAATAACTGGCGCATATTTCTTGGCTCAATGGCAAGAACGGCAAGAGTTTGATCTGCTGTAGTGATCGGTTGTAATTGATAAGGAACACTTGGCAAAGTATCCGTACCAGCACCGGCGGGCTGGCGTTTATCAAAACTCCACTTAGCAATGGCTTTATCAATTTGCATTGCAGTGTAGCCATCACATTGTAACGGTGTTAATTGGCCATCCTCATCAGGTAATAATAAGCAACTTTTGGCTTGGAAGGCATTATTGAGAAAATGATACCCTGTTTTACCGATATCATCTGTAGTGATGGCTTGGCCTAATTCTTTTGTCATTTCATATAGATGACGTGTCCGTTGTTCGCGATACCGAGCGATACGTGCTTGGTATCGCATACCCGCAGTTAGATTTCCCACAACAACCCCAACAATTAGCATCACCGTAAAAGTGACTAAATATTGCATGTCCATGATAGCAAGGGAAAAATGGGGTTGAACAAAGAACAGGTCAAAACTGATCACGTTGACCAGCGCGGCAAAGACAGAGGGGCGTCGGCCATAAAATAATGCGATTAACACGACACCTAATAGATAGAGTGTCACGAGGTTGGCTTTGTCGAGAGCCAATAAAAAAGTGCGAGAAAATAAAGTGATAGTGGCGCACATTACAATAGCCATTAAATAGCCATTCATATCTGATCGCCATTTTTCAGAGAACGGCTTTCTTTCCGGTTCTTTATCCCACTCACTTTTCTCTTCAAGTGCGACGATCACTAAATCCAGATCAGGGCCGAGCTTACCAAGGCGATCGGCAAAGCCGGGGCGCCAATTGAGCTTAAACCATTTGTTTGATTTATCACGTCGGCCAATTAATATCTTTCCTAAATTATGTTCTCGTGCATAACGTAATATCGCTTTTTCTTCTGAAGGGTCGGATAACGTTGCCGTCTCTGCCCCTAAGTCTTGAGCAAGGCGTAACGCTTTTAAGATAGCTCTGCGCTGGGTTTCAGGTAGCTGATGAAGTGCAGGGGTTTCAACATAAACAGCATGCCAGACACTACCGAATTTTGCAGCAAGCCGAGCAGCTGTACGAACTAACTTTTCATTTCCCCTATTATGGCCGATGCATAGCAATAGCCCATCGCGGGTATGCCAAACAGGTGCTTGGCCTTTACCGCCGCGAAATTCACGCATTTGGTCATCAACTCGGTCAGCTGTACGGCGAAGTGCGAGCTCACGAAGTGCAATTAAATTTCCTTTGCGGAAAAAATGTTCAATGGCGCGTTCGGCTTGCCCTGGTATGTACACTTTGCCTTCTTTAAGGCGCTGTCGTAGATCGTCAGGAGGAAGGTCAACTAATACCACCTCGTCAGCAGCATCAAAAATATGATCTGGAACCGTTTCACGTACACGAATACCTGTAATGCTTCCAACAATATCATTCAGACTTTCAATGTGTTGAACGTTAATGGTTGTCAACACATCAATTCCGGCATCAAGCAATTCTTCGACATCTTGCCAGCGTTTAGGATGGCGGCTGCCATTGGGGTTACTAAATGCTAACTCATCCATTAAAATTATGGCTGGATGTCTAGCAATTGCAGCATCAATATCGAAGCCATTTAGGCGACGACCGTGATGAATAATGCGTCTGGGTGGCAATAGAGAAAGGCCGTCAAGTAGCGCGGCCGTTTCTTCTCTTTCATGGGTTTCTACTACGCCAATCAGCACATCTAGCCCTTGTGCTCTGAGTCTTTGTGCTTCTTGGAGCATGGCATACGTTTTTCCAACGCCTGCACAGGCCCCGAAAAAAATCTTTAATTTGCCTCGTCCAATTTCATTGGCTTTGGCCAAGAGTTCATCGGGGTTAGGGCGGAGAGGTTCCTGATTGTTCATCATAGCCCCTAGTGAGTTTGACTATTTATTTGTTGTTGATATTCATCAAGTGCTAAGTTCAGTTTTAGCACATTAATGACTGGTTCGCCTAAAAAGGGTAACAGTGCCTGTTCAGTATGTGTTTCTATCAATGATTTTACCGCATCCAATGGAATTTGCCTGCTTTTTGCAATGCGTGGCGCTTGGTATAACGCTGCATCAATAGCAATATTGGGGTCTAAGCCACTGGCAGACGTTGTGAGTAAATCCACGGGAATTGCACGACTGGCATCGGGATTTTCTGCGCGCAGTTGTTCACTGCGTTCAGTCATAACTTGTTGTAATAATGGATTGCTGACCGCTAAATTACTTCCACCAGAAGCTAATGCATTGTAGGGGCTATCAATAGTTGAGGAGGGGCGACCGTGAAAGTAGCGGACGTTACTCACATTTTGCCCGACCAAAGCTGAGCCAACAATACGCTCATCTTGAGTGAGCAAAGAGCCATTAGCCTGCCATGGAAAGAAAACATGAGCGAGGCCCGTTACCATTAATGGGTAGGCTATACCGGTAAAAAGAGTGAGTATTAATAGCATAATAATCGATGAACGGATCATATTCATAATCAATACCTTAAATCCCAAAGAGACTAATAAATAGATCAATGAGCTTGATCCCAATAAATGGCACAATCAGCCCGCCTAAACCATAAATACCTAAGTTACGTTGCAATAATGATTGTGAGCTCATTGGGCGATAATTAACCCCTTTAATTGCTAGAGGGATCAGGAAAATAATAATTAATGCATTAAAGATCACTGCGGAAAGAATTGCAGAGGCAGGTGAGTGCAAATGCATTACATTTAATGCGTTAAGTTGTGGCCATGTTACGGCGAAGGCCGCAGGAATAATCGCAAAGTATTTAGCAATATCATTGGCAATACTGAACGTCGTTAATGAACCACGGGTCATCAGCATTTGTTTACCAATATGCACCACTTCAATCAGCTTGGTTGGGTTAGAATCTAAATCCACCATATTACCGGCTTCTTTTGCTGCTTGGGTACCAGAGTTCATTGCCACTGCGACATCCGCTTGCGCCAGTGCTGGCGCATCGTTGGTGCCGTCACCTGTCATGGCAACCAAGCGGCCTTCAGTTTGATATTGGCGGATCAACGCGAGTTTGGCTTCCGGTGTGGCCTCTGCAAGGAAATCATCCACTCCTGCTTCAGCTGCAATTGCCGCGGCTGTTAAATGGTTATCCCCTGTGATCATCACAGTTTTGATACCCATACTGCGCATTTGGGCAAAGCGTTCTTTCATACCCCCTTTGACGATATCTTTTAATGCAACAACACCTAAAACCGTCTTATTATCAACCACCACAAGTGGAGTTCCACCTAAATGGGCTACTTTTTCGACCAGTTGATCCGCTTCAACAGGGAATTTACCTTGGTTAGCTTCAATATAACGGCGGATCGCATCAGCAGAACCTTTGCGGATCATCCGTTCGCCAATATTGACTCCACTCATACGTGTCATCGCGGAGAAAGGAACAAAGGTTGCATTCAGGGCATGAATGTCTCTTTCGCGTAAATTGAACTTTTGTTTCGCTAGCACCACAATGCTGCGCCCTTCAGGTGTCTCATCGGCTAAAGAAGACAATTGTGCGGCATCAGCCAGTTGCTGTTCAGTGATACCCGTTAGCGGTAAAAATTCGGAGGCTTGGCGGTTTCCCAGTGTAATTGTCCCCGTTTTATCGAGTAATAGAACGTCAACGTCTCCTGCTGCTTCCACTGCGCGACCGCTGGTGGCAATCACATTTGCCCCTAACATGCGGCTCATCCCTGCCACGCCGATAGATGAAAGCAAGCCGCCAATGGTGGTTGGAATTAAACAGACTAATAGGGCAATCAATACTAAAATAGAAACCGCATCGCCAGCACCTGCATAATCTGCGGCAAAAAGGGTAAAAGGGTACAAAGTTGCACAAACGAGGACGAAAATTATCGTGAGTGCAGTTAACAAAATAGTGAGTGCGATTTCATTGGGTGTTTTACGGCGTTGCGCACCTTCAACCATGGAAATCATTCTATCTAAGAAGGTTTCACCGGGGTTAACGGTACATTCCACGATCAGCCAATCGGAAAGTACGCGAGTTCCCCCTGTTACAGAGGAAAAATCTCCACCGGATTCACGGATCACAGGGGCGGACTCCCCAGTGATTGCGCTTTCGTCCACCGAAGCACCGCCTTCGATGACTTCACCGTCACATGGAATGGTTTCTCCTGCACGGATCAACACTATATCGCCTTTACGTAACTGGTCTGAACTCACTATTTCTTGGCTCGCATCCAGTGAGGGCAAAGCTAAACGCGTTGCGCTACTTTGTTGTTTAACGCCTTTTAAGCTTTGGGCTTGTGCTTTACTTCGCCCTTCAGCAAGTGCTTCTGCAAAGTTGGCAAAAATAACTGTAAACCATAGCCAAAGGGTGATCATTCCACTGAACCAAGCACTGCCTTGTGTGTAATCCATTACCATGGCTAACCAGAGAAACGTAGTGATAATACTGCCAATAAAAACTACAAACATCAACGGGTTACGCCATTGTGCTTGTGGTGTACATTTTTTGATAGACTCAAAAATAGACTGCTTGATTAGCTTATTATCGAATAATTTAATATTTTTATTGTTCATATTTTCCTCCTCATCATCCCGCAAAACCAATGTGTAATTGTTCAGCAATTGGACCTAAAGCAAGGGCTGGTACAAAGGTTAGGGCACCAATGAGAAGCACAGTGAAAATCAGTAACCCAATGAATAAAGGGCCTGTCGTTGGTAAAGTGGCGTGGCTTTGGGCTTGTGGTTTTTTATTGGCCATAGACCCCGCGATCGCTAGAACAGGAAGAATGACACCAAAGCGACCGATAAACATAGCTATTGCAAGTAGCACATTGTAGTACGGGGTATTTGTGCTGAGACCTGCAAAAGCGCTACCATTATTATTGGCAGCAGAAGAAAAAGCATATAACACTTCACTAAACCCATGAGCGCCTGGATTTAAAATCCCTGCCCGCCCAGCTTCGCTCATTAATGAAATAGTTGTACCTAGCAGCACTAAGGTTGGGGTGACCAAAATTGCCAGTGCAACCATTTTCATTTCACGCACTTCGATTTTTTTACCGAGGTATTCAGGGGTTCGACCAATCATCAGGCCAGCAAGGAATACAGCAAGTAGCACAAATAGCAACATACCGTATAAACCTGAACCGACACCACCAAATACGACTTCACCAATTTGCATTAACCACATTGGTACCATCCCGCCCATTGCGGTAAAGGAGTCATGCATTGCGTTAACCGCACCACAAGATGCCGCGGTGGTAACGACGGCAAATAAAGCGGAGCCAACTATACCGAAGCGACTCTCTTTTCCTTCCATATTGGCGGAGCTCGTTGCGTGTAGTTCGGTTAAAAATGGGTTTCCCACATATTCCGCTTTAACCACGACGATGACAGCAACCACAAAAATGATCCCCATAACCCAGAGTAAAGTGTGGCCTTGTTTGTTGTTACCAACAACACGGCCAAAAGCAAAGCAAAGCGCGGTAGGAATGAGGAAAATCGCTAACATCTGTACAAAATTACTGAGTGCCGTTGGGTTTTCAAAAGGATGTGATGAGTTAGAGCCAAAAAATCCACCGCCATTTGTGCCGAGCAATTTTATCGCTTCCTGTGATGCAACGGGCCCCATAGGGAGTAGCTGTTCACTGCTATCTAAAGGATGAATAAGTAAATAACTGGAAAAATTTTGAATAACACCTTGGCTGACAAAAAAGAGCGCAAAAATAACCGCTAAAGGGAAGAGTAAATACACCGTAATTCGGTAAATATCTAACCACGCATTGCCGACAGTTTTACTGCCATGGCGTGAAAAAGCACGAATAATTGCGAAGGCAACGGCAAGCCCTGTGGCAGCAGACAGGAAGTTTTGGACTGTCAGCCCTGCCATTTGGCTTAAATAGCTTAATGTATTTTCGCCACTATAGGCTTGCCAGTTTGTATTAGTAATAAAACTAACCGCGGTATTGAAGGCTAAGTCCCAGCTCATTCCCCCAAAATGTTGTGGATTAAGCGGTAAATAGCCTTGATTCATTAAAATAGCGAATAATAGAATAAAACCTAAAAAATTAAATAATACAATCGCTAAGGCATATTGCTGCCAATTCATCTCAGCCATGTGTCTTCCCGGCTGTTTGACACCTGTTAAACGCCAAAGTAGGGATTCACTGGCTTCTAATCGACGGGGTATGTCATTGTCGATTAACCGAGCAATACCATTACCTAAAGGTTTTGCTAAGATGAATAGGATCAGTAAAAAGCTACCTAAAAATAGCAATGTGGTAGTCGCCATATCAGAAATCCTCCGCGTTAAGCAGGGCATAAATCAGATACGCTAGCAGTAAAACGACGAGAACTGCCCCAGTAATGGAAAGTAATGACACAGTGTTTTCTCCTTATTATTTCCATGTGATAAGGCTAAAGGGTTCACTGTAAAGAAGCTGATAAAAAGCACGGGCTGGGTGTAAAAAAAGTATAAAAATGACGATTTATTTGCTTGAAAGAGTACGTGGTTATCTCTGAAGGGAATTGCCAATTGTTATGTGATTGTGATTTTTATGTTTATATAAAACATAATTCGGTTAAATTATGTAGTAAAAATACGGAATGGTCCGTTTTTTTAGTCATATTTACATTTAAAGTGGTCAGATGAGTGGTTTTATTACACAATTTGCGATATTCTATTCACAGTCAATATTTTTCATATTATCTGCTCGGTTTTAGTCGCTCTTTACTACTGTGTTAATGGGAAATGTGTGTTAATGGGGAATGATAGAGCAACGCTGGGATCGACAAATAAAGTGGCAACTGAAGGAGGATATCGATGTCCACATATCGCGAATATTCCCGTAATCAGGTACTTGCACGCCGCACTGCTGCTGTAACAGCTGGCATTATTGCGTTTCCGGTTATGGTTTTTTATCCAAAAAGAGCAAAATTTTATAGCCATTTACATAAGGTTTGGGCTAAGACTAGCGATAAACCCGTTTGGTTAGAACGCTCAGAGACAACACTGGAAAGTCATCGCTAATTTAGAGTTGAGTGCCTAGTAATAACCCCTACAATGTTGAATTGTGGGGGTTTTGTTTTTTTATCTTCCATTCTTTATTTTATGATCAGTTATTTTCCATGGGGCAATACCCGCGATTTGCTCTAAATAACACAGAAAAAAATCATGTTTCCGTTTATGCTTATTGATTATCAGTTAATTACGTTCAAACTGGTGGGTAAACAGTTTAGCTGTGCAGTAAAAAGGACAATATAATGCATAACTTAAGATTAGAAGAAATCATTAATGATGAATTGAAAGTTAGTGAGTTCCAAGATTTTGCACCGAATGGATTGCAAGTTGAAGGGCGGCCACATGTACATAAAATCATCACCGGTGTGACAGCTTGCCAAGCATTGCTAGATGCCGCTGTTGAAAAGAAAGCCGATGCCATCATTGTTCACCATGGCTATTTTTGGAAAAATGAGCCAGCCATTATCAAAGGGATGAAAAAAAATCGCTTAAAAACATTATTAGCGAATGATATCAACCTATATGGTTATCACCTCCCATTAGATGCGCACCACAAATTAGGTAATAATACCCAGCTTGCTTATATTATGGGGGTGCAGGTGAATGGCCAAATCGACCCATTAATGCCATTTGGTTTTTTTGACCAACCCATTACGCCTTCAGAGTTAACGTCTCGTTTAGAAACTCGTCTTGGCCGTAAAGTCCTGCATTGTGGTGATAATGCAAAAGAAGAAATTCGCCAAATCGCATGGTGTACAGGGGGAGGGCAAGGCTTCATTCTACAAGCAGCTGAATTTGGTGTAGATGCCTTTGTAACAGGGGAAGTTTCTGAGCAAACCATTCATATAGCAAGGGAAATGGGGATCCATTTCTACAGCGCAGGGCATCACGCAACGGAGCGTTATGGGATCAAGGCGTTGACTAAGTGGCTCGTAGATGAACATGGGTTAGATGCCGAATTTATCGATATCGATAACCCTGCCTAATCTTCTTCGTCTTTCAAACCACAGCGTTGTTGGCTGCATTCGTGAACCCTAGTCACATACTTGTGTATGTTCCTAGGGCTTCACTCTTTTGCCGCCTAGCTGTGATTCGAAATACTTAGAAGATTGATAATCTATTGAAAATAAAAATAAAAATAGCTATTGGGTTCGGTATTTTAACGATGCGAAAACTAATACTGCACTTGAAATAGTTAACACTAAACCTAAGTGTTGGCTCCAGCCAGCGACCATTAGACCGATGGCGAGTCCGATGTAGTAAAATAAACCTAAAATTGCGCCAGCGGTGCCTTTTCTGTCACCATAACGGTTTAATGCATGGGCAAGTATGTTCGGGATCGCAATTCCGTAACCAATAACGACTCCGATAACGGGTAAAACGAACCAAATTGAATCCATTAGCACAAAAACCAAACAGCCACTCACCAAGGAAATCACGCTAGACAGTTTTACAAGCTGCTCAGATGTGTGTTTTTTAGCCAATAAATAGCGATTTGATATCGAACCTAAACCAACCCCAAGCGCTAATAATATCCCTGTTAATCCAAACTGTTGTTGAGTGAGCATTAATTGTTCAAAACTGAATGGAGCCAGCTGATAATAGCTAAATAAATTAATATTGAAAAATGCAATCAAGATCACATTTCTAGCAATTTCTTTATCAGCGATCATGCGTAAAAATGTCTCAATAAATGAGACTTGCGTCACGTTTTCAGGCTTGGTCTCAGGTAAACGACAGGCTGACCAGAGAAAAAGCACCACAGCTAAAATAGCTAAGCCGATAAAAACGGTTCGATAACCGCCAAAACTGACGAGTCCAGCACCAGATAACATTCCCAACGCAGGGCTGATTGCTAAAGCAACACCCATGATAGAAAAAACTTTCGCTAATTCATGGCCTTGGTAGCTATCACGCATAGCGGTTTGTGTACCGATTGAACCGACGGCAGCGCCAAATGCAGACAACATTCTCATTAATAATAATAAATAAAAATGTGTGACAAATAATGCACCAACAGACGCAATACCGTAAATCAATAAACCCGCCAAAATAGTCGGGCGACGCCCTAAGGTGTCACACATACGTCCCCAAAACACCACGCCTAATGCAAAAGCAAAGAAATAAAGCGACAGTGTTTGTGAAGCTTGTTCCGCATTTACTGAGAAAGCGCTGGCAATATCAGTGAGAGCGGGGCTGTATATGGTTTCCACAATTTGAGGAAACATCATTAAGGCAACAGCAAGCCATAATGAAAGAGGGTGTTTCATACTTTTTCCTACCAATCGACTAAAAATAAAGGGTCTAATTAGATACAACGATTTAATAGCAGGTAGTTTAGTGTTATTTTCATTGTCTTATTACAATAATAAAGACTATAAATATCAAAAAAGAGACATTATGGCTTGGCTAAATCAAACAGATAAATTTCAAACTCATTGGTATCGTGCGCCAGTATTGGGGATCGCGGCAAAAATGGGGCAGCATGACTCTGGTTTTCATAAACATGAAATGGGGCAGCTTTTGTTTACACAACAAGGGTGTATACGAATTTCACTGGAAAATCGCCTGTCTTTGCTTCCCCCTGGTAGAGTGGCTTGGATCCCTCCATTTGTTCTTCATCGGGCACAAATGCAGGCATCCGTGGGGTATCGATCGGTTTATTTATCAGAAGAATATGCCAAAAAAATCGGGAACGATGTGGTTATTTTGAATATTTCCCCATTACTAAGGGAAGTGCTAGAACGTATTGCTATTGCGCCGTTTGAGAGTGATTGGCAGCAGGGGCGTTTGGCCAACTTATTACCGGTATTTATCGATGAGCTACAAAGTGCAGCTTTAGAGCCAACACTGTTGCCATTACCGCAAGATAGACGCTTTAAAGGGATTGATATCGAGCAATTACCACCGAATTTAAACCAGTTAGCGCAGACTATCGGTGCGAGTGAGAAAACAATCACGCGTATTTTCTTGAAAGAAACAGGCATGACATTTCAAACATGGCGACAACAATGGCGGTTTATTAAAGCGATTGAGTTGCTTGCACAAGAAAAACCTTATCACTATATTATTCAAGAGCTTGGTCTAACAAGTGATAGCGCGTTTATCAGTTTTTTCCGCAAAATGAGCGGAATGACACCAAGGGAATATCAACAGCAGTAAGCTAAATGACATCAGTAAAAAAGAAAAAAGCCCCGAAAATTCGAGGCCTTAGCATATGTAGGGTTCAGATTTAATTAAATATTATTTTTTTGCTAATTCAGAGTTGAATTCACGTTTGTCATAGCCGGTATATAGCTGGCGAGGACGAGCAATTTTCAGGCCGTCATCGTGCATTTCATTCCAATGTGCAATCCAGCCAATGGTACGTGCAATGGCAAAAATAACAGTAAACATTGAAGATGGAATACCCATTGCTTTCAAGATGATACCTGAGTAGAAGTCAACGTTCGGGTACAGTTTTTTCTCAATGAAATACGGGTCGTTCAATGCGATACGTTCCAGCTCCATAGCGACTTCCAGCAAGCTGTCATTCAAGCCAAGTTCATTTAGAACTTCATGGCAAGTTTCACGCATTACCGTTGCACGTGGGTCATGGTTTTTATAAACACGGTGACCGAAGCCCATCAAGCGGAAAGAGTCATTTTTGTCTTTAGCGCGCTCGATAAATGCAGGAATGTGCTCAACAGTTTGGATCTCTTCCAACATACGTAAGCAAGCTTCGTTAGCACCGCCGTGAGCAGGCCCCCACAGTGAAGCGATACCTGCCGCGATACAAGCAAATGGGTTTGCACCGGATGAACCCGCAGTACGTACAGTCGAGGTTGAAGCGTTTTGTTCGTGGTCAGCGTGTAGGATTAAGATACGATCCATTGCGCGTTCTAAAACAGGATTAACTGTGTATTCTTCACATGGTGTCGAGAACATCATATGCAAGAAATTACCCGCGTATGACAGGTCATTACGTGGATAAACAAAAGGTTGGCCAATTGAATATTTGTAACACATCGCTGCGACTGTTGGCATTTTCGACAGCAGGCGATAAGCCGTAATTTCACGGTGGCGTGGGTTGTTAACATCTAATGCATCGTGATAGAAAGCTGCTAGTGCGCCAGTAACACCGCATAATACAGCCATTGGGTGTGAGTCACGGCGGAAACCATTAAGCATGCGAGTAATTTGCTCATGGATCATGGTATGGCGAGTCACCGTATTTTTAAATACGTCATATTGTTCTTGAGTTGGTGCTTCACCGTATAGCAGGATATAACAAACTTCGAGATAAGAGGCTTCAGTGGCGAGTTGATCGATAGGGAAACCACGGTGCAACAGGATGCCTTGATCACCATCGATATAGGTGATTTTTGATTCACAGGATGCAGTAGAAGTAAAACCAGGGTCGTAGGTAAAAAACCCTTTAGAACCTAAAGTTCGGACATCGATAACGTCTTGACCAATCGTTGGGCTTAAAATATCTAGGTCAATATCACCCTTACTACCAGTCGTTAGCTTAGCTTTGTTATCAGCCATTACGGTCTCCTTAGCGCTTGATAATCGACACCCAACAACCCAGAAGCTCAGCGTTATACTGTGTCTTCATGCATTGTTCTACCGGTATGCTTTGGAAATCAGCTCGCTATCACATAAAACCTGAAATCTGAGACCGACGACAATGTAATTAGGTTGTTTATGAGTGTGTAGATGTTATGTTCTTTTTGTTGTTTTCCCTACAATATCATTATTTGTGGTAAGGGGAACAACTTTCATAACTTTTGTTATTAATACCCATCATAGTTCAAATTGAAGAGTACTTAACATTGCAACATTCACGTTTTTTTCTTTTACGATGAAGTGTCAACAGCACCGTTAAGATAATTCTGCCAGACCTATATGTAAGATAAATGTTGAATCATTGTCAAATAAGATAAGCACATTTATACAAAATGTTTAAATCGTGATCCCTCTCACTGTTCGGGCTAAATGTCTCCAAACATTTTGTGTGGGAATTGTAATGGCATTGTGAAGACTTTATACTAGCGGCAGGTCTCCGGATTACCCTGTAGTAGGAGTTCCCAGCGTGATCAGTATGCAACTTTATTTAAACATGATGGATTAGAGTTTGTGTTAAGTTGCATTTTGTACCCCTGTCGCTGTCTGATTTCCACCCCAGGTCCGGAGGATGGAAAATAATAAAGAGCTGTGTGGGCAAAATTGTGAAAAAACAAAGACCTGTCAACCTTGATTTGCAGACGATTCACTTCCCGATCACTGCAATATCTTCGATCTTGCACCGTGTCTCTGGCGTCATTACTCTCATCGCAGTTGGTATTCTGCTTTGGTTGTTAGGGACATCTCTCTCCTCTCCAGAAGGTTTTCAATACGCGTCTGAAATAATGACTGGCTTTTTTGCTAAGTTCATTCTTTGGGGCATCTTGACAGCTTTGGCTTACCACATTTGTGGTGGTATTCGTCATATGCTAATGGATTTCGGTTGTGTTGATGAAACGCTTGCTGCTGGTAACTCATCTGCAAAAATTACATTTGTCATTACCGTGATTTTAGCAATTCTGGCGGGGATTTTAGTATGGTAAGTAATGCTTCAGCTTTAGGCCGTACTGGTATCCAGGACTGGCTATTAATCCGTGGTTCTGCGATTGTCATCGCGCTCTACGTACTCTACATTGTTGGTTTTGTTGCTATTAATGACATTACCTATGACGTCTGGCGTGGCTTTTTTGCCTCTTCTGTGACGAAAGTATTCACTATCCTCACGTTGTTCTCGATTCTTGTTCATGCGTGGATTGGCATGTGGCAAGTGCTGACTGACTACGTTAAACCTTTAGCAATTCGTTTAGTATTGCAACTGGTTATCGTTGTAGGTCTGTTGGCTTATTTAATTTACGGAACAATTGTTGTGTGGGGTGCATAAATGAATCTGCCAATCAGAGAGTTTGACGCTATCGTTATCGGTGCGGGTGGCGCAGGTATGCGCGCAGCACTTCAAATTTCACAGATGGGCCTATCTTGTGCGCTTCTGTCAAAAGTTTTTCCAACTCGTTCTCATACTGTATCAGCGCAAGGTGGTATCACGGTTGCTTTAGGTAACACGCATCCTGATAACTGGGAATGGCACATGTATGACACCGTTAAAGGTTCCGACTACATCGGTGACCAAGACGCTATCGAATACATGTGTAAAACAGGGCCAGAGGCTATCCTCGAATTAGAACATATGGGGTTACCGTTCTCGCGCCTTGATGATGGAAGTATTTATCAACGTCCATTTGGTGGTCAGTCTAAAAACTTCGGTGGTGAGCAAGCTGCGCGTACTGCAGCTGCAGCTGACCGTACTGGCCATGCACTGTTACATACCTTGTATCAGCAGAACTTAAAAAACCACACAACCATTTTTTCTGAATGGTATGCCCTTGATTTAGTTAAAAACCAAGACGGCGATGTTGTAGGTTGTACTGCAATTTGTATGGAAACAGGCGAACTGGTTTATTTCAAAGCGAAGGCAACTATTTTAGCAACGGGTGGTGCGGGTCGTATTTACCAATCAACCACTAACGCACACATCAATACGGGTGATGGCGTGGGAATGGCTGCTCGTGCAGGTGTTCCACTGCAAGATATGGAAATGTGGCAATTCCACCCTACGGGGATCGCTGGCGCGGGTGTTCTCGTGACAGAAGGTTGTCGTGGTGAAGGTGGTTACCTGTTGAATAAAGACGGCGAGCGTTTCATGGAGCGTTATGCGCCGAACGCGAAAGACCTTGCGGGCCGTGACGTTGTTGCGCGCTCAATCATGATTGAAATTCGTGAAGGTCGTGGTTGTGATGGCCCATGGGGTCCACACGCCAAGCTGAAACTGGATCACTTAGGAAAAGATGTTCTGGAATCTCGTTTACCGGGTATCCTTGAATTATCTCGTACCTTTGCTCACGTTGACCCAATCAAAGAGCCAATCCCTGTTATTCCTACCTGTCATTACATGATGGGCGGTATTCCAACGAAAGTGACGGGTCAAGCTCTGCGTTATAACGAAAAAGGCGAAGATGAAGTCATTCCTGGTCTGTTTGCGGTCGGTGAAATTGCCTGTGTATCAGTACATGGTGCTAACCGCTTAGGGGGTAACTCACTTCTCGACTTAGTGGTATTTGGTCGCTCAGCGGGTCTGCATTTGAAAGAATCCATCATGGAGCAAGGTTCAATGCGTGATGCATCTGAATCTGATATTGATGCAGCGATGACACGTTTTAACCGTTGGGAAGGTGCGCGTACGGGTGAAGACCCAACTGAAATCCGTAAAGCACTGCAAACCTGTATGCAGCATAACTTCTCGGTATTCCGTGAGGGTGATGCAATGGCGAAAGGTTTAGAAGAGCTGAAAGTGATCCGTGAGCGTCTGCAAAATGCACGCCTTGATGATACTTCGACTGAATTTAATACTCAGCGTATCGAATGTTTAGAACTGGATAACCTGATGGAAACGGCTTATGCAACGGCACAAGCTGCAAACTTCCGTACAGAAAGTCGTGGTGCGCATAGCCGCTTTGACTACCCAGAGCGAGATGATGCGAATTGGTTATGTCACTCATTATATTTACCGCAATCTGAAACGATGACGCGTCGTGAAGTCAACATGCAGCCAAAACTGCGTGAAGCCTTCCCACCGAAAATTCGTACCTACTAATGCGTGGTGTTAATCCAGTTGCGGAGAAATAAACTATGAAATTACAATTTTCGATTTATCGCTACAATCCTGATGTGGACAACGCACCACGTATGCAAGATTACACGCTAGAAGTTCCTGAAGGGCGTGACATGATGTTGCTGGATGCGTTAATCCAAATCAAAGAGCAAGACCCAACACTCTCTTTCCGTCGTTCTTGTCGTGAAGGGGTATGTGGTTCCGATGGCCTGAACATGAACGGTAAAAACGGGTTGGCGTGTATTACGCCATTATCTGCTTTAATCCGTGGTGGGAAGAAAATTGTCATTCGTCCATTACCGGGTCTGCCTGTTGTGCGTGACCTGATTATCGATATGACTCAGTTCTATACCCAATACGAAAAAATTCGTCCATATCTGATTAATGATAACAAAAACCCACCAGCGCGTGAGAATTTACAAACTCCTGCACAACGTGAAAAACTCGATGGTTTATATGAGTGTATTTTGTGTGCTTGTTGTTCGACTTCTTGCCCATCGTTTTGGTGGAATCCAGACAAGTTTATCGGGCCTGCAGGCTTGTTGGCAGCGTATCGCTTCTTAATTGATAGCCGTGATACTGAAACCGATTCACGATTAGATGATCTGAACGACGCTTTTAGTGTCTTCCGCTGTCATAGCATCATGAATTGTGTCAATGTATGCCCTAAAGGGCTAAATCCAACGAAAGCTATCGGTCATATTAAATCTATGTTACTAAAACATAGCGCTTAATTATGCATATTTAACCCACAGTGCTCAGGTGCTGTGGGTTAAAAGAGAAATAGCACAAAATAAAAACATAAGTAAAAAGAAACGCGTAAAGTAAAAGCAATAATAGGTTTTTAATGCGCGGAAGCTCACAAAAGCACGAAAACGAAATACCAACAAAGGGCGTCAGAAAGTAACATTGTCACCCATAAAAAGTAGTACTTATTAAAACGTTGTCATTACAAAAGCGTAAAAAAGTGAAAGCAAAGAAAGTAACAGTAAAAAGTAGAAAAAATAGCCAACTGCAAAAGATGAAGACGACAGCCCAAGCATAGGGGCCTTTAAAAACCGCAGCCAGTTTTTAAAGGTTCCTTAAAAGGGAAACCCTTACTGATAAAGGGCCTCCCAAAGAGAGAACATGCATAAAGCACGTCCAAGAGAACCTTTATCGAGGTCGCTTAAATGCGGCAATTAGTTAACCACGGCGAAAACTAAAGCTTTAAAAGCTTAAGGGATCACAATGCAGAACGGCGTAATGAAGGACTGGCTGGATTCAAGCTTTCTGGCAGGCGCGAACCAGACTTATATAGAACAGCTCTATGAAGATTATCTGACTGACCCTAACTCTGTCGATGCCGAGTGGAAAGCAATTTTTGAGCAACTTCCTGGTGCAGCATTAGGCACTAGCGGTGAACAATTCCACTCCCAAGCGCGCGATTACTTCCGCCGCTTAGCAAAAGACTCTACACGTTATCACACCTCTGTTAGCGATCCAGCTATCGACGCAAAACAAGTTAAAGTTTTGCAATTAATCAATGCGTTCCGCTTCCGCGGGCACCAAAATGCGAATCTTGATCCGTTAGGTCTTTGGAAACGTGAATCTGTTCCAGATTTAGACCCAGCATTCCACAACCTGACGAAAGAAGACTTCAACGAAACTTTCAACGTGGGTTCATTTGCGATTGGCAAAGAAACCATGAAGCTGAGTGAGCTATATGACCACCTGAAACGTATTTATTGCGGTTCTATCGGTGCAGAATATATGCATATCACGAATACAGAAGAAAAACGTTGGATCCAACAGCGTCTTGAGTCTGTTGACGTTTCTAAAATTTTCTCAGTAGAAGAGAAAAAACGCTTCTTAGCTGAATTAACGGCAGCTGAAGGGCTTGAGCGTTACATCGGGGCTAAATTCCCAGGTGCAAAACGTTTCTCATTGGAAGGTGGTGATTCACTGATCCCAATGCTGAAAGATTTAATCCACCACGCAGGCAAGCAAGATACCCGTGAAGTTGTTTTGGGTATGGCTCACCGTGGTCGTTTAAACGTTCTAGTTAATATCTTAGGTAAAAAACCGGGCGAATTATTTGATGAGTTCGCGGGTAAACATAAAGACCACTCAAGCGCGGGTGATGTTAAATATCACCAAGGTTTCTCCTCTGACTTTGAAACCGCAGGCTCTCGTGTTCACTTAGCGTTAGCATTTAACCCGTCTCACCTTGAGATTGTTAGTCCAGTGGTTATCGGCTCAGTGCGCGCACGTCGTGACCGTCTGGATGAAGGCCGCAGCAACATGGTTCTGCCAATTACCATTCATGGTGACTCAGCAGTAACTGGCCAAGGTGTTGTACAAGAAACACTGAACATGTCTCAAGCTCGTGGTTATGAAGTTGGCGGTACGATGCGTATCGTGATTAACAACCAAATTGGTTTCACGACTTCAAATCCAAAAGATACACGTTCGACAGAATACTGTACTGACATCGTTAAAATGGTGCAGGCACCAATTTTCCACGTGAATGCGGATGACCCAGAAGCGGTGTCTTTCGTGACTCGTTTAGCGCTTGATTTCCGTAACACGTTCAAACGCGATGTTATGATTGATTTAGTCTGTTATCGCCGCCATGGCCATAACGAAGCGGATGAGCCAAGTGCAACTCAGCCTGTGATGTATCAAAAAATCAAACAGCACCCAACACCACGTAAAATTTATGCAGATCGTTTAATTGCAGAAAACGTATTAAGTGCTAATGATGTCACTGAAATGGTTAATCTGTATCGCGATGCGTTAGATGCAGGTAACTGTGTGGTTGAAGAGTACCGTGAAATGGGGCTGAACTCATATACATGGGCTCCATATTTAAACCATGAATGGGATGCATCCTATAAATCAACAGTTGATATTAAACGCTTAACGGATCTGGCTGTTAAAGTCAGCACTATCCCAGAAGGCGTGGTTGCGCAATCTCGTGTTGAGAAAATTTATACCGACCGTGCCGAAATGGCAAAAGGTGAGAAATTACTCGACTGGGGCGCGGCTGAAACTTTAGCGTACGCAACGTTAGTTGATGAAGGTATTCCTGTGCGTTTGTCCGGTGAAGACGCAGGCCGTGGTACATTCTTCCACCGTCATGCAGTTATTCACAACCAAACAAATGGTTCAGTTTACGTTCCACTGCAAAATATCCATAACGGCCAAGGCGTCTTTAATGTTTGGGACTCTGTTCTGACTGAAAACGCGGTATTAGCATTCGAATATGGCTATGCCACTACTGAGCCTCGTGCACTGACTATTTGGGAAGCCCAATTTGGTGACTTTGCTAACTGTGCTCAAGTGGTTATCGACCAATTTATTAGCTCTGGTGAGCAAAAATGGGGTCGTATGTGTGGTCTGGTAATGCTACTGCCTCATGGTTATGAAGGTCAGGGGCCAGAGCACTCATCTGCACGTTTAGAACGTTACCTGCAACTGTGTGCTGACCAAAACATGCAAGTGTGTGTGCCGTCAACACCTGCTCAGGTTTATCACATGTTGCGTCGCCAAGCCTTACGTGGCATGCGCCGTCCTCTGATTGTGATGTCACCAAAATCTCTGTTACGTCACCCATTAGCGGTCTCTAGCATGGAAGAATTGGCAAACGGTACATTCGAGCCAGTTATCGGTGAAATAGATGATATCAATCCGAAAAATGTGAAACGCGTCGTTATGTGTTCAGGTAAAGTCTATTACGATCTGTTAGAACAACGTCGTAAAAATGAACAAACTGACGTGGCTATCGTGCGTATCGAACAGTTATATCCGTTCCCACACGAAGATATCCAAAAAGCGTTGGCGCAATTTACTGATGTAAAAGACTTTGTATGGTGTCAAGAAGAGCCATTAAACCAAGGTGCTTGGTATTGCAGTCAACATAACTTCCGTGAAGCTATCCCAACAGGGGCAACTTTACGTTATGCAGGTCGAGCTGCTTCTTCATCTCCAGCAGTTGGCTATACGTCCGTACACCAGGAACAACAGAAAGCCCTGGTTAATGACGCTTTGAACATTGAATAATTAAAGGATAGAAAATGAGTAGCGTAGAAATTCTTGTTCCCGATCTTCCTGAGTCCGTTGCAGATGCTACGGTTGCCACATGGCATAAAAAACCAGGTGACAGTGTTCAGCGTGACGAAGTACTGGTTGAGATCGAAACAGATAAAGTCGTATTAGAAGTTCCTGCAAGTGAAGCTGGTGTATTAGAAGCTATCGTTGAAGATGAAGGTGCAACGGTATTGTCTAAGCAATTACTGGGTCGCATTCGTTTAGGCGATAGCACAGGTATTCCTGCTGAAGTGAAAGAAGCACAAGAGTCAACACCTGCACAGCGTCAAACGGCAAGTTTAGAAACTGAAAGCAATGATGCTCTGACCCCTGCGATCCGTCGTTTGATTGCAGAGCACGACTTAAACCCAGCTGACATCAAAGGTACGGGTGTTGGTGGTCGTTTAACGCGTGAAGATGTTGAAAAACATTTAGCTGCAAATAAATCTGCGGCACCTGCGGCGAAAGCCCCAGCGGCTCCTCAAGCGCCTTTAGCACACCGTAGCGAAAAACGTGTTCCAATGACGCGTTTACGTAAACGTATTGCTGAGCGCCTGTTAGAAGCGAAAAACACGACCGCCATGTTGACGACCTTTAACGAAGTCAATATGCAACCAATCAAAGACTTACGTAAACAATATGGCGAAGTATTCGAAAAACGTCATGGTGTTCGTTTAGGTTTTATGTCTTTCTATGTGAAAGCTGCGGTTGAAGCACTGAAGCGCTACCCAGAAGTGAATGCTTCTATTGATGGCGATGATGTGGTTTACCATAACTATTTCGATATCAGTATTGCGGTTTCAACACCACGTGGTTTGGTAACACCAGTTCTGCGTGATGTCGATGCAATGAGCATGGCAGATATCGAGAAGAAAATTAAAGAACTGGCTGTTAAAGGTCGCGACGGTAAATTAACTGTCGAAGACTTAAGTGGTGGTAACTTCACTATCACTAACGGTGGCGTATTTGGTTCTCTGATGTCTACACCTATCATTAACCCACCACAGAGCGCGATTTTAGGCATGCATGCCATTAAAGACCGCCCTATGGCTGTAAATGGTAAGGTAGAGATTCTTCCTATGATGTATTTAGCACTGTCTTACGACCACCGTTTAATCGATGGTAGTGAGTCAGTTGGCTTCTTAGTCGCTATCAAAGATATGCTGGAAGATCCAACTCGTTTACTGCTGGACGTATAGCAACATAACAGGGCAGGGTACAACTTGCCCGGTCTGAAGTAACCGATGCAACCCGTTCGCGGGTTGCTAAATCAGTAACAATTGCAGGAGGCGAATAAACGCCTCTTCAGACTCAATTATGGATAGAACATCATGAATTTACACGAGTACCAGGCAAAACAGTTGTTTGCACGTTATGGGATGCCTGCACCGACAGGTTATGCCTGTTCATCAGTCGCTGAAACCGTCGATGCTGCTAAAAAAATTGGTGACGGCCCTTGGGTAATTAAATGCCAAGTTCACGCAGGTGGACGTGGTAAAGCTGGCGGCGTAAAAGTCACTAGTGATATCAACGAAGTGAAAGCATTTGCAGAACACTGGTTAGGTAAAAACTTAGTTACCTATCAAACAGATGCAAACGGCCAGCCTGTTAACCAAATTCTGGTTGAAACGGCAACTGATATCGCTAAAGAACTCTATTTAGGTGCGGTTGTAGACCGTAGTACTCGCCGCGTTGTATTCATGGCATCTACCGAAGGTGGCGTGGAAATCGAGAAAGTCGCAGAAGAGACTCCAGAGTTAATTCACAAAGCGATTATCGACCCACTGACTGGCCCAATGCCTTTCCAAGGCCGTGAGTTAGCATTTAAATTAGGCTTAACTGGCAAACAAGTTAGTCAATTCGCGAAAATTTTCATGGGTCTGGCTACATTATTCCTAGAACGCGATTTAGCATTAGCGGAAATCAACCCACTGGTTATCAGCACTGCGGGTGATTTAGTTTGCTTAGATGGTAAATTAGGTATCGATAGCAACGCGTTATATCGTCAACCAGAGATCCGTGAACTACGTGATGAATCACAAGAAGATGCACGTGAAGCACAAGCCGCTCAGTGGGAACTGAACTACGTTGCGTTAGACGGCAACATCGGCTGTATGGTTAACGGTGCGGGCCTTGCAATGGGTACTATGGATATCGTTAAGCTGCACGGTGGTGCACCGGCTAACTTCTTAGATGTTGGCGGCGGCGCGACAAAAGAGCGTGTAACTGAAGCATTTAAAATCATTCTTTCTGATGAAAACGTGAAAGCCGTTTTTGTTAACATCTTTGGTGGTATCGTTCGCTGCGACCTGATTGCAGACGGCATCATTGGTGCAGTAGAAGAAGTTGGCGTAAATGTACCAGTCGTTGTGCGTTTAGAAGGTAACAATGCAGAGTTAGGTGCTAAAAAACTGGCAGATAGCGGCTTGAATATTATCGCTGCAAACAGCCTGACTGATGCAGCTAAGAAAGCAGTAGCAGCAGCGGAGGCTAAATAATGTCTATTTTAATCGATAAAAACACCAAAGTAATTTGCCAAGGTTTCACTGGTGGCCAAGGTACATTCCACTCAGAACAAGCGATTGCTTATGGCACGCAAATGGTCGGTGGTGTGACGCCAGGTAAAGGTGGCACTGTTCACTTAGGTCTGCCTGTATTTAACACTGTTCGTGAAGCTGTAGAAGCAACGGGCGCAACAGCCTCTGTTATCTATGTTCCAGCACCATTTTGTAAAGATTCTATTTTAGAAGCTATCGATGCTGGCATTAAGCTGATCATCACTATCACTGAAGGTATTCCAACTCTGGATATGCTGACAGTTAAAGTGAAATTAGACGAAGCAGGCGTTCGTATGATTGGCCCTAACTGCCCTGGTGTTATCACGCCGGGTGAATGTAAGATTGGTATCCAACCTGGCCATATCCATATGCCAGGTAAAGTCGGTATCGTTTCACGTTCAGGTACGTTGACTTATGAAGCAGTTAAACAAACAACAGATGCAGGCTTAGGCCAATCGACTTGTGTAGGTATCGGTGGTGACCCAATTCCAGGTTCAAACTTCATTGATATCCTGAAGTTATTCCAAGCAGATCCACAAACTGAAGCTATCGTGATGATCGGTGAAATCGGTGGTAACGCAGAAGAAGAAGCAGCTGAATATATTAAAAAGCATGTTACTAAGCCTGTTGTAGGCTATATCGCAGGTGTAACTGCACCAAAAGGCAAACGTATGGGCCACGCAGGTGCAATCATCGCAGGCGGTAAAGGGACTGCTGATGAGAAATTTGCTGCACTAGAAGCTGCTGGCGTGAAAACCGTTCGTAGCCTTGCAGACATCGGTGATGCAGTCAAATCTCTGCTGAATAAATAAGTAATTCGCTAGGCAACTAGCAAGAGTAAGAGACGAAAGCCCGTGCTCATGTGAGCACGGGTTTTTTTATGCCTTTTAAATATTTTTATAGGGTTATGCGGTTTTTTGAAATGTGTGTCTATACTTAAAAGTGCGTTCTATAGGCTTATATGAAGGAAAATTGATAATAAAAAGGCAATTTAGGTGAGCAGGGTAGTGCTAATAGCACTTTATGCAAAAAAAAGCGAAATTGCGGCATATCAATTTTATAATATTGACGGTAATTCAATTAAGCCAATATAACAGTTTAGTTGAGAAAACGGCTATATTAATAAAATTCATAATAAGTTTAAAATAAGATACTATTACAAATTAAATATTCTTTTTTCGAGTCGTTAATTCAATGATTATATTTTTTGTTAATCTTTGGAAAAATTAAGAACATTTATATCATTATCAATAACAGCAATTTAACAAGTAAATAACCATTAATTGACTGACAGGTATAGCAATTAACAACAGGAAAAAAATTGACGCAAATCAATTCATTGCCTCTGGCTTTATTTGTTCAAATTGCTTAAATTGGTGCTCGATCAAATACTCGATTTTCTATTAAAGGGTATAATTATTGATGTAAATTCAGAATTCAAATCTGAGTCACGTAAAAGAAGTTTATTGTGTGTGAAGATAAGCGTACTATTATTATGGTAACGTTTGTTCTTTTAATTTTGTTAATTTTTTGTTGTTTTGAGGCATTTTTTGCTGGTAGTTAAGAGGCTTTCTAAGTATTTAAAACTGGAAGCTGGGTTGCCGCAAGTCGGTGTCTTCCTGCTAGGAGCAAGGAGTCAAGATGTTTGATATTGTCGAACTGTCACGATTACAGTTTGCCTTAACTGCGATGTATCACTTCCTGTTCGTACCATTAACGCTAGGTATGGCGTTTTTGCTTGCGATCATGGAAACGGTATATGTACTGTCAGGCAAGCAAATTTATAAAGATATGACTAAGTTCTGGGGTAAGTTATTTGGTATTAACTTTGCTCTGGGTGTTGCAACGGGTCTGACCATGGAGTTCCAATTCGGTACTAACTGGTCTTACTACGCGCACTATGTTGGAGATATCTTCGGTGCACCTCTTGCAATCGAAGGTCTGATGGCGTTCTTCTTAGAATCAACGTTTGTCGGTTTATTCTTCTTTGGTTGGGATCGTTTAAGCAAAAAACAACACCTAGCTGTAACATGGTTAGTTGCTTTAGGTTCTAACTTCTCTGCTTTGTGGATCTTGGTTGCGAACGGTTGGATGCAAAACCCAATCGCTGCTGATTTCAACTTCGAAACAATGCGTATGGAAATGGTTAGCTTCTCTGAGCTAGTCTTAAACCCAGTTGCGCAGGTTAAGTTCGTCCACACAGTTGCTGCGGGTTATTGTACCGGTGCAATGTTTGTCCTTGGTATTAGCTCTTACTACCTGCTTAAAGGTCGTGATGTTGCTTTTGCTAAACGTTCTTTTGCTATTGCTGCAAGCTTTGGTATTGCTGCTGTTCTGTCTGTTATCGTTCTTGGTGATGAATCAGGTTACGAAATGGGTGACGTTCAGAAAACCAAACTGGCTGCTGTTGAAGCAGAGTGGGAAACCCATGCTCCACCAGCTGCGTTTAACTTAATCGCTTGGCCGGATACTGAAAAGCAAGAAAATAAATTTGCTATCTCGATTCCTTGGGCGATGGGTATTATTGCAACCCGTTCAATCGATACGCCTGTATTAGGTCTGAAAGACTTAATGAAACAGCACGAAGTTCGTATTCGTAACGGTATGATTGCATACGGTCAGTTACAAGAGCTTCTTGCAGGTAATAAAGATCCTGAACTGCGTTCGGCATTTGAAGTAAACAAAAAAGATCTCGGATATGGCCTTCTGTTAAAACAATATGCACCAAATGTTGTTGATGCAACTGAAGCTCAAATCCAAAGAGCAGTGAAAGATAGTATTCCTAACGTTGGGCCTCTGTTCTGGGCATTCCGTATCATGGTTGGTGTTGGCTTCCTATTACTGTTGATTATTGGCTGGGCATTCCTGTCAGTAGTTCGTAACCGTATTGGTCAAAATAAACTATTGCTGCGTATTGCACTATTCGGTATTCCACTACCATGGATTGCAATTGAATCAGGTTGGTTCGTTGCGGAGTATGGTCGTCAGCCATGGGCAATCGGTGAAGTGTTACCTGTTTCGGTTGCACACTCCAACTTGACGACTCATGACCTGATCTTCTCTATGGTATTGATCTGTGGTCTGTACACACTGTTCTTAATTGCTGAAATGTTCTTAATGTTCAAATTCGCTCGTAAAGGGCCAAGCAGCCTAAAAACTGGCCGCTATCACTTTGAACAGAAAAACCCTTCTGCACACGACGTTCAGTAAATAGGAGCCACTTATGTTTGATTATGAAGTTCTTCGGTTTGTGTGGTGGATCCTTATCGGTGTATTACTGATTGGATTTGCTGTCACAGATGGCTTTGACATGGGCGTTGGCTTCTTATTACCTATTTTAGGTAAAACGGATACTGAACGCCGTATCATGATTAACGCTGTTGCACCTCACTGGGATGGTAACCAAGTTTGGTTAATCACAGCTGGTGGTGCGATGTTTGCTGCCTGGCCACAGGTCTATGCTGCATCATTCTCCGGTTTCTATATCGCGATGATTTTAGTGCTAGCAGCATTGTTCTTCCGTCCGGTTGGTTTCGACTACCGTTCAAAACTGGAGAACCAAAAATGGCGCAATATGTGGGACTGGGGTCTGTTCATCGGTGGTTTCGTTCCACCATTAGTTATCGGTGTTGCGTTTGGTAACCTGTTATTAGGTGTTCCACTGCAAATTGATAACCAACAGTATTTGACCTACACGGGTAACCTGTTTGGTCTGTTAAACCCATATGGTCTGTTGGCGGGTGTCGTTGGCTTAATGATGATTGTTACCCAAGGTGC
Organism: Providencia sp. PROV201; assembly: GCF_028479545.1. Lineage (NCBI taxonomy): Bacteria > Pseudomonadati > Pseudomonadota > Gammaproteobacteria > Enterobacterales > Morganellaceae > Providencia > Providencia sp. PROV201. The sequence continues at coordinate 41,562 of NZ_JAMPNW010000031.1, forward strand.
AACTTATCTGCAAATGCGTACCACTGGCGAACTGTACTTACGTGTGCGTAAAGCAACCTATATCTGTGCGTTAGTTACATTGTTAGCGTTTGCGGGTGCAGGTGTTTGGTTAGTCATGGGCATTGATGGTTATGTTATCACTTCAACTATTGATACTCTGGCGGTGTCAAACCCACTGAACAAAACAGTTGCAGTTGAATCAGGTGCTTGGTTGACTAATTTCAATACTTACCCAATCCTGTGGGCATTGCCTGCTCTGGGTGTAGGATTGCCGTTAATCACAATGCTGTTTAGTAAAGCAGACAAAAATGGTTGGGCGTTTGTGAGTTCTTCATTAACTATCGCTTGTATCATTTTAACCTGTGGTGTAGCAATGTTCCCATTCATCATGCCTTCAAGCATCATGCCAAACGCAAGTTTGACCATGTGGGATGCAACATCTAGCCTGTTTACTCTGCAAGTGATGACTGTTGTTGCTATTATCTTTGTACCAATCGTACTGGCATACACCGCATGGTGTTACTACAAAATGTTCGGTCGTTTGGACAAAAACTTCATCGAAGGCAACAAGCACTCACTGTATTAAGGAGCATAACTATGTGGTATTTCGCCTGGATCCTCGGCACGCTGTTAGCTTGTAGTTTTGCAGTGATTGCAGCATTAGCGTTAGAGCACTCTGAAGACTCTAAAGCCGCTAAAGATGGTGAGTAATAAAAATGCTGGTGGATAAAACCTATCAGCTATTGGATAAGGGGCCGATAAGGGCCCTTATCCTTATTTTAGCTTTAGTCACAGCAGGTGCAGTCATGTGGGATCCAACCCTATTTGCTGCGAAGACCAGCTCATTTCAAATATGGCAAGGGTTATTATTAATATGGGCAACGTGTACCGCGATGATTTTTGGTGTTGGTTTTAAACCCCAAAAAGTTATCTTTCGTGCAATTTTTCACCCATTACCTGCAGCCATCATTCTTATTTGGGGACTTTTTCAGGTCTTTAGATAATTCTAATTGCTAATTATGGGTCAATGGACCCATAATTATTTTTGATATCTTTACTTTCAAAGTGATTCCAAACTGGCACTGTCTTGCGTATAGTGGCACCGTTAATTAATTTAACCTAAGACGGAGTGATTGTTATGTTATTTCGCTGGCCTGTTCGCGTGTATTATGAAGATACAGATGCGGGCGGTGTTGTTTATCATGCACGCTATTTAGCCTTTTTTGAGCGAGCAAGAACCGAAATGCTGCGAAATAAAGGTATCAATCAACAAAGTATGCTTGCTGAGAACCTTGGCTTCGTTGTGCGAAGCATGACAATTGATTTTGTCAAAGGGGCGAAGCTGGATGACCTGCTGGAAGTTGAAACACAAATTATTGAAATGAAACGTGCTTCACTCACTTTTCAGCAAAGGTTAGTTGATTCGCAAGGTAACCTGCTTTGTGGGGCAAATGCCCTTATTGCTTGTGTGGACACATCAAAAATGAAGCCGATTGCGCTTCCTAAGTCTATTGTCGCGGAGTTTAAACAGTGACTGACATGAATATCCTGGATTTATTCCTTAAAGCGAGCCTTTTGGTTCAGCTCATTATGTTCGTTTTGATCGGTTTTTCTATCGCATCATGGGCGATCATTATTCAAAGAACGAAAATTTTAAATGCGGCAACGCGTGAGGCGGAAGCATTTGAAGATAAGTTCTGGTCAGGTATCGAGCTATCGCGCTTATATAAAGAAAGCCAAGCTCGCCGTGATGAATTGAGTGGTGCCGAACAAATTTTCCATTCTGGTTTTAAAGAGTTTGTTCGTTTACACCAAGCGAATATTCATGCACCAGATGCGGTCGTGACAGGTGCTTCTCGAGCAATGCGTATTTCAATGAATCGTGAGCTTGAATCAGTTGAAGCGCATATCCCATTTTTAGGTACTGTTGGTTCAATTAGCCCATATATTGGTTTATTTGGTACCGTTTGGGGGATTATGCATGCGTTTATTGCATTGGGAGCGGTAAAACAAGCAACATTACAAATGGTTGCACCGGGTATTGCTGAAGCATTGATTGCAACCGCAATTGGTTTGTTTGCAGCGATCCCTGCAGTTATGGCATTTAACCGTTTGAACTTACGTGTCAGCAAATTAGAGCAAAACTACGATAACTTTATGGAAGAGTTTTTGGCCATCTTGCATCGTCAAGCCTTCTCTGCTGATAAGAAATAAGACGGGGAGATAAGCGAATGGCGCGCACAAGTCGCAGACGTGAGCTGAAATCCGAAATCAACATAGTTCCATTACTGGACGTATTGTTGGTACTGTTGCTGATATTTATGGCAACAGCACCGATTATTTCTCAAAGTGTGGAAGTTGAGCTGCCGGATGCAACAGATACACAAACCGTATCATCAAGTGATAACCCACCGATTATTTTAGAAGTGTCGGGGGTTGGCCAATATAACATGCGCCTTGATGGTGAGGTTTTAGAATTGCTACCACCAGAGCAAATTGCTGCAGAAGCAAAATCTCAATTAGAGAAAAACCCCAAAGCAGTTTTCTTGATTGGTGGAGCAAAAGAAGTCCCTTATGAAGAAGTGATTAAAGCGCTGAACATATTACACAGCGCAGGGATAAAATCAGTTGGCTTGATGACTCAGCCTATATAGGCTGGGTTATTGTCGTTTGAATAAGTCACAATTCTTTTTTTGGATACCAGAGTGGGAAAGACAAAAGAGAAAAAAGATAACTTAAATCGATCATTAGTGATGTCAATTGTATTGCACGTCCTATTGATCGGCTTGATTGTTATAGGTTCTTTAGTTTCCGTCGTCAAACTTGGTGGTGGCGGGGAAGAGGGAACTGTCATCGATGCGGTGATGGTTGACCCTGGCGTGGTTGTTGAGCAATATGAAGAAATGCAAAGGCAGCAAAATAACGTCAGACAAGCGGCGAAAGAGCGTAAAGAGCAAGAACAAAAGCAAGAGGCTGAGCTCAGAGAGCAGCAAGAAAAGGAACAAAAGCGTCTTCAGCAACTTGAAGAAGAGCGTATAAAGACTGAACGTGCAACGGCAGAACAACAAAAGCAAGCCGAAGAACAACAGAAAATAGCATTAGAAGCGGCTAAAAAAGCGAAGGAAGAGCAAAAAATAGCCGAAGAAGCTGCCGCGAAAGCGAAAGCAGAAAAAGAAAAATTAATTAAAGAGCAGGCTGCTGAAAAGGCGAAAGCTGAGGCGCAGGCTCAGAAAGAAGCGGAAGCAGCGAAAGCCAAAGCAGAAAAAGAAGCTAAAGAAAAAGCAGAAAAGGACGCGAAAGTAAAAGCTGAAAAAGAAGCTAAAGCTAAAGCCGATAAAGAAGCCAAAGAAAAGGCTGACAAAGAAGCGAAAGCAAAAGCAGCAAAAGCCAAAGCTGAGGCAGCAAAAAATGCCGCTTCTGTTGACGATTTACTCGGCGATTTAACGGCATCAGGCCCTAGCAAGCAAGGTGGCGAAGCTGCAGCTGGAAAAGGCGGCGGTAAAAAATCGGGCGCATCGAATGCTGATGTAGACAGCTATGCTGGTAAGGTGAAAGCGGCTATCCAAAGTAAGTTTTATGATTCAGATACTTTTCGTGGGCGTACTTGTGAACTTCAATTGAAGCTCGCACCTGATGGGCTATTAGTGAGTATTACACCAAAAAATAGCCCAGCCAATGACGCAGCGCTTTGTGACGCCGCAATCCGAGCAGCAAAACTTGCAACGATGCCTAAACCACCTAGCAGAGAAGTCTATGATACGTTTAATAAAGCAGGTAGCACAGTTGTGTTTAAACCTTAATTTTCAATAACTCAGACCAGTCTGTATTGATATTATTAAGGCAATAGAATAAATAGTTTGTGTGGTATCTAGTTTTGTTATTATACCTTTGTTAAAATTCAGCGAATTATTGCGGTAGTAAATAATCCGCAGTAAGGGAGATAAGAATGAAGCAGGCTTTTAAAGTAGTTTTAGGGTTCCTAATGCTATGGGCGACAGTGGCTCAGGCTGAAATACGTATTGAGATCACTGAAGGTGTTAACTCAGCTCAACCTATTGGTGTTGTGCCGTTTAAATGGTCAGGTGCGGGTGCTCCACCACAAGAAGTTGGCCAAATAGTAGGCGCTGATTTACGCAATAGCGGAAAATTTAACCCTATTGAGCCAAGCCGTATGCCTCAACAACCGGGTACCGCTTCTGAAGTGATCCCTGAAGCGTGGACAGCGTTAGGTATTAACGCAGTGGTTGTGGGCCAGGTGCAGCCTGCCGCTGATGGCAGCTTTGTCGTTAGCTATCAGTTAGTTGATGTCGCGGCTAACCCAGGTGCTGTTTTATCTCAGAACCAATATAAAGTAACAAAAGAATGGTTACGCTATGCAGCGCATACTGCAAGTGATGAAGTCTTTGAAAAATTGACGGGTATTCGTGGCGCATTCCGTACACGTATTGCTTATATTGTTGTCAACAAAGGCGCTCAGTATCCATATGAATTACGTGTTTCTGACTATGACGGTTTTAACCAATTTACGGTTCACCGTTCACCAGAACCTTTGATGTCGCCAGCTTGGTCACCAGATGGTGAAAAACTGGCTTACGTTACATTTGAAAGCGGTAGTTCAGCACTTGTCATTCAAACCTTATCGACAGGAGCAGTTCGTCAGGTAGCATCATTCCCACGTCACAATGGGGCACCTGCATTCTCTCCTGATGGGACTAAACTGGCATTTGCATTGTCTAAAACAGGCAGCTTGAACTTATATATAATGGACTTAGCGAGTGGGCAAATTCGTCAGGTAACCGATGGTCGTAGTAACAATACCGAGCCAAGTTGGATGCCAGATAGCCAAACTTTAGTCTATACTTCAGATCAGGCGGGACGTCCGCAGATTTATAAAATCAATATTAATGGTGGCAGTCCTGAACGTGTTTCTTGGGAAGGAACACAAAATCAGGACGCTGATGTTAGCCCGGATGGTACTTTCTTAGTGATGGTCAGCTCCGGCGGCGGTCAGCAACATGTCGCCAAACAAGATCTGGCAACGAATAACGTTGAGTTTTTAACGAAAACGTTCCTAGATGAAACGCCGAGTATCGCACCTAACGGCACTATGGTAATTTATAGCTCCTCTCAAGGCTTGGGGACTATATTGCAGCTAGTTTCGACCGACGGGCGTTTCAAAGCGCGTCTTCCGGCTACCGATGGACAGGTTAAATTCCCTGCCTGGTCGCCGTATCTGTGATGCATAATAATAATGTGTGGCAAAAAATATTAAGGATCAAAACGATGCAACTGAATAAAGTGCTTAAAGGGCTGATGATCGCGTTACCAATCATGGCAGTCGCAGCTTGTAGCTCTAACAAAAACAATGACCAAGATGGCGTAGATACTTCTACTAACCAAACTAACACTGGTCTGTCTGCGGAAGAGCTGGCACGTCAGCAAATGGAACAGCTGCAACAAAACAACACTGTTTACTTTGGCTTTGACAAATACAACGTATCTCCAGAGTACGCTGAAATGTTAGATGCACACGCAGCATTCCTGCGTAGCAACCCATCTGTACGTGTTGTTGTTGAAGGTCATGCGGATGAGCGTGGTACTCCAGAATACAACATCGCGCTGGGCGAGCGTCGTGCTAATGCAGTTAAAATGTACCTGCAAAGCAAAGGTGTTTCTGGTGACCAAGTTTCACTGGTTTCTTACGGTAAAGAAAAACCAGCTGTGTTAGGTCACACTGAAGCAGACTACGCGAAAAACCGTCGTGCAGTCATTGCATACTAATAGATAAGCGAAATTATCTATTATGAACAGTAACTTCAGACACTTACTAGTCGGTCTGTCGTTATTGGTTGGCGTAGCGGCCCCTTGGGCCGCTATTGCCCAAGCGCCAATCAACAATGTCGGATCTGGTTCAACAACAGACCGCCTTACCCAACTTGAGACAGCAGTTAGCTCTCAAGGTCAAATTATGTATCAAATCCAACAGCAACTCGCTGACAACCAACGCGACATCGATATGTTACGTGGCCAGATTCAAGAAAGTGAATACAAATTGAATCAAGTCATTGAGCGTCAGAAAGATTTATACATGCAATTAGACAATGCAGGCGGTGGTAATTCAGCAACCTCAGGCGATACAGCAACACCTGACACTAGCGCATCAAATGGAACATCTTCCTCTACGACACCTACGGCAGCGGCCAATACGGGTGGAAATGAGAAAGATGATTACAATGCGGCAGTCAAATTAGCAATGGAAAGCAAATCCAAAGCTCAAATTGACCAAGCAATCGGTGCATTACAAGGTTTTATTAAAGCCTACCCTAAGTCTGGGTATCAATCTAATGCCAACTATTGGTTGGGGCAGTTAAACTACAACAAAGGTAGCAAAGACGATGCTGCTTTTTATTTTGCCACTGTAGTTAAGCAGTATCCTAAATCCCAAAAAAGCAGCGAAGCCTTATATAAAGTTGGGCTGATCATGCAAGATAAGGGACAAAAAGATAAAGCAAAAGCTGTTTACCAACAGGTATTGAAACAATATCCAAACAGTGCTGGTTCAAAATTAGCCGAAAAAAAGCTGAGTACACTTTAATTTATAGCCCCGAAGCAATATTACCGAATATTTCGGGGTTATCAGTATGATAAGTGTGCATTTAAACTTTTTTTTAAAAAAAATCGTTGCACCCTCGTCAGAAATCAGTAATATAGGCCGCCGTTGAGACGAGAATGTGGTTAGCCAAAAATCTCGAGATACAAAAAGAAATTTAGTTAGAAATGTTG
>NZ_JAMPNW010000032.1:0-44656 GCF_028479545.1 Providencia sp. PROV201
TTTTTCCTCTTTTCTTTTTTCTCTTTTTTATTTCTTTATTCCTGTATTTCTTACGCTATTTCCCCTTCCCCTTTTCATCTCTTTGGCTTATGGGAAGCCATTAATACATCTTTACCGCTGATCGTGGTGAATAGAATTGTTGGAACTAAAGTAGTAAGTAACAGCCCACTTATTTCTTAATTAAGTACAGGTAAGTCAATAAAATCAAACGGATATAGTGTATTGATGATTATCTATTACTCCAGGGAATGTAACTGCTTGAGCTAAAGTAGTAAGTAACAGCTCACGTATTTTTTAATTAAGTGCAGGTAAGTCAATAAAATCAAATGGATATAGTGTATTGATGATTATCTATTACTCCAGAGAATGTAATCACTTGAGCCAAAGTAGTAAGTAACAACTCACTTGTTGAGGTGGGACGATGGCTGCTGGTGATGGTAGTGGGGTGGGGAGCTAGGAGGAGCAATGGAAGAAAAGCGGTTGTATTGGCGTCATGAATGGATGTTTTAGATACAAAGTAGTAAGTAACAGCTCACTTATTTCTTAATTAAATGTAGGTAAGTCAATAAAATCAAACGGATATAGTGTATTGATGATTATCTATTACTCCAGAGAATGTAATCACTCGAGCCAAAGTAGTAAGTAACAACTCACAGGTTATTTTGTGGAAAAGAGAATTTTAATAATATCACGTGAGTACTGTGGACTGGGTGTTTTTCCATCACGGTGATGAATGACATCGCTTGAGCCAAAGTAGTAAGTAACAGCTCACTTGTTTCTTAACTAAGTATAGTTAATTTCAATAAAATCAAATAAGTATATTGAGTCGACAATTATCTATTGCTGGGGGGAATGTAATTACTTGTGGTAAAGTAGTAAGTAACAGCTCACTTTTTATGGAAATATAAAAATATAGCTGGAAGGAAAGTAATAGAATGTAGAAAATAAGGTGGTAGTAATTTTCTAACTGATTAATTTTTATATAAAAATATGAGTTGGATTTATTGATAAAGAGAGTGGGTTAAATAAAAATTATCAATTATATTTATTGTTGAAGATAGGGCGGGAGAAAATATTAATTAATCTAACTTAAACTTAAACTTAAACTTAAACTTAAACTTAAACTTAAACTTAAACTTAAATCAATACTATTACTAAGTGGAGTTTAATAATATTACGTTTATTACTTGAATATTTATAATGCTACAAATAGATATAAATATTCTTCATAATTAAAAATGAAGATTAGAAAGTTAAATTATTCATAAAAATGTTATAAAACATATTTATTTAAAATCTAATAAAGGAAATTCTTCTAGTATCTTTTTGAACCACGGTGTGAAAATTTCAGGAGTAAGAACGATCTCTTGTCTTAATTGAGGAAGGCTTACCCATCTTACAGATGAGACTTCCTGTCTATTTGGTTGAATATATTGGTTATAATAACCAATAAAAATATGGTCATACTCATGTTCAATTAAGCCTCCCTGAACATCTGCTTTATAAATTAAGGAACCTATGTGCGTCAATGGAGTGACAAAACCTAATTCCTCTTGAAGCCTACGTTCAGCAGCTTTCTGAGTATCTTCATTTGGTCTAGGATGACTGCAGCAAGAATTTGCCCATTGTCCCGCTGAATGATACTTATGAAAAGCACGTTGTTGAATTAGTAGCTCATTTTTCTCATTAAAGATAAATACTGAGAATGCTCGATGTAAGTGACCGAGCTGATGTGCCAATAGCTTTGGCATAACCCCAATAGGTTGGTCATGCTCATCGACTAAAATTAATTCATCTTCCATTTATATTATTTTCCGTCATTAAATGATTGCTTTAGTTTAGTATAATTAAAAATATAAGTTTGCATATTAGAGCTGTTTAATTATAAATATAATTATTTTTAACTCACAGCTATCATAAGGTGATATAGCTGTGAGAGTAAAAATTATTTTTGTTGTAAAACCCAAACTGCAGCTTCAACTCTTGATTTTAAATTGAGTTTTTTTAGTAAATGTTTAACATGTACTTTTACTGTGCTTTCTGCAATATCGAGTTTACGAGCTATCATTTTATTTGATAAACCCTGAGAGATCAGTTCTAAAATATCGGCTTCTCTTGGTGTCAATGAAGCAATATTATTATCATCCTGTGTGGTGTTATCTCTTAGTGATTCAGCAAGCACAGATGCTAATGTTGGGCTGACAACTAACTTACCGCTTGCAGCTTCTTTAAGGGCTACGATAAGCTCTTCAGGCTCCATATCTTTTAGTAAATAACCATCGGCACCTCTTTTTAGTGCATTGACTAAATCATCACTATAATTAGAAACGGTAAAAAGAATAATTCTACCTGATAGCTCTCGCTTCCTAAGTTCATCGAGAGTTTCAAAACCATTCATGCCTGGCATGTTGAGGTCAAGTAAGATAAGGTCAGGATCTTGCTCTTCAGCGATCTGTATGCCAGTTTTACCATCTCCAGCTTCACCGATAACTTGCAATGAAGACTCCAAACTAATCAATTGTTTGACTCCATTTCTTAGCATCGGATGATCATCAATAAGTAGAATGGTTGATTTTTCGTTCACTATATTTGTATTTTCCATAGATGATTTTCCGGTATGTTAAGCGTCAGATAAAGGGAAGGTAACTTTTACCTCTGTTCCACCTTGAGGCCTAGGTGTAATACAACAATTTCCATTAAGGCTTAATGCTCTTTCTCTCATAATAATAAGCCCATAATGGTTAAGTTTATCAGTATTTGACGTGATCCCTGTACCATCGTCAGTAACTGTAATGGTAACAATACCATCATACTGGTTTAATGAAACCTCAGCCCACTTTGCATTAGCGTGTTTTAAAATATTAGTTAATGCTTCTCGGACTATTTGTATTATATGAATAGATTGATGCGGTGAAATACTTTTCGCGGGTAGGTCGTAATTTAAGCCTATTGTATACCCTGTGCGTTCACTAAATTCACTAATAGTACTTTCTAATGAGGGAAGTAAACCCGGTTCCATTAATTTAAGCCTAAATGTAGTTAATAATTCTCTTAACTGGCTATATGCGGTATTAATCTCGCTACGCATTTCTGTTAACAGTTGTTGAGGTTTTTCTGGTAATGGCTCTGGCTGTAATTGCAGATAGCTAATTTGCATTTTTAAACAAGATAAAGATTGAGCAATCGAGTCATGAAGTTCACGCGCAATTGCAGAGCGCTCATCCATGATAAGTAACTGTTGCTGTTGTTCTATCTGGTGCTCCATGGCTAACATACCAGAGATTTGTTTAGCTAAAACAGAAACGAGGCTATTTTGTTCATCTGAAAGTATTTGGTTATCTTCAATCTCTCCAATAATAATGCCATAACGATGCATATTGTCTGATAAATCCCACTGTAAGCTGAGCGGTTTTTCGATTGAAGCTTGTTGTTCTAGCTGCGTTGTATTCACTTCTGATAACCCGGTTGAATGGCAGCATATTTCGTGAAAATATGTTTCGTTGCTTTCTTCATACAACCGTAAACTGAGATTTTTGAGTATGGTAATATTTTCTAGTTCAATAAGGACTTTTTGTAATCGCAAGTAGAGAGGATCTGATGAATGAAGGATTTGGCTTGATTGATATAAGTATGATAACACTTTATTTTTTGTGATTAAGTCTGCAGTTTTCTCTGCAACCCTTTCTTCAAGCTGATGATAACTTAGCGCTAATTCATCCGACATTTGGTTCAGAGTTTCTCCTAGCGCATTTAGCTCATCTTGCCTATTATTTTTAGGGTAGCGTTGGCTAAAATCTTTTCGTCCAATCGCATTGACCATTGATAATAATTTAACCCATGGGTAATAAATTTTTCTTCTCAGGTGCCAGATGGTTCCCATCAGTAATAAGAATACTAAACTGATAAAAATCAGTTGTGTCATGGCAACATAAGCAATCTTTCTTTCCGTTTTCTCATCAATGTTATGAACTAATTCATCTAGTTTACTTACAAATGATATAACTTCGTATCTTGCATCATTAGGGGCATTTGCTTCCATTAATGAGGGTTTCAAGATATGTAGCCAGTAATTGTAGAGTTCATCAAATTGAGGCGTTAAATTTTCGATCTTTACAACTTGAGTCAGTTCTGGACTGATGAGGTCAGATTCTAATGCATCGAGATAACGCTGATTCTGGGTATTTAAAGGGACTAGAGAAAGTAATCTGTAGCTCTGCATTCGTAGTGAACCTGATTTATTTATTGCATGAGCATTACCTTGCACACTTATAATCATTCGATTGGAAATCGTCATCCCAATAATTCCTAAGATCGCAATAAGTAGCATTAGGCCGATCACTTGGTTAATGATTGAAAATCGACGATACAGCGTGGGCATGTGTCACTTCCTTAAAAAGTCGTGCTAGTGAACTTAAAATGCATACTTCTAGTATTGTTCATAAAGGTTTGAATATTAAATATACTACTTTGGTAGTAATTTTTGGGATTTATAACAGAATAGTAAATAGAAAATAAAATTCTCCGTTGAGTTTTATCGTGTTATTTATTGATATATAAGATTAAATTTTATTTTGCTGTGAGTGAATTTACGTATTATAGCGTAAATTAAAGATGAGTTTCTTTTGATTTAGATCAGTTTAAATATCGAAGTAAATCAATATGTAAACTAATATACATCGAAAGTATTTTTGATAATCATATCAATGATAGAAAGAAGGGCAGCCCTAATGGATAGAGCTACCTTTTTGTTTTAAGCTTTTTTTAATTTTTTGAATAGTGAGATTATCGCAACAAGGATTAGACCTGTTACTAGCCCAAAAAATAAATTAATTATAGTTGGTAGGATAAACTGCATAGTACTACCAATGATCGGTGTTAAGGTTGCAGTAAACGATATTTCGGTAATCCATTCTGAAATATAGCTGATACCGTGGGTTAGAATACCACCACCGACCATAAACATCGCGGCAGTCCCTACAACAGATAATGTTTTCATCAGATAAGGGGTTGCATAAATCAATGAATTACCAAATTTTTTTAATAAAGATGAAGTTTTCTTCTGTAAATAAAAGCCTAAGTCATCTAATTTGACAATCCCTGCAACTAAGCCATATACACCGATAGTCATTACGATAGCAATGATAGAGAGTACGGCCACTTGGTTGATAAAAGTGGTAGTGGAAACAATGCCTAGTGTGATAGCAATGATTTCGGCTGATAAAACAAAATCAGTACGAATAGCCCCTTTGATTTTTTTACTTTCAAATTCCTTAAGTTGTTCTTCTGATAACTGTAACTGGTTTTGGGAAACAGTATTTTTTACGTTAGAATGCAAGAGCTTATGAGTTATTTTTTCTGCGCCTTCAAAACAAAGGTAGGCCCCACCAACCATAAGTAGTGGTGTGATGGCCCAAGGAATAAAGGCACTGATTAATAACGCTAAAGGAACAAGTATTAATTTATTAATAAATGACCCTTTAGCGACGGACCAAACAACAGGGATCTCCCTATCTGCACGAACACCTGTGACTTGCTGGGCGTTTAGCGCGAGGTCATCACCTAAAACTCCAGAGGTTTTTTTTGCTGCCATTTTAGTCATGACGGAAACATCGTCTAGTACAGCGGCAATATCATCAAGTAAGGTGAGTAAGCTACTTCCAGCCACAAGGTTATCCTCAATATTTTTTTAAGGTGTCATTAATGTTTATTAGGTCAGTTAATGGATAATTAGTTCACTACAACATAAGCCATATTTACAAATAAGATAATCTCACTGCAGTTGAAAAGTCTGAATTTTGAATTATTAAATTTTTATGACAATGGAACCAATATGATTTTTTCGTTTCTAAACTATTAATTTTAGTAAAATAACATACAGTTATCTACTATCTTACTTTATGTTTGGTTTAATTATTTAGTTTATAAATAATTTTTAATAGATTGGTATAGGGTTATAATACATGTCTTCTCAGCCAGTTTTGAGTATTGTCGTTGCTGTATATAACGGTGAAAAATTTTTACCTCAGTTCTTTGATAGCTTAATCGCACAAAAATTAGAAAATTGGGAACTGATTGTTGTAAATGATGGCTCTAAAGATAAAAGTGAAGACATCATTAAGTCTTATGCAGATAAATTTGTACATTTGAAAGTGCTTTATCAAGAAAACCAAGGTGTCTCAGTTGCTCGCAATACAGGGATGGTTGAGGCCACCGGGAAATACATTACATTCCCTGATATTGATGATGAAATTAGCTCACAAATGTATGGGCGCTTATTAGAAATCGCATTATCAAATAATCTCGATGTTGCAACCTGTAATGGGACTTATGTTTACACTAATGGTGATGCCCCAAAGGCAATTTTTCCACCGAATAAAGTCCCGTCAACTGGTGTCATTTCAGGCCCTGAATGGCTTGAAATTGGCTTAAGCTCTCGCAAGTTTTTGCATGTAACTTGGCTGAATTTATATCGTTTAGACATGTTGCGCGAACACAAGTTTTTCTTTGAACCCAAATTACATCACCAAGACATTCCTTGGACAACAGAAGTGTTGCTCGTGGCAAAGCGCGTGCAATTCATCAATGAACAATACTATCGATATTTAATCCATAACCAATCTGTTTCTCACTCATTGAGTGGTGATGAACGTTCAGTCCGTAAGATAAAAACCTATTTGAAAATTATTGATATGCTGTTAAATATTTACCAGCGTTATCCTGAACAAGTTAAACAAGCACCGGCTTGTCTATGGCAGGTAGGAAAAGAAGGCTTAGGGGTGATTCAAGCGCTATTAGCTATCAAATCACCAGATGTACAGAAAGAAATGGTACAACTATTTTTTGATAAGGGTTATTGGCAAATTGTGTGGGCACATGCAACTACAGTAAAATTAAAATGGCGATTAATTAGGCGCTACACAAAGCTAAAAGAAATTATCAAATCATAATTTGCGGAAAAGGTAGCTATTCTTATAGGCTACCTTTTTTGTTTCTATTTTGCTAATTGCTTTAGAGAGGCAATAAACATATCCCATAACTGTGGGTTATCTAACTTTGTCGCAACTTGTGTGTGGCAATCTGCTTTAGCGGGGTGGCGAAAGTCAGTCACCGTCATACCCGTTGTTAAAGCGCCCTGTAGTTCGATATCAATCGGGGCTTTAATCGTTTCCATTATGGATGGGTCGATAACATAAGCAACAGCACATAGGTCATGAACAGGGGCATGGTCGGTATAGCCATTACGTCTGCGGTAACCAGCAGTGTAGTAATTTAGGGACTCAACAACAAAATCACTTACAGGTGTGTTTAACGCAGCAATTGTTTCCATTATTTGGTCGTCTGGCCTTGCTTGGTGTGTAAGGTCTAGCCCAATCATAGTGATAGGCCAAGTTTCATTAAATACGATATGAGCCGCTTCAGGGTCTATAAGGATATTGAACTCAGCGACTGCAGTACGGTTACCTGTATGGTAGCCTCCTCCCATTAATACCACTTCTTTGACTAACTCTACAATTTCAGGTGCTTTTCTTACTGCCAAAGCAATATTTGTGAGTCCTCCAATCGGGACGAGAGTCACCGTTTTAGGGGGATGTGACTTTAGCGTATCAATAATCAAGTCAACAGCATGGCGCGGATCAATAGGTAATTTAGGTTCGGGGAGGTGAGTGCCGTCAAGGCCTGTTGTACCGTGAACTTCTGGGGCTGTCTGAATGGTTCTCACGAGTGGTCGAGAGCAACCCGCAGCGATAGGGATATTATTTGCACTAACGAATTCCATAATTGCGCGTGCATTATGAGTGACTTTATCTAAAGTTTGGTTTCCAACGACAGTCGTTACCGCAAGTAACTCTATATTTGAATTGCCTAATGCTAAGAAAATTGCCATTGCATCATCATGGCCAGGGTCACAATCGATAATAATTTTATTTTTAGACATTATTTCTCCTTTTCTTAGGTTATTTACTTTTGATTAACATAATATAGGGATGAATTTATTTTTATGTGACGTAAGTTCTATTTTCATGAGTGCTAATGTAATGAAACTATTCATTAGGGTAACTAATGAGGAGTGATGTGATTAACATATTAATAACAATCGTGTTGAGTTTATAAAGATAATGTGTTCTTTATGTAGTTTTAAGCAATATAAATGAAACCGCCTAGAGGGTTTTTTATTAACGAGTTAATGATTGAGGAGGCAGAATGGAGAACTATCTAGAAAGATTACCTGATGTTATTGATTCTGTTGCAACTAATCAGTTTTACCCTAATTTATTATCATGGTTGTCTTCACTTATTGTATTTGATAATGCGATTGTTTACTCCTTTGAAAAAGGAGCGCCACCCCGATTTCTTTCCAAAGTAGAGCGCCGTAATAGCGATAGTATTAACAGAATCTATCAACGAGGTGCTTATTTAATGGACCCATTCTACCAAGAAATCCAAAGAGGAGGCGCTTCCAAAGTGTTAACACTAAAAGAACTCGCACCTAAAGGATTTTATCATACGGACTATTATCTCAATTTTTATCGCAAAACGGGGTGGTGCGATGAGGCTGGGCTGTTATTAGATATTTCAGATGATAGGCAATTAGGTATTTTTTTTGGTAATGAAGATAGGCCTTTTTTCTCGGAAAAATATACACAAGCGCCACTTAAAGATGCCTTCGATATCATTCGTAGTATGGTCAAACTTCATAAAGATATTTCTCCTTCTTCGGTGTCGAATCACTACCAAAATATCGATATGCAAACACGATTTGGCCTGACCCCCAGAGAGTGTGAAGTTGTCGAGTTAATTTTAGCGGGTAAAGGCTCACCACAAATTGCACAGGCGCTTTTCATTAGTTTAGGGACAGTGAAAAATCACCGTAAGAATATCTATCAAAAGTTAAGTATTAACTCACAAGTCGAATTATTTAACTTATTAATGAATAGGCTGAGTTAAGTACAAATTATCGTAATATATTGATTTAATATGGTTTTATGGGGTGCTGTCTTTTTTGTTATTACGTTATTTTTTTTGATTTTGTCTAGATGGTCTTAATGAACTAAAATTAATAAACAATATTGTTAATATGAGAATGGTTTGTTAATTGGTTGATTTTTTTGGTTGTTTAATATTTTTTGTGAATTTCGTTACTATTTAAATATTCTACTTGGCTCACATTTGTTAACTTTATGTTTCGAATGTCCCTAAAGGGCTATGTAATTGTTAATGTAAGGTTAAGATAATCGGGTTATCGAAAGATACTAAATAGGGTATCCATAATGAATAACCAAGTAGAATCATTGACTTACTATGCTGCAACTAAGAAGTATGACTTACGTTTTCCGACATTAAAGGAAGATCTTGATGTTGATGTCGTGATCATCGGTGGCGGCTTCTCCGGGATCCATACCGCACTAGAGCTATGTGAGAAAGGGATCACCAATATTGCTATTTTGGAAGGGCGTCATCTTGGCTATGGTGGTTCAGGGCGAAATGGCGGCCAAGTGATGGCAGGCATTGGTCATGATATCGATGCAATTAAAAAATATGTTGGGCCAGAGGGTTTAGAAACGATTTTTAAACTCAGTAATATGGGCGCGGGGATCATGCGTGATCGCATCGCTAAATATGATATTGATGCAGACTTTTGCCGTGGTTACGCATACTTAGGAAGCAACAAGCGCCAAGAAAAGACCTTACGTAACTGGTTAAAAGACTTCAAGTCAGTTGATCCTGATGAAGAAATTGAATTTTACAGTGGTTCAGAACTAAAACAGATTATTGGTTCCGATGCTTATACCTGTGGTATCAAGCACATGGGTGGTGGCCATGTCCACTCATTGAATTTATTATTGGGTGAAGCGAAAGCGATTAGTGAAATATATGGCGCTAAAATATTTGAAAATAGCCAAGTATTAAATGTGGAGTATGGTAATACCATCAAAGTTAGAACTGCGATGGGAACAGTTAAAGCACAGAAAATGCTATGGGCTTGTGACTCATTTCTAAATGGTCTTGAGCCGACGCTTTATCCTAAAACCATTAATACTTACGCATATCAATTAATGACTGAAGAATTGCCTGATGAATTAATTGAGCAAATTAGCCCAATCCGTGGTGCTTATAGTGATATTCGCCCCGTTATAGATTACTACCGAGTAACGAATGAAAATCGCTTATTATTCGGTAGTTCAACGCATTTTCTTGAATACATTCCATCTGATCTTAAAGCATGGAATCGTAATTTAATGCTAAAAGTCTTTCCTTACCTCAAAGATGTCAAAATTGAACTAGCTTGGGGTGGACCGATGGCATGTAGTGCAAATTTATTTCCACAAATTGGCTCATTACCACAACATAAAAATGTGTTTTATGCACAGGGCTATTCAGGTTTTGGTGTTACGCCTAGCCAGATTGTGTGCAAAGTCTTGGCTGAAGGGATGGTAGAAGGTTCTCATCGTTATGACTTAATGAGTTCTATCCCGCACGCCAATATTATTGGTAAAGATAGCATGCGTAATGTGATTGTTTCACTGGCAAAAATAATGCATCAGACATCCGGTTATTGGCAAGGTCGCCGCTAATTCGTTATCCACTTAACTAGTTTATTTAAATCGATTAAAGGTAAAAATTATGATCAGTCCATTACTGTTAAACAAACCACTGCCAGAACTATTAAATATTGGTAGTGTGACAAACTTAGGTTCTGTGGTTGTTGAAGGCGACCCTCAAGCGAGTGTTGCGATGATCCACGGTGAACCAACGGATAACCTGACCTGCGGTATTTTTGCTTGTACTAAAGGTAAGTTTAAAATGGTATATCCATTTGATGAAATGGCGACAGTTCACGAAGGTTCGGTGAAGTTAACGGATGTGAAAACCGGTGTGACGGTTGAATACCATAAAGGCGATACATGGTTTGCTGCGAAAGGTACTGAAGTTTTATGGGAAATTGAAACACCACGCTTCGTAAAACACTACTTAGCTTGTGTAAATGCCTAATTAATTTCTATTTAGTGGAGTGATAACAATGAGCGAGTTAAGCCTATTACCAGAAGTCAGTGAGTTTTTGAAGCGCCAGCACGGTCATTTTATCAACGGGTTACCGGTTTCTGGCAAGGGCGATACTTTTTTTGATGTTGTTAACCCAGCCACAGAACAGGTTATCGCGAAAGTAAAAGAAGGGACCTTAGCGGAAGTGGATGCCGCAATGAATGCAGCTCATACTGCGTTTAAAGGGGTTTGGGCAAATACCACACCAATGGAAAGAGGGAATTGCTTAAACCGCCTTGCTGACTTGCTTGAAAAGCACCTTGAAGAGTTAGCCCAGTTAGAGACGTTATGTTCAGGCAAAACCATTCAATTATCTCGTTTTCTTGAAGTGGGGTCATCTGCGCAGTTCTTGCGTTATTTTGCTGGTTGGGCGACAAAAATCAGCGGGGAAACGTTGAATGTTTCATTGCCTTCTTTTAATGGTGAGAAATATTCTGCATTTACCCAGCGTGAACCCGTTGGTGTTGTAGCTGGTATCATTCCTTGGAACTTTTCTATTATGATTTCCATTTGGAAATTAGCCGCGGCTTTAACATGCGGTTGTACGATTGTGTTGAAACCAAGTGAATTTACGCCACTAACTATGCTCAGAGTGGTGGAATTAGCAAAAGAGGCAGGGATCCCTGACGGTGTCATTAATATCGTGAATGGCGGTGGTCGTGAGGTTGGGCCCGCACTGATCCATCATCCGCTTTGTTCTAAAGTGACATTTACGGGGTCTGTACCGACTGGGCTGGCGGTAGGGCGTTCAGCGATGGAAGGTAAATTAACCCGAGTCACACTTGAACTTGGTGGGAAAAACGGCGCAGCATTCTTAGCTGACCTCTCGGTTGAAAAAATTGTTAATGGGATTATTGAAGCGGGATATCTAAATCAAGGACAAATTTGCGCAGCTGCTGAGCGGTTCTATATTCCCTCTAAATTGATGGATGAAGTATTAGCGGAACTAAAAACACGTTTGTCTGCGATGAAAGTGGGTTCTCCATTAGATGAAACAACCGAGATGGGGCCGCTGGCAAATAAAGCGCATTATGAAAAAATCTTAGCTTTGTTTGAAAAGGCTCGCGAAGAGGGTAGTGAAATTATTTATGGTGGCCAGCCAGTTGCAGGTGCTGGGTATTTTGTGCCTCCAACCATTATTCGTGCTAATAGCCCGGATGATGTATTGATGAAAGAGGAAACATTTGGGCCAATAGGGACTTTCTTGAGTTACGATGATGAAGAAGAACTTATTGAGATGATGAATAGCACTCCGTTTGGTTTAGCTGCGAGTTTATGGACAAATGATCTCAGTAAAGCAATGCGCATGATTTCACGCATTGAAGCGGGAACCGTATGGGTGAATATGCATACTTTCCTTGACCCCGCAGTGCCATTTGGTGGCATTAAGTCATCAGGTATTGGTCGTGAATTTGGTAGTGCCTTTATTGAGTATTACACAGAGTTAAAATCTGTCATGGTGCGTTATTAGTGTTCGATTTATATTTAATTAATCAACATTTCCCGGCCACCGTGCCGGGTTTTTTGTATTTTATAGCTATCGTTGCTTATTCGTGGTTATGATGAAAGCTCGTTATTATTCATTATGGGTAACAGTATGAAGAAAGTGTTGATTACAGGTGCTAGCCGAGGGATTGGTCGAGCTACAGCGATTAAATTGGGCAGCCTTGGTATGCATGTACTGATTAACTATAAAAATCACCAGCAAGCGGCTGATGAAGTTGTGCAAGAGATTCAATCTGCGGGGGGGATTGCAAATGCACTGCAATGTGATATCAGTGATGAAAATGATGTTGTTAAATTATTTGCAACCATCAAAGAACAATATGGTGACTTAGATTACTTAGTGAATAATGCCGGAATTTTATTTCAGCAGTGTCGTACAGAGATGCTGACTGCAGAGCGCATTAATCAGGTATTAGCCACGAATGTCACCGGATTACTGATTTGTTGTCGGGAGTTTATTAAACACGCCTACCATTTTAATCAATTCAAAGATAAAGCCATTGTGAATGTTTCATCTGCAGCTGCGCGTTTAGGTGCTGCAGGGGAATATATTGATTATGCCGCTTCTAAAGGCGCTGTAGATTCAATTACAAAAGGGTTATCACTTGAGCTTGCAGAAGTAGGAATACGTGTTAATGGCGTTCGACCCGGCTATATTTATACTCAAATGCACAAAGATGGCGGTGAGGAAGGTCGAGTTGACCGTGTTGCTTCGCAATTACCGATGAAAAGAGGGGGAGAACCACATGAGATTGCTGAAATCATCGTATGGCTGTTAAGTGGTGCATCTTCTTATGTTACAGGTTCAATTATTGATGCGGCGGGTGGCCGTTAGATTCATTATCATTTTTCTTGGCGAATGATAAACCCTGATGATACAAGCTCGGTGCGGTTTGTCACATTCGCTTTAGTGAAGATATTGCGTAAGTGAGTCTTCACTGTTGATAGTGAAACTCCCAATAATAAGGCAATTCGCTTATTACTTGCGCCTTCCCGTACTAAATGGATGATTTCTTGTTCTTTAGGGGTATAAGACACTAGCGAGTCGGGTAACACATCGAATGTCATTAGTTCAGCGACAGGCAAGATAGCATTTAATCGCATGATTTCTTGTTGGCTAAATGGGCTGTCTCGCAGTACCGAAATCCCCGCAATAATTTTATTTTTACGGCGAATAAATATTTCAGCCATATCAGTCATATTATTTGGCCGCATGAAATCATGGAAAAAAGCTTGATTTTGCTGGCATATTTCAGGGGCCATTCTCACTAAGCGTAAGTCATCACCGCGAAAATGGTCAGGGTGCAATGGGTCAAATTGGTGAAAGTAAGCGAGATACTCTTCGTGCATTTTTGCCGGGATCCCATGAAGAACATAGTTACCTGGCTGGCAATGATCATTCACGAGGTAATACACCAAAGCAGAAACTGGAATAATATGTGCAATGGTATTTAGGCAGCAATCAATTAATGTTTGTTGATGAGGCTCGAATAATGGTGAATTCATCATATTCCCTTGTGTATTAATCGAATTATTATCATGCCCCTTAATGTCATTAACATAAAGCAAACATATTAATAACGTGAGGTTGATAGCAGTATTTAAAACGCATAAAAACTCCACAAATATTGATTGGTAGCTTTTTGGTATCTTTAGAGGATTGTTTATTAATATATTAATGAGTTAATTGATTGCTACATATTGATATTACTTTAATTATTTTTATTTCCTCTCAAAGTGTGGGTACTTTTCGTGAGTTAAATTTTATTTCCCCTCTCTCTAGGTATCGTTCTTTAGAACGATAGCAGCCTATTTGGGCTTATTTCTATAGTGGATGTGTAGTTACTTTGTTTTTACAAAAAATTCACATTCATGGCTGGGTAGAGAGTGAGAGGGATGTAAAATGAATTTATCCTCAAAATTGTCGACACATTTAGAAAAAGGGAAAGTTGGCTTTCCGACCACATTGGCGAGTTCTGCCGGCTTGATTATGGCTAGCCCCGTTATTTTAACCGTTACGAGTGGATTCGGTATAGGTGGTGATACGTTTGCCCTAGCCGTGCTACTTAGCTTCATTATGATGCAAGCTCAGCTAACCACATTTTCGGAGGCTGCAGCCATTCTACCAACGTCAGGCTCAGTATATGACTATATCTCTTGTGGGATGGGGCGGTTTTGGGCGATAACTGGCGCGCTTTCGGCTTATTTGATTGTGCATGTGTTTGCAGGAACTGCCGAAACGATCCTTTCTGGAATTATGGCGCTTGTTAATTTTGAGCATCTCAATACTGTCTTAGAAACCAGTAATTCGTCTTGGATGGTCGGCGTGGGATTAGTTGTCGCGTTTGGGATTTTAAATGCATTCGGCATTGAAGCCTTTGGTAAGGTTGAGGTTGTACTGACATTCGCCATGTGGTCTACGTTAGTGATTTTTAGTGTGAGTGGTTTGATGCTGCCGTTTCATGTCGATATGGACGGCTGGTTTGGTCAGCCACTCAATACTGACCCAACATTGATTCTCAGCTTTGTTGGTATGGCGATGTTCATGTTTGTTGGGTGTGAGTTAGTGACACCAATGGCGCCTGAAATTAAAAATTCCGCTAAGGTGATCCCTCGCGCGATGACAACGGGCCTATTTTGTGTCGCGCTCTGTATGGTGTTATTCGGTGCAGCTTTAGCGAACCAAGTGGAAAATGTGGTCGTTGACCCGCAAACAGGCACACGTTTACTGGAAACACCAATGGCAATCCCTGCATTTGCTGAAATTGTGATGGGTGAGTTTGGGAAGTATTGGATAGGTGTCGCATTATTATTGGCTGGTGGAGCAACCATTAATACGTTAATGGCAGCGGTTCCTCGTATTCTTTATGGAATGGCGCTTGATGGGGCATTACCACGCATCTTTGCTTATTTACATCCACGTTTCAAAACCCCAGTATTCGGCATTTTAGTGGCCGTGATGATCCCGTGTTTGCATGCTTTTGCTATTCAAGGCGACCTTGACCGTATCATTCCATTGGTACTGGCGGCGGTGTGTTCTTGGGGAACGGCTTACTTGCTGGTAACGATTTCAGTGGTATTATTGCGTATTCGTCGTCCTGACTTACATCGTGCTTATCGTTCTCCTTTTTTCCCTATACCGCAAATTATTTCGAGTGTCGGAATTATTTTAGCTATTGTGTACATTACCCCACCGGGTATGAATAAATCGGATATCTATATTCCTTTTGCCATTATGTTAGGTTTAACCGCAGGGTATGCATTAATTTGGACCGTTTTCGTGCAGAAAGTTAACCCATTTAAACCCGTAGATGTTGAATCCGTTTTATCAAATTCCTTTGCCGATGAAGAAATGGAAGGAGGCCAACTTGAGCCATTACGTCATCTCGCCTAAACCGTCTTTGTGGGAAAAAATCGGTAAGCTCACTCAGCAACGTTTGCCTGCCGGATATCAAATAGGATTGACACTTAACCGTGTTGAAAAGGACATGGCGCCTTATCCATGTGAGTGGGGAGCGACCGGAGAGCTCCTTGTACAGCCTCAACCGGAGTTAACCATTGAGGTGACAGAGCGACCAAGAAAGTTGTTTCTTGCTTTCATTGTGTATAGCCGTTTTGCGGTGTCAGGCCAGTGCACAGATAATATCAATGCAAAAATTGAAGTAAAAACCCGAGGGAGTATAAAGAAAAAACATATCCATTTCGTCTCAAAACAAATGGATGGACAGAGAGTTATTGAATGGCTGAATGAATACCCCATTATTAGGCAAACATTAGAAGAGCTGGAATTTAATCATTGCGAAATAGAGTTTAGCCATGGTCGTTGGCGTTGTGAAATCGAGCCTTACACCGCATCAGAAATGGTGAGCCGTATTCCTGCGACTCGCCGTTATTTGAGATTAGTACAAAAACAACGCTATTATTTATTGAGTGCGCTGCAGTTAATTAACCAATTGGTGGAAAAACGTGCTGTGAGCCATTGAGTTTAAAAGAGTTTTTTGATAGTAATAATTATTATCAATTGACTCGCTGGAATTTGATGTGAAATCTTTGCCTCTTTTAGGTTGTATGTTGCTGTCATCTACTGCAATGGCAACGCATTCTGACTGCATGCGTTTATCTGAGCTTTCCTTTGTTGAAGGGCTGCATGATAGCGAGGGCCATAGTTGCTTATCTATTGAAGTATCACAGCAAGATTTTATAAAACAACGTGGTGAAGGCCTTTCCAAGGTCCTGTTATTGGACTCCAATAAACAGCCAGTGCGTGCATTGCAAGAGTATGGCTCGGTGCAAGAACCCCATAGCGCAGACTATGTCGTATCAGAAAATGGGGTTTATTATTTAGCATTGAATGGTGAGCCGGGTAAACCTTGGCAGTTAAAGTTTGATATCAGCGAGTACCAACCTTTAGCCATTAAGAAAGATAATGAACCTATTAGCCCGATGCTACAAAGTTTACTTGATGAACATTATCAAAATGGCGATACAAGCGCATTTTGGCATGCTGTCTCCGCGCAAGGAACACCACTGGTTGAGGTGTTTTCAAATCGACAAAAACGCGTGACATTTCTTTGGCGAGGCGCGAAAGCAAATGCTTATATTCTAGGGGCACCGTCGGGTAATCACGAAAGAATGGCCCACTTGGCGGGAACGGATATTTGGTATCGTTCTTTTATCATTCCTAATGATACGTTATCACAATATAAAATTGCACCGGATATCCCTTCTGTGCCTGAGGGCGGCTTTGCTCAACGTAAGGCGATTTTAGTCACTGCGCAGTCAGACCCTTATAATTCTCACGTTATTCCTTCGCAAAGCATAGATAAATATAACCGTTTTTCTTTGTTATCATTAGTACCGAATATACGCCAATGTCATTTCTCTGATGTAGAAAACAGGCAGATTAAAGGCCATTTAGAGACATTTACGTTAGCGAGTCAGGTATTAAAAAACGAAAGAAAAATAACGGTTTACCAGCCTAATATCCCAATGGAAACCCCAGCACTATTGGTGCTATTGGATGGCCAAATTTACCTGCAAAACTATCAAATGGATAAATTCTTTGATAAGTGGATGGATCAAGGGAGTTTCCCAGCGATGAATATTGTGTTTGTGGACAGCATCAATTCAGCGCGTCGTGGTGATGAGCTTCCTCCTAATGATGCGTTTCCTAAGTTGCTGGCGGATGAACTTATGCCTCAGCTCGCGGAAATGGGAATTCAAGCACCTGCAAGCCATACGATTATTGCAGGTTCCAGCTATGGAGGGCTTGGGGCGACATGGAATGCGTTACAGTACCCGGAAATTTTCGGTAATGTCATTAGCATGTCAGGATCTTACTGGTGGGCTCCGAAGGATAAAGACCCTGAATGGTTAATTCGTGAAATTGAAATGATGCCAACACAACCGATCCGTTTTTTCCTTGAGGCTGGCCTATTTGAACAGCGTGGTAGTTGGGGGGGAATTATTCAAAACCACTACCGGTTATTCGATGTTCTAAAACATAAAGGTTATCAAGTTGATGCCATTGAACTCCCTAGTGGGCACGACTACGTTTCTTGGTGTGAAACGCTTTATGAGGGAACAAACCAACTTGCGTCACAATGGTAAATAGCCCTAACGCTCATTCATAAAAAGCAGCTTATATTTAGCTGCTTTTTCACATTTATGACAAGCGTCTTCATTTCGCCATAAAAGCGTCATTCAACTGTCATCTGGCTCCTTTAGCATGCCTTTCATTATTTGAAATATACATCTTCTATTTTCATTATTGATTGGCAAGGAAACAGTTATGACTGGTAATTTTATGAAATCCCTTTTAGCTGTCACGGTAAGTACTTTAATTTTAGGGAGTACAGTCCCTGCCTACGCGGCTGATAAAAATGATGCGGTGTCAGAAAACCGTGCGGCGCAAGGTGATATCACCAAATTTGGTGGCGCGCGTCGTTTAGCGACAGAGCAAACTGATATCATGAAAGCGGCACTTCACAATGGCCAAGCCAAAAATGTGATTTTATTTATTGGTGATGGTATGGGGGACTCAGAGATAACTGTTGCTCGTAACTATGCAGAAGGCGCTTCAGGGTTCTTTAAAGGTATCGATGCGCTGCCAATTACGGGTCAGTACACCCATTATGCATTAGATAAAAAAACACAAAAACCCGACTATGTGACTGATTCTGCCGCGTCTGCCACTTCGTGGTCTTCCGGTGTGAAAACCTACAATGGCGCATTGGGAATTGATGTATTTGGTAACGACCATGAGACATTAATTGAGATAGCTAAACGTAATGGTAAAGCTACAGGTAACGTCACAACTTCCGAGATTCAAGATGCAACGCCTGCTGCGCAATTTTCGCATGTGAGTGCGCGTAAATGTTATGGCCCTGAGGAAACAACAGAAAAATGTGCGACTAACGCGCTAGAAAATGGCGGTCGTGGTTCAATTTCAGAGCAACTGTTGGTAACTCGCCCAGATGTCACACTTGGTGGTGGCGCTAAGAGCTTCAAGCAAGAAGCAAAGGCGGGTGACTACAAAGGTAAAACGTTGGAGCAACAGGCGATTGAACGTGGGTACAATATTGTGCGAGATGCTAAATCATTAGACAGCATTAAAGTCGCAAATCAAGACAAACCTGTTCTTGGCTTATTCCACGATGGCAACATGACGGTTGCATGGGAAGGCCCGAAAGCGGTTCATTACGGCAATATCAACAATGCGCCGTTAGAGTGTAAACCGAACGCTAAGTTAGACCCTAATGCGCCAACATTAGCTCAAATGACGAAAAAAGCGATTGAACTGTTAGAAGTTAACCCGAATGGTTTCTTCTTACAGGTTGAAAGCGCTTCTATCGATAAGCAAGATCATAAAGCAAACCCATGTGGCCAAATTGGTGAAACAGTTGCTCTCGACCAAGCTGTACAAGTTGGCTTAGATTTCGCTAAAAAACATGGTGATACATTAGTTATTGTGACAGCTGACCATTCACATTCAAGCCAAATTATTCCAGAAGGCACAAAATCAACGGGCTTAACGCAAGCGTTGATTACTAAAGACGGTTCTGTGATGGTAGTGAATTACGGTAACTCTGAAGAAGATGATTCTCAAGAGCACACCGGTGCTCAGTTACGTGTGGCGGCTTATGGCCCACATGCGGCAAACGTAATGGGTCTAACTGACCAAACTGATTTGTTCTTTACCATGCGCGATGCAATGGGATTGAAGCAATAAACCAACCCTGTAGTGAAAATTCTCCGCAATAGGATGTTGCGGGGGATTTTTTTATTTTTTAGTCTATTTTCTCCTTATTTTTCAACCATTCCTCAATAAACTTACTAAATATTTGCACTTCTTTTTTTATCCGTTATCTTGAGAAATTGATTTATCTGATAACAATAAATGTGCTTATTCATAGGCACGAATAATGAGAGTGGCATAATGAGAGAAGTTCGCGAACTACAACGAGATGAAATCCCATCTGTTTGGTCTATCGACCGCACTGAATTAATTGAAAACCTTTATCTGTATCAAAATGGCGAGTTGGTGCTATCCAAACAGCGGTTTGATATGAAAGGTTGGCCAGAAGGTGAACCTGAAGCCTATACCCCCCATTTGTTGGAAATTTATGACCAAGGCGCGGTATTTCTTGGGGTTTTTGAACAGGGCAAGTTAATTGCTGCTGCAAGTTTAGATAATGTGTGGCGCGGTGAGCAAAAAAATTTACTGCAATTATCTTTCCTGCATGTGAGCCACTCGTACCGTGGCGAAGGTTTAGCAGGGATGTTATTCCAGCAATGTGTTGAAATTGCAATGCAAAAAGGGGCAAAAGGCTTATATATTTCTGCGACGCCTTCAGAAAATACAGTGCACTTTTATCAATACCTAGGCTGTACCTTAATTGCACAACCTGATCCTGAATTATTTGCATTGGAACCTGAAGATATTCACTTTATTTATCTATTTTAGTAAGTTTTTATTTTGTAAAATAAGTGTTAATTTATAGGGCGATGAAATAAAAAAGCATTGAAATTTACTAAAAACTAGATATTATTGATAATCATTATCATTTAAAGTGTTGAGGTCACTATGCCAACTAGCATATCAAAAACCACAGGTTTAAAGCGTATAGGCGCTGGCCTTTGGGGGGTCTTTGCTGTGATATTGTTGAGCATTGCTTATGTACTCAATAATATGGGCTTAGATAATTTAAAAATCATTATGATTATCATGATGGTAGCAACTGCGGGGATGTTATTTAATCGTGGTTCTCGTCGTTTATTGATTGTCCCAGCTGTGATCTCACTTGCATGTTTTATGATGGCCTTTGTACTACAAAGGTAGCTCTATAATCTAATTGATAATTAAATAGAACAGAAAAAAGTGGTATCGAAAGATATTGATAATTGAATGGTATTCAAAATAACGGTTTATTTAAATGATTTATTATTGTCTTATAGTAAATAAGGCAAATAAGACAGCGTTAGCATTACAGAGAAGGTCAAAAGGGCAGGATGTTATAAAAAAATGACTGACCAGTGGTGCGAAAGGGGGGACTTGAACCCCCACGTCCGAAGGACACTAACACCTGAAGCTAGCGCGTCTACCAATTCCGCCACCCTCGCAATACTGTCACATCAATACTACTGTCACATCAATACTATATTATTGTGATTTACCCAAAGCTAGTGGTGCGAAAGGGGGGACTTGAACCCCCACGTCCATAGGACACTAACACCTGAAGCTAGCGCGTCTACCAATTCCGCCACCCTCGCAGTACCTAACTAAACTTTGGTCCATCAATGCTTTTAACCAGCAATAATGTGGTGCGGATTTTAGGCTAATTTCGACGAACGTCAATAATTTTTTTATGAAGTATTTTTTGATTGATGAAAAAATGGCCGGTGAAGGATCACCAGCCAATGAGAAGCATGATAAATTGTGCTTTAGTCTAAATTACTCGTGTATAAATTAACGCTTAACTGCTTGGTAAACTTTAAATTTTCCCGTTTTTGCAAGTACTTCGTGACTACCAAAAGCTTTATCGAGTAAATCAGGGTATGGTAAGAAAGCATTCGCAACGATCCGCAAGCGGCCCCCTTTTTTCAGGTATTTAGGGGCTTGATAAATCATATTTTCCACCGCACGATAACTGGTGTTTAGGCCATCATGGAATGGCGGGTTAGAAATAATCCAATCAAATTTATCGTTAATATCTGAGTAGGCGTCACTAGCGATGACTTTGCCAGTCAGTTTATTGGCTTCAAGAGTGGATGCTGCGGAATCTAGTGCAGACGCACTGACATCACTTAAGGTAAGTTTGATCTCTGGGTTTTGTGAGCCGATCACCGCGGCAATCACACCGTTACCGCAAGCAAGATCAAGCAGATCACCACTCATTGGATCGGTTAATGTTGATAACAGTAGGTCACTACCGATATCAAGCTCATTATGGCTAAACACCCCTGGTAATGCGTTAATTCTAACATTATCAAGTTCATAATGACGCCACCAGCGAGCAATATCAAAGGTGGTTGGTTGCTCTAATTCACCATAGTACAAGCCACAGCGACGTGCGGAGTCAATTTTTTGTAAGCTAGCGATCCCCTCCATAATGGATTCGGCGCTTTTAACACCACTGCGATTCTCACCGACGATAAAAATTTGGCTACCCGCAGCAAGATGAGTACAAAGGTCATCGAGTTGGAAACAGGCTTCTTGCTTGTTTTTTTGCCAAAAATAAATGAGAGTATCGCAAGGCTGGATAAATTCCGCAGGCGTAGTGGCAGAGAATAACGCCATATCTCCCATTAACGGCTGTAAACGCTGCCAGTGATGATACTGGTTGGTGATGACACGAACACTAGCCGCTTCTAAGGTTGCAGCGAGCTCATCCTGAATGTCACCGGCCAAAATGACATGACGATCTGTAAAATGTTCGAGATGGCGTTGAATAACTTCGCTGGCAGGTGTCAGTAATGACATATTCTGTCAATCTCCTAAAATAATAAAAAAACCGATGACATCTTACCAAAGATAAGAGAAATAGCATTGCTCTGTTGGCGCTATTGATCCCCTTTGATAAGATGTGGTTGTAAAATTGCGACTGGAAAATCAAATGACACGACGTGACAGGCTTTTAGAACAACTGGGGATCACTCAATGGATGGTGAGAAATCCTGCCGTGTTACGTGGTGAGCGTGGTGTAAGGATCCCAGCGTCGACTAAGCTTATTATTATTACTGATGAGAACCTTGATTTAAATAGCCAATTGCTAAAAGATATTTTTCTTTCCATGAATATTGCACAGGACGATGTGGTTTGTGTAAATTCAGAGCAACTAGGTTTAATCCCAACACCAATAATAACACCATGTTGGGTATTAGGTGATGAAATCCAGCCTGAAGGTTCAAAAATCATGTTTACTTCACCTGTTTTGTCTGAGCTAAGTACAAGCTGTAGCGCTAAACGGGCACTATGGAAACAAATTTATCAATATGATGAAAATTTCAACACTAAAGCAATCTGATCTCGCAACTGCGTACTTAATTGAGAAGTTGAGCCATGATTTTCCATGGACTGAGCGAGTTTTTTATGGGAACCAAGGGGAAAAGTACCATAACATAAAAATATCTGTTAATAATCAAATTGTTGGCTATGCAATAACACAGTGTGTTCTTGATGAAGCGACCTTGTTTAATATTGCCATACACCCTGATTACCAAGGGAAAGGCTATGGCCGTTTGTTGCTAGAACAGCTTATTGAAGAACTCGTAAAGAAAGGTATTCTCACGTTATGGTTAGAAGTGAGGGAATCAAATGCATCTGCTTTGCATCTATACGATAAGCTAGGTTTTCATCAAGTGACGGTGCGTAAAGATTATTACCCCGCCAAAAAAGGCCGAGAAGATGCTTTAGTACTTGCTTTGACTCTATTTTCTGATGAATAAATTTAAGTAACAAATAATTTATTACTAATATAATTAAAACCCCAATATGTCATGAGACATACTGGGGTTTTGTGCTTTTAGTGAAATTTATTTTTCAATTTCAGGAAGAATGGGCTT
Organism: Providencia sp. PROV201; assembly: GCF_028479545.1. Classification (NCBI taxonomy): domain Bacteria; kingdom Pseudomonadati; phylum Pseudomonadota; class Gammaproteobacteria; order Enterobacterales; family Morganellaceae; genus Providencia; species Providencia sp. PROV201. Next base: position 23,614 of record NZ_JAMPNW010000032.1, read on the forward strand.
ATTAATTATTTGGATATTATCTTTTAACGCTTTTTTTGCCGCCGCTTGTGCGTTGACTTCTTCGTTGAGGCCTTTATATGTGGAATAACACATAATTAGCATCATGATGGATAGTGGCACAGCCATGGCGACCAGTGCGGATTGTAAGCCTGATAAGCCACCCGTCATAATTAGCACAATCGCAATAGCAGCAATAACGACACCCCAAATGGTTTTAGTAACATGAGAAGGATTTGGGTTGCCATTCTCACTGACCATTCCCAGTACAAATACCGCTGAGTTAGCTGATGTGATAAAGAAAATCAGCACTAAAACAATCGCTAAGACACTAATAAATGTCGATGCAGGGAAATAGTCTAAAAACTTAAACAGTGCAGATGTGACGTCGGTTTTTACAGCATCTGCTAGTGCGGTTTGCCCTAAGTTTTGAATTAAATGAATGGCAGAACCGCCCATGACTGCAAACCAGGCAAAAGCACTTAATACAGGAATAAATACTGCGCCAATCATAAACTCTTTAATTGTTCTTCCTTTTGATATACGCGCCACAAAGCTACCCACTAATGGTGCCCATGCTATCCACCAGCCAAAGTAAAACAGTGTCCAGTTAGCAATCCAAGTACCGTCATTATAGGGCTCAGTGCGAAATGACATACTGACAAAATTTTGGACGTAGTCACCAATACCTTGGAATAAAACTTTTAAGATAGTTTGGGTGGGGCCAGACAAAAATATAAATGCCATCAATCCTAGAGCAAGTATGATATTTAAGTTTGATAGGTGTTTTATCGCTCCTTGTAATCCAGAGATCGTCGAAGCAACATAAACAACGGTAATTATTGCGATCAAGCCAATTTGTACATAAATACTGATGGGTAATCCCCATAAGTAATTCATACCACTGTTAACTTGTAGTGTACCAAAGCCTAATGATGTGGCGATACCAATGACGACGGACAACATCACCAAGATATTGATCCATTTCCCGACAGAGCCGTAGATCCGATCCCCGATTAAAGGATAGAAAACCGAGCTGAGTGAGGATGGCAATTTTTTTCTAAATTGGAAATAGCCTAAAGCCACACCGACGAGTGCATAACACGCCCATGCGGAAACCCCCCAGTGCAGATAGACATATTGCATCGCTGCTTTGGCAGACTGTTCTGTTAAGCCTTGCCCAACGGGTGGGCTGATATAATAGGAAACTGGCTCTGCCACCCCCCAGAACATCAAGCTGATACCAATCGAGGCACTGAATAACATCGCAATCCAGGTGACCGTGCTGTATTCCGGTTTGTCATTGTCATCGCCGAGGCGTATGTGACCAAATTTGGAAAAACCGAGAAACATACAGAAGCTGAAAAAGATAAAAACGGAACCTAGAATGAACCAACCTAGGTTGTTATAGATAAAACTTAAGGCGGAATGTGAAAATGCTTCCAGTTTATCAGGAATAAATGCACCAAAACTGATTAACGCCAGACTAAAGGCTAGCGACACGTAAAATACGGATTTTTTGTGATTCATCATACCTCTTCTCCAGTTGCTCACTTATTTTTTTCTTTTATGAGAGTTGGCTTGCAGGGAATACTCGTTTTGTTTTTTAGGGTACTTTTTTGTTAATTGCTACTTTTGGTTTACAGAGAATAGCCATGCAAAGATTGTGTAGTCAACAAGTAATTAACCAATTGTTAACAGTTTTAATAATTAAAAGTAATTCAACTCATTGTTATATATTGGTTAAATGTTTTTGGTTAAATTTTTATCAATATTTCGTTTGATCATTAATGCGATCTGCATTAACATTCTCAAAAAAGATGTTAACTATAAGTTTACATAAGTGAGGGCAATTATGAGCAATGCAGCTAAAGTCATTTCGATTAATGATCACCTTGATATCGATAACGCATGGACAATCCCTGCGCGTTATTACACGTCTAATGATGTTTTTGAGTATGAAAAAGAAAAAATATTCGCTAATTCATGGGTTTGTGTCGCACATGTTAGTGAGGTAAAAGAAAAAAATTCGTATATCACCCGTGAACTCATTGGTGAAAGCCTTGTGATTGTTCGTGGTCGCGATGATGTATTGCGCGGTTTCTATAATGTGTGTCCACACCGAGGGCATCAGTTGATCAGCGGTGAAAGCGGTAAAGTCAAAAATGTGATTACTTGCCCTTACCATGCGTGGGCATTCAAGCTAGATGGCCAATTAGCACATGCGACTAACTGTGAAAATGTGAATAATTTTGAAGCTGATGCAATGACATTAAGTAGCTTCCATGTTACTGAACATGCAGGGTTTATCTATGTAAATATGACCGTAGGCGAACCTCAGCCTATTGAAGAGCAACTTCCAGGTTTAGCTGAAAAAATGCAAGAAGCTTGTGCGGTAATTAGCGATTTAAAATTGGCCGCTCGGTTTGTTAGCCATACACCAGCTAATTGGAAAACCATTGTTGATAACTATATTGAGTGTTATCACTGCCCAACCAACCATGTGAGCTTTGCAAGTTCGGTGGATGTTAACGTATACGAACACCAATTATTGGATAATTGGACTGTTCAAATTGGTAAGGCAAAACCTTCTGAGTCCTCCTATCAATTTGATGAATCTGTTTTAGACCCGCGTTTCTTTGGTTTTTGGATTTGGCCAAGCACTATGTTCAATATGCCTCCAGGCGGCGATTTCATGACAGTCATTTATGAGTTTCCTGTGAGCGCAGGGGAAACTTTGCAGCACTATGATATTTATTTCCTCAATGAAGAGTTGACTGAATATCAGAAAAACTTAGTGGAATGGTATCGCACGGTGTTCCGCCCAGAAGATTTACGGTTAGTAGAAAGTGTACAAAAAGGGTTGAGATCGCGTGGCTATCGAGGCCAAGGGCGTATCATGGCTGACAGGCAGCGCAGTGGGATTAGTGAACATGGCGTTGCTCATTTCCATAAAATCATCGCTGGCGCGCACACTGAGTAATTACGTTAACCATAAAAATAAAAGGAGAAGTCACAAATGCATCATTTAACTCACCCTGCACTATTTCGTCAGTCATGTTACATCAATGGGCAATGGGTTGATTCAGACAATAAAATCCCTGTGACTAATCCTTTTGACCAATCTGTGCTGGGAACGATCCCCAGCCTGTCGGCCACACAAGTAGATGAGGCTATTGAATCTGCGTATTCTGCGATGGAAGGCTGGAGTAAGCTGACTGCGAAAGCGCGTTCTATCATTTTACGTCGCTGGTTTGAGCTGATTGAAGCCCATGTTGACGATCTCGGGCGTTTAATGACGCTTGAACAAGGTAAGCCACTGCATGAGGCAAAAGGTGAAATTCGCTATGCCGCGTCATTTATTGAATGGTTTGCGGAAGAGGGCAAGCGAGTTTACGGGGAAACGATCCCTCAAACGGTAGGTAGCAACCGTATTTCGACCATAAAGCAGCCGATTGGTGTTTGTAGTGCGATTACCCCATGGAATTTTCCCGCAGCGATGATCACTCGTAAAGCGGCTCCAGCACTGGCTGCGGGTTGCAGTATTGTTATCAAACCCGCGACAGAAACGCCTTTTACGGCACTAGCCTTAGCGCAGCTGGCTGATGAGGCGGGTATCCCCGCTGGGATATTTAACGTCATTACTGGGGACTCTCGCGTTCTAGGGGAACGCCTAACTAAACATGAGCTTATCAGTAAATTTTCGTTTACCGGTTCAACACAAGTTGGCCGAATATTGTCTGAGCAGTGCGCATCAACGATTAAGAAAACCTCACTCGAACTGGGGGGGAACGCGCCTTTTATTGTCTTTGATGATGCAGACATTGATAAAGCGGTAAAGAGTGCGGTTCAAGCGAAATTTCGTAATGGTGGGCAAACTTGTGTTTGTGTGAACCGTTTTTATGTTCAAGATGCGATTTTCGATGAATTTCAGACCAAGTTCGTTACAGAAGTCGCCAAATTGCAAGTCGGTAATGGTCTTGAAGCCAGTACCGACATTGGGCCGATGATCACAACACGTGCTATCGATGGGATGAATGAGTTATTGCAAGATGCATTAGCGAAAGGCGCTCGCCAATTAACCTTAGGGAATGAAGTCACTGAGTATGGCAATTTCTTTAATCCCAAAGTCCTTGTTGATGTTGATGATTCAATGAAGATTATTCATGAGGAAATATTTGGTCCCATTGCAACATTGATTCGTTTTAGTGATGAAAATGAAGTGATTACTCGCGCCAACAATACGATTTATGGCTTAGCGGCTTATTTCTTTTCTCGTGATGTTAGCCGTGTTTATCGTGTTGCTGAAAAGCTACAAAGTGGCATGGTCGGTATCAATACAGGCTTGATTTCTAATGAAGTTGCTCCTTTTGGAGGTGTGAAGCAATCAGGTCTAGGAAAAGAAGGCTCTCGATATGGTATTGAGGATTATTTAAGTACTAAGTATCTGTGTTTAGATATTGAATAATAAGAGAGGCACTGTGATGAACCAACAAAAAATTGCAGTCAATATTAGCCGAATTGAGCAAGTTAGCCCAAATATCAAGATGTTCGAATTTGTAGCGCAAGATGGTACTTTTGTGCCTTTTAGTGCAGGTAGCCACGTTACCGTTCACATGGATGGGCAGGCCGGTTTACAACGTGCTTATTCGTTAATCAGTGACCCACAGCAGTGTGGCAGTTATTGTATTTCTGTATTGCGTGATGAAAACTCGAAAGGCGGCTCTGCATTTATGCATGAGCAGCTATCGCCAGGGGACAGTTTGTACCTGTCACCAGCACAGAATTTTTTCTCGTTGGCACCGGATAACCAATGTAAGCATATTTTGATCGCTGGTGGAATTGGGATCACGCCTTTTCTCTCTTATCTCTATGAATTAGAAGAAAATGGAATGGATTTTGAGCTCCATTACTGTTTTCGTGATAGCGCAACAGCGGCATTTCTTGAACATTTGCAACAGCGTATTGGCTCGCGATTATTTCTCTATGACGGCAGCCAAGGGCAACGAATGTCTGTTGAACAGTTGGTTCAAGCACAAGCGAGCAATAGCCATCTGTATGTATGTGGTCCCCAATCATTAATTAATGAGGTGATTGAAAAGGGTCATCAGCACCTTGGTGAATCACAGGTTCATTTTGAAAATTTTGGTGAAGTTGCCAGCGAAGGGGATTCATTTGAGGTCTATTTTCAACGTTCAGGTTTTAGTTTGGAAATCGGTAAAGATGAGTCCATTTTGCAGGTAATCGAAGCAGATAAGCGCATTAATGTGGAATGTTTATGCCGTAATGGGGTTTGTGGAACCTGCGAGACGGCAATACTTGAGGGAGAGGCTGATCATCGTGACCACTACCTCGATGATGATGAAAAAGCTGAGCAGAAAACGATGATGTTGTGTGTTTCTCGAGCTAAATCTAAACGGTTAGTCCTTGATTTATAATCAAAGTTGCCCCGCTTAGGTCACAAGTGGGGCAGAATACCTGTTTTAAATATCTTTTAATTCAAACATTAAAAAAGGCTGTTTTTCATCATTCAAGTGTTGATAAGCGGTAATTTGCTTGTCTTGAAATACGATTTGCCCCCGTCCAGTCCGAAATACTTCATCTAGCCATGGCTTATGATTAATCACTAACTGATACAATAAACGTTGTAGTTCAAGGTAATCTATTTCAGTCGATTGGTTGTGTAAGTTGCTGGCTAATATTTCACCTGCTTTATCGGTAAATACGACTAAGTGGTTGAAATGGGACAATAAAACATCAAAATAGCATTTGATTTTACGCAGGCGCAGTTCAGTATTTTTACGTTCTGTGTTGTCTAAGCTGATCCCAACCAGTTTTGTCACTTTGCCATTAGGGCCTTTGACGCCTGTGGCTCGGGATGTGATCCAGCGGTAATCGCCTTCCCAGTTAATTTTGAAATCCATTTCATGAGCACCCCCTTCACGGATAATTTTGGAATATCCATTAACCAACTTTTCCTTGGAGTCATGGCTCATTAAGGCCCAGAAATCTTCATTACTGGTGATTTTGATGCCATATACGGCTTCAACGTTGTCGGAGTAGTTCAATTCCCCCGTTAATAAGTCCCACTCCCATGTCACGATATCTGCGGATTCTTGAAGATGGACTTCGTTGATATTGCGCATGACGCCTGAATTGCTAACAGTGATTTGGTTATTGGTATATTCACCGTATTTCAACCATATCTTGTCGACATCCAATAACGTGGCGAGCTTTTCAAGATTATCTTCATCAATCATGCCGCCTTTCGTCCACTTGTTAACTGCCGTTCGGGAAACGCCAAGGGCTTCAGCTGCCTTTAATTGACTCATTTTTTTCTGTTTTAGCAATTTCAACAAACGTTCTTTGAATGTCTCTGTTTCTGTCATCAATTCATGTTTACCTTATAACTTATGGGGTTAACTAAAAACCATGTGATAAGTGAGTAGCAAGGTATTGCTCTAGATTTTCGATAAAGACTCTAAGGTTAGCACTCGTTCGGAGACTTCTCGAATATACAGCATAAACATCCGCGGTTTGATGCCATTGCGGTAACACTCGCACTAATTGGCCAGACTGTAACTCAGGCTGCACACTCCATTGGGAGCGCAATAGGATCCCTTCACCACTTAAGCACCATTGCTTGGCGACTTCACCATTATTGACGGTTAATTTGCTATTGGGAGTGACCGTCATACTTTCTTGCTGATGTTCAAGCTTCCATACCGCGGGGGCTTGATTACGTTCTTTAATCGCAATACAAAAGTGCTTTTGTTCCAGTTCTTGTGGATATTTTGGGTAGCCGTGTGTTGCTAAGTAGCTTGGCGAAGCGCACAGGATACGTTGGTTTTGTGCAATCCGCCTAGCAATAAATTGCTCAGCTATCGTACCGCCAATACAGATATCAACATCAATGTTTTCACTAATAATATCGACAGACTTATCGGTTAAAGTGAGGTCAATGCCTAATAAAGGGTAATTTCCCCGCAATGTCAGTATAAACGGGTTAATGTAAGTACTGCCAAAGCCTGTGCTACAACTGATACGCAGTGAGCCGCGGATCTCTTCGCGACAGGCGTTGAGTTGCTGTTGCATCTGTTCCAATTCAGCTAGCATCACTTCACTGCTACGCAAAATAATTTGCCCTTCATGAGTCAGCTTAATTGAGCGAGCAGTTCTAAAAAATAAAGTTTGTCCTAAATTTTCTTCTAGCAACTTAATGCGTTTAGAAACATAAGCTGGGGATACCAACAGCTGTGAAGCGGCTTGAGAGAAACTCATCAAACGGGCAACCGTGACAAAAACGCGGATATCCTCTAACGAAGGAAGCTTGTTCATAGTTTGTAAACCTAAGGATTACACTTCATATCTATACTTTATCACAGCAACCCCTAAACTGGAGAACAAACAGACATAATTCAATTATCAGAGGTTTTCACAATGTCACAATTTAACATAGCGGTTATTCCTGGTGATGGTATTGGTACCGAAGTGATCCCTGAAGGGTTAAAAGTATTAGAAGCAGCGGCAAATAAGCACGGGATAAAATTGCAGTTTACCCATTTTGATTGGTCGTGCGAAACCTATCACCGTACGGGGCGTATGATGCCTGAAGATGGCTTAGAACAATTGAAAAAATTTGATGCGATTTTTTTAGGCGCAGTCGGGTTCCCAGGTGTTCCTGATCATATTTCATTATGGGGGCTGTTATTACCTATCCGCCGCGCTTTCAACCAATATGTTAACCTGCGTCCTGTCCGTCTGTTTGATGGCATTAAGTGTCCGTTAGCAGATAAAAAACCGGGAGATATTGATTTTTATGTGGTGCGTGAAAACGTTGAAGGGGAATACTCTGCGATTGGCGGTATTCAGTACGAAGGTACTGATGAAGAAATGGTGCTGCAACAAAGTATTTTTACCCGTAAGGGAACAGAGCGTATTTTAAAATATGCTTTTGATTTGGCACAGTCGCGTGAGAAAAAACATTTAAGTTCAGCGACGAAATCCAACGGACTATTTCATTCAATGCCTTATTGGGATAGTCGTGTAGCCGAAATGGCGAAGCAATACCCAGATATCAAAGTTGACCAATTTCATATTGATATCTTTGCTGCAAACTTAGTGAGAATGCCAGAGTTCTACGATGTGATTGTTGGGTCAAATCTATTTGGCGATATTTTGTCTGATTTAGGGCCTGCTTGTACAGGTACCATTGCGATTGCGCCGTCTGCCAATATTAACCCAGAAAAACAATTCCCATCGATGTTTGAGCCGGTTCATGGGTCAGCACCGGATATTGCAGGGCAAAATATTGCTAACCCGATTGGTACGATTTGGGCGGCAGCCATGATGATGCAGCACTTGGGGTGCCCTGAGATGCATGATTCGATTATGTCTGCGGTAGAAACCGCGATTAAACAACGTCAACATTTGACTCGTGATATGGGCGGCGATGCCAGTACGCAGGCGTTGGGGGATGAAATAGCCCGTTTGGTCAGTGCTTAGTTGATGCATAAAGACGCTGTTTATTGAGCCAATTTCGTGAGCCATCGGGGGACTGTTTTGCCTGTTCCTCGATGCTTTGCTTTTCAATGATGTTCAAGTGTGATTTCGGAAAGTGTGTACAAACTTGAGTACAAATTCCGTTTTATGGGCCTCTGGCGAAAATTCCATGACATAAACCGTCTTGTATCCCTTGTTATTCATAGGCTTGAGCTAAAAATTTCCATCTTCGGATGGGACTTGTTCTTTTATCACTTGATCTAGTAACTGTACAAAGCAAACACACCAAAACATTGCAGATATTACTCGCGGACTGGACAAAGTAAGTTTTCTAAGTTTCGGTAGATTTGGTTTAAAATTTGGAAATTATACGGCGATATTCGCCGTGAATAGAAAGAATAGTAAACCACGCCTTGTTGTGATAGTTTATTAAGTCTAGGTTTTACGGCGATATTAGCCGCAAAATAGCAAAGAGATAAACTAGAAAAAGGTTTGGTGTTTAAAAATGGTTAGTCATTCCCAGCGCGAAACGGTGAAAGAGTCTTATAAGCAGTCTCTTAAAACTCTTTTACCTTATGGTATGTTAGCAACAAAAAAATGGCTTGCAGAGCAGGGCTTGAGTGCTCATGCGTTGGATAACGCTGTCAAAACCGATACGTTATTGCCGCTAGCTATAGGTGTTTACAGCCAGTATTCTCGAACAGTCACTTGGGAAGGCGTAGTCGCTTCTATGCAGCGTATGATGAATAAAAGTGCAGATGAACAACTTCCGCCTGTCGTGGTCGGTGGATTGTCAGCGCTTTCCATATCTGGTTTGTCGCAATATTTGTCATTAGGAAGTACACCTCATATTCATTTATATGTAACGGGAAAACTGCCTTCCTGGCTTGAGAGACTGTCATTGCCAATTAAGTTCGAAGGACATAGTACAAGTAAACTTTGGCCTGAGAGCTTATTCAAAGATAGAGCATTCGTTAAAGAGCATGAATGGGGAGAGCAATTACCACCTGTATATTTTTCATGTCCTGAAAAAGCCATATTGGAAGTGTTGGTGGATTTGCCTGAAAGTGTGTCATTTGAACATGCCGATGAGCTAATGCAGGGGTTGGTGAATTTATCTCCAAGAAAACTAGATTCGCTCTTAAAAGCGTGTAAAAGCGTAAAGGTCAAACGATTGTTCTTTTGGCTTGCAAAACGCCAAGCTTATCCTTGGTTTGATAAGTTAAATGTAGAAAATTACGATTTAGGCTCAGGTAAGCGTGTTGTTGCTAAAGGTGGAAAATTGGATACAGAGTATCTAATAACAGTACCTCAGCATATGGTGTTGGCAAGTAAAGGATAAGTTCAGCGATGGATAGAAACAGTATTTATTACAAGCAAGTACAGCTTTTGATACAGGTATTGCCTTTCGTTGCCAAACAGAAATGCTTTGCGCTCAAAGGTGGTACAGCAATCAATTTATTTGTCAGAGACTTTCCTCGTTTATCGGTCGATATTGATTTGGTGTATCTGCCAATGAAGAGCCGTGATGATGCCTTGCAGGAAATCTGTGATGCACTTGATGCTATTAGCGTGGATTTAAAAATAACATTTAAAGATGTCGAGCTAACGGAAGCTTATCGGTCAAAACGCGATGCTCTAAGGTTGATCATTGCTCGCAACGGTGTGCAGATCAAAGTCGAGTTATCACCTGTATTGCGCGGTACTGTTTATGAACCAAAGCTGATGGAAGTTTGCGCAGTCGTAGAAGACGAATTTGGTTATGTTGAAATACCTGTTGTTGACTTAGCTGATCTTTATGCTGGAAAGATATGTGCAGCATTGGATAGACAGCATCCAAGAGACTTATTTGATGTGAAGTTGCTTGTGGAGAATGAAGGGCTAACGGATGAAATTCGTAAAGCATTACTCGTTTATTTATCAAGCCATAATCGGCCAATGGCAGAATTGCTCAGTCCGCAATTTAAGGATATTACTGCCACCTATGAAGGTGAGTTTACTAACATGGCCGAGACGGATGTCCCGTTGGTGGAACTGGAAACCGTAAGGGGACGCCTAGTAGACCTCATTCACCAAGGACTGACCGATGTTGAAAAGGCTTTTTTGCTATCCTTTAAAAATCGAGAACCTGACTGGTCTTTACTCGGCCTGAATGGAGTCTGTGAGCTTCCTGCCATCAAATGGAAACAAATCAATTTAGCAAAAATGCCGAATGACAAACATACACAAGCCTTAGAAAAGCTGAAAGATGTTCTCAGTATGTGATTTCTAAAAAATAGATGTTTATGCAGGGCTGATCTTCTGAACAAATCATGCACCTTTCTGACCATTAACAAGTGGTAAATCAGACGATGAAAAGTCAGATTTATTCAACCAAAACTAGATGTTTTGCTGCTTTGAGTTGTTGGCTCGTCACATTGGTATCATACAGCAGCTGATCAGCCAGATTTGCTCTGGTAAATCGACTAGGTCTCGTTACACCATGCAATACCGAACAACGGCAATTGCAGTATTATTGGCGTAGTACGACAAGCTATCATCGATTTTTGGTAGCGAAGGAATTTGTGGTTTAGAGACAGTTGTTTATGGGCTGAAGAAGCAACGATTACAAACAGCTACAACTGAGTATTGGCGCACACTGAGAGTAAATGGTAACAGATTAGATAGCCTTTGATTGTTAATACCCCCAAGATCTGCGAAAATAACCGCCAATTTTGATTAACAAGACGGATTTGCGACGCCAAGAGCCACATTGAGCCTCTTCGAATGCTTATACAAATCTGTATATAAACGAAAAGAACGGTTAAATGACAGATCAGAACTTTCTCCATGAAGTTAGCACACGCAGAACGTTTGCTATCATATCCCACCCCGATGCGGGTAAAACCACAATAACCGAAAAAGTGTTATTGTTTGGACACGCTATTCAACGTGCAGGTACGGTAAAAGGCCGTGGTTCTAACCAACACGCTAAATCCGACTGGATGGAAATGGAAAAGCAGCGTGGTATTTCGATTACCACCTCTGTCATGCAGTTTCCTTATAATGATTGTCTTGTTAACTTACTGGATACCCCAGGTCACGAAGACTTCTCTGAAGATACTTACCGTACATTAACAGCGGTTGACTGCTGCTTAATGGTGATTGACTCAGGTAAAGGGGTTGAAGACCGGACACGTAAGCTGATGGAAGTTACCCGTTTACGTGACACTCCAATCTTAACTTTCATGAATAAATTGGATCGTGATATTCGTGACCCAATGGAATTAATGGATGAAGTGGAAAATGAGCTGAAAATTGCTTGTTGTCCAATCACATGGCCTATCGGTTGTGGTAAATTATTCAAGGGTGTTTATCATTTATTACGCGATGAAACAATCCTATACCAAACAGGTCAAGGGCATACAATTCAAGAAATCCGTATTATTAAAGGGCTAAATAACCCGGATCTCGATGCAGCCGTAGGTGATGAACTAGCCGCGCAGTTACGCGATGAGCTGGAATTGGTTCAAGGGGCATCCCATGAGTTTGACCATGATGCCTTCTTGCAGGGGGAATTAACCCCAGTCTTTTTCGGAACAGCGTTAGGTAACTTTGGTGTTGACCATATGTTAGATGGTTTAGTGGAGTGGGCTCCGCAGCCGCAACCACGCCAAACTGATTTACGCCAAGTTAATGCGACAGAAGAAAAATTCACTGGCTTCGTGTTTAAAATTCAAGCCAATATGGACCCGAAACACCGTGACCGTGTTGCATTTATGCGTATTGTTTCAGGTACTTATGAGAAAGGCATGAAACTGCGCCAAGTCCGTATCAAAAAAGACGTAGTAATTTCCGATGCGTTAACTTTTATGGCGGGGGACCGCTCTCAGGTCGAAAACGCCTACGCAGGGGATATTATTGGGTTGCACAACCATGGTACGATCCAAATCGGTGATACCTTCACACAAGGTGAAGAACTCAAGTTTACGGGTATTCCAAACTTTGCCCCTGAATTATTCCGTCGTATTCGTTTACGTGACCCGCTAAAACAAAAACAACTGCTAAAAGGCCTCGTTCAGTTATCTGAAGAGGGGGCGGTACAGGTTTTCCGTCCGTTAACTAACAATGACTTAATTGTTGGTGCGGTAGGGGTGCTGCAGTTTGACGTGGTGGTTTCGCGTTTGAAAAGCGAATATAACGTTGAAGCTATTTATGAAGCTGTTAACGTTTCTACTGCGCGTTGGGTTGAGTGCGATGATGCGAAGAAACTTGAAGAGTTTAAGCGCAAAAATGAGCAAAACTTAGCTCTTGATGGTGGCGATAACTTATCTTATATCGCACCTACAATGGTGAATCTTAACCTCACCAGTGAACGCTACCCTGACGTTAAATTCCGCAAAACACGCGAACACTAATTGTGTTTATGACCCACGACTAACATGGTTAGCAGTGGGTCATCTTATTTCGAACTTCATTTAAAGTTACTTTCCCTGTTTTTTGGTGCTTATCATCAAGAATATTCTGTGTTTATTACCTTTCTCTTTATTTTTTATGTTTTTTTACTTAGGCTATATTATTCGTTGTCCATTGCAGTGAAAGGAAGGTTTTTATGAAAAAAGCAAAACTATTGAGTTGGTTAGGAGTTATTGGGTTGAGCTGGGCACTCGCGGCTTGTAGCTCATCATCTGATAGTGCTTTGAAAAAACAAGCTTCAGATACGTGGGACAGTGCATCTAAGACAGTTGAAATGGCAGGTAAAGATACTGGAAATGCTATTTCGAGTGGCGCTAAAAATACCGGCGAGTACATTGATGACTCAGCGATTACTGCTGATGTAAAAGGGAAATTACTGGGTACGAAAGGTATATCGAGTAACAGCGTATCAGTTAAAACCGTTAATGGTGTTGTTTACTTATCAGGCTTTGTTAAATCAGCTGAGCAAATGGATAAAATTACCCAAGTTGCATCACAAGTTAATGGGGTCAAATCGGTACAAAATGGTTTAGTGATTGCTAACTAAGTGGTAAATAAATGTCTCAATAGCTCATATTGCTGAGTATTTATTGTACAATGTTGATAGAATGGGCTTTCTAGGGGAAGCTCATTCTGTTTTTGAGCTATTTAAAGTGAATTAAAAAGAACTTCTGTCATCCAGAGGCATTATGGGAAAACACGTTTCAGTTACACTCGGCACGATTGAGCCGCTTGCATTCTTTGATAATATCAACTCGGGAAAAACGGCTCTGATTTGTGAAGGTGGCGGCCAACGAGGGATTTTTACTGCAGGTGTACTGGATGAGTTTCTTATCTCTGATTTCAACCCTTTTGATCTGATGATTGGTACTTCTGCAGGAGCTCAAAACCTTTCTGCGTATATTTGTGGGCAAGCGGGCTACGCTCGTCGCGTGATCACACGCTATACAACCAATTCAGCATTTTTTAATCCCTTGCGGTTTATTCGAGGTGGCCATCTGATTGATTTAGATTGGCTAGTCGATACCACAGCAAAAGAATTTCCATTACGTATACAAGCAGGGCTCGATTTATTAGATTCAGGCCGTGAATTCTATATGGGGGCAAGTCGCAGTGATGATTTTTCTGCGGCCTTCTTACAGCCTGATGCCGACACTTGGTTGGATATCATTCGTGCGTCCAGCGCGATCCCGGGTTTTTATCGGGAAGGCGTCGAACTTGATGGCACTTTATATCAGGATGGCGGTATTAGTGCTGCGATCCCAGTTGAAGAGGCATATCGTCGTGGCGCAGAGACCATTGTTGTGATCCGTACCGTTCCCTCCCAAATGTATTTTACCCCTGAATGGGTGAAAAGAATGACTCGGTGGTTGGAAGGGGAAAATAATGGCCTACAACGTATGGCCGCTATGCTGAAAGTTCATCTGAAAAGTTACCGTAAAACGCAAGAATTTATTGAAAACCCACCAAAAGATGTACAGGTCTTTGAGATTTATCCACCTGTTCCACTGAAAAGCAGTGCGCTGGGTAGTAAGGTGTCTTCACTTAATCAAGATTACCATACGGGTCGCCGGTGTGGTCGCTATTTTATTGCAGCACTGGGTGATGCATTTGACCACAGTACAAATCGCTTTAGACATACCTTGGCACAGAAAATTGAGTCGAATCCATTAGATATTCAGCTTGAGCCTCAAGTACCGAGCGAGCTCATTCCTGAATTGGTGACTGAGCCTGTCTCTTCAGTGCCTCTGGCTGCAATATCAGCAAATGAGAGCCGTGATGGCTGAGCTTCAATTTATCGATACCCATTGCCATTTTGATTTTCCACCCTTTAGTGACTCTTTTACTGAAAGCTTGAAGCTTGCTCAGCAAAGTGGCGTGAGCGATATTGTCATTCCTACGGTGAGTGTGGATAATTTTGAGCGGGTTTGGCAACTGGCACAGCAGTACCCGCAGCTCCATGCTGCTATGGGTTTTCATCCATTATATTTAAGTCAGTTTCAAGAACAACATATTGATATATTGACTGATTATCTAACTGAAAAAAATAAAAAATGTGTAGCGATAGGCGAGATTGGGCTTGATCTCTATATGCAAAACCCGCAATTTGAACGCCAGCAAGAGGTGTTGTCCGCACAATTAAAGTTAGCGAAACAGTTTGATTTACCCGTTATTTTGCATTCACGAAAAAGCCATGACCCATTAGCAGCGATGTTACGTCGTTTTGAGGTCCCTGCTCGTGGTGTCGTACATGGCTTTGCTGGCAGCCTATCTCAAGCGCAAGCCTTTGTTAAACTTGGTTATTATATTGGTGTGGGTGGAACCATTACTTATGAAAGAGCGAATAAAACTCGCCATGTGATGTCCCAACTTCCTTTGGCTTCATTATTATTCGAAACGGACGCCCCCGATATGCCTGTTTCGGGTTTCCAAGGTGAGCCAAATCGGCCTGAACGTATTGAGTGGGTTTTTCGTTCATTATGTGAGCTTCGCCACGAATCCCCTGAAGAAATAGCCCAACAACTTTACAACAATAGCTTGTCGTTATTTAATCTCACCAAATAAAACCGCATACAAATTCATAAGTAATGTTTATGTAATTTCACTAGTTAGCTATTTAAATCTATTTAGTCTTTATTGTGATGAATTAGGACTTTAGTTCCTTTCCAGACTAAACCGAGTCTATTTTGTGATTTTTGTCACATTATGTGAATTTTTGTTGTTTATTGCAGTGTGTATTTGTGATGAGTATTGCGGGTTATTGGTGATGACTAGGTATAATCATCAGATTAAGAATCAAGGCGACTTACACGTTTCCTTATATATCAACCTAAAATAAAGTGAACAGGGATCCTTCCATGCAGCTCATTATGAGTATTATCGGAATGGCGGTACTTATCGCGATAGCTATTCTATTTTCCAGCAATCGCCGAGCAATCAAACTCCGCACAGTCGGTGGTGCATTTTTAATTCAATTAGCCATTGGCGCATTTGTTCTTTATGTTCCTGCGGGGCGTAGTGTGCTTCAAGGGATGTCTGATGCGGTTTCTAAAGTTATTGGATATGGCCAAGATGGGATGAGTTTCATCTTCGGTGGCCTTGTTTCCGATAAAATGTTTGAACTGTTTGGCGGCGGTGGCTTTATTTTCGCTTTCCGTGTTCTGCCAATTATCGTTTTCTTCTCTTCATTAATTGCTGTGCTTTATTATTTGGGCATCATGCAGTTAGTGATTAAAATTCTTGGTGGTGGCCTGCAAAAAGTACTGGGAACCTCAAGAACCGAATCCTTATCTGCGACAGCGAATATCTTCGTAGGGCAAACGGAAGCGCCATTGGTTGTTCGCCCTTATATTGCAACAATGACCACATCAGAGCTGTTTGCCATCATGTGTGGTGGTTTAGCTTCTGTCGCGGGTTCAGTTTTGGCGGGCTATGCACAAATGGGTGTGCCTATGGAATACCTGATCGCCGCCTCCTTTATGGCCGCTCCAGGTGGTTTATTATTCGCTAAACTGATGGTTCCAGAAACGGAAGATGTGAACGATCGGGTTGATGCAACCGATTTAGTTGCTGAAGATGAGCGCCCAGCCAATATCATTGATGCAGCAGCATCTGGTGCATCATCAGGGATGCAACTGGCACTGAACGTGGGTGCAATGTTATTAGCTTTTATCGCATTGATTGCGTTGATTAATGGCATCTTAGGTGGCATTGGTGGTTGGTTTGATTATCCACAATTATCACTTGAATTATTATTAGGTTGGTTATTTGCACCGATTGCCTTCTTAATTGGTGTACCGTGGAGTGAAGCGACAGTTGCGGGTTCTTTTATCGGTCAAAAAATTGTCGTGAATGAATTTGTTGCCTTTATGAACTTTGGTGATTATATGAAGGCAGATGCAGAAGTGCTGGCAGCGGGTAAACAAGTGCTTTCTGATCATACTAAAGCGATTATTTCGTTCGCATTATGTGGGTTTGCGAACCTTTCATCCGTCGCTATCTTACTCGGTGGTTTAGGGGGAATGGCGCCAAATCGTCGTAGTGAGGTTGCTCGTTTAGGTATGAAAGCGGTTATGGCGGGTACCCTGTCTAATTTAATGAGTGCAACCATCGCAGGCTTTTTCTTGACGTTAGGCGCAGCGGCAGTCATTTAATTTATGTATCTAGTGGTAAGATTTATACCATCTCAAATAAGTCAATCGGAAGGGCAATAGTCCTTCCGTTTTCATTTTGATTCGCTATATTCTTTTATGACTTTTTATATCAATCGTAAATTTTCAACTATTCTTAACTTAGTCAATTAATGATGAAGAATACATTGAAAAGCCATTTGAGCGAAAAACTGATGGTGAGAGATGATATAATTAGATATTCATCACATTTTTTATTTTAATAATGTAACATTCAGTCGATTAATGTGATTTGTAGCACATAAAAAGGCATCATTCCATGGTCAAATAGGCATTAGTAAGCTGCTATGGAACTGCTAGTTCTCAGAGTCTAGGACTCTAGGGCATGATGCGGTGAGAAGGATCTCAGCTGCTCAGTTCGGAAAGCATCCGACTAGCATCTTTAAGGAACCAAGCCCGCTCGCCAACAAAGAACGTGTCGTTCTGAAGAATTAACAACGTTGGAGAGTTATATGACTGATTTAAAAGCGGCCGCACAACGCGCGCTGTCCCTTATGGATTTAACCACTTTAAATGATGACGATACCGATGCAAAAGTCATCGCACTGTGTCATCAGGCGAAAAGCCCAGCAGGCAATACGGCAGCAATCTGTATTTACCCTCGTTTCATTCCAATTGCACGTAAAACATTACGTGAACAAGGCACTCCAGATGTGCGTATTGCAACGGTCACAAATTTCCCACACGGTAACGATGATATTGATATCGCATTAGCTGAAACTAAAGCGGCGATTGCTTACGGTGCAGATGAAGTTGATGTTGTTTTCCCTTATCGTGCACTGATTGCCGGTAATGAACAAATTGGTTTTGACTTAGTGAAAGCCTGTAAAGACGCTTGTGCAGCTGCCAATGTGTTGTTGAAAGTGATCATTGAAACAGGTGAATTAAAAGATGCAGCGTTAATCCGTAAAGCGTCTGAAATTTCGATTAAAGCGGGTGCTGATTTTATTAAAACCTCTACGGGTAAAGTGCCTGTTAATGCAACTTTAGAAAGTGCAGAAATCATGATGCAAGTCATCCATGATATGGGCGTTGAAAAAACAGTGGGCTTTAAGCCAGCTGGTGGTGTACGTACCGCAGAAGAAGCCGCTGAATACTTAGCGTTAGCGGGACGAATTTTAGGTGACAATTGGGCTGATAGCCGCCACTTCCGTTTTGGGGCTTCTAGCTTATTAGCAAATTTATTAAATACGCTGGGTTTTGACGTTAAAAAATCAAGCAGCAGCTATTAATTATCGCAATATTGTTAGCCGATAAATTCGACTTTAAAGGAGCATATTGTGTTTCTGGCACAAGAAATTATCCGTAAAAAACGCGATGGTAAGCCATTAAGTGAAGAAGAAATTCGTTTCTTTATCAATGGAGTTCGTGATAACTCAGTTTCAGAAGGTCAAATTGCTGCATTGGCAATGACTATCTATTTTAATGATATGACCATGCCTGAGCGTGTTGCATTGACATTAGCAATGCGTGATTCAGGTACGGTTCTGAACTGGAAATCACTCAACCTCAATGGCCCATTAGTTGATAAACACTCAACGGGCGGCGTGGGTGATGTGACTTCACTGATGCTTGGTCCAATGGTTGCAGCTTGTGGTGGTTATGTACCGATGATCTCAGGCCGTGGTCTAGGCCACACCGGTGGGACATTAGATAAGCTTGAAGCGATCCCTAATTTCGATATCTTCCCAGATGATGTCCGTTTCCGTGACATTATCAAAGATGTCGGGGTGGCAATTATTGGGCAAACTAACTCATTGGCGCCTGCTGATAAACGTTTTTATGCGACCCGTGATATTACCGCGACAGTGGACTCAATTCCGCTAATTACGGCTTCAATTTTAGGCAAAAAACTGGCTGAAGGCCTTGATGCTCTAGTGATGGACGTTAAAGTCGGCTCTGGTGCATTTATGCCAACGTATGAGAAGTCAGAACAGCTAGCAGAGTCTATTGTTAAAGTAGCCAATGGGGCGGGTTGTAAAACGACCGCATTATTGACTGACATGAATGAAGTGTTGGCATCCAGTGCAGGTAACGCAGTTGAAGTACGTGAAGCGGTTCAATTCTTAACGGGTGAATACCGTAATCCACGCCTTTATGAAGTTACCATGGCATTATGCGTAGAAATGTTAGTGTCTGGTTCATTAGCTGCAAACCGCGAAGAAGCGCGCCAAAAATTACAAGCAGTATTAGATAATGGTAAAGCGGCAGAAGTGTTTGGCCGCATGGTTGCCGCTCAAAAAGGGCCTGTTGATTTTGTTGAAAACTACAACAAATATCTGCCAACAGCTGTGCTGAGCAAAGCCGTTTATGCACCACAAGACGGTATTATCACGCAAATGGATACACGTGCACTGGGTATGTCTGTCGTGACTTTAGGTGGTGGTCGTCGTAAAGCGACAGACCCAATTGATTATAGCGTTGGTTTGAGCGATATCGCTGCGTTAGGTGCCAAAGTGGATACCCAGACGCCACTGGCCATTATCCATGCAAATAGTGAAAAAGCGTGGGAAGAAGCGGCGAAAGAAGTGCGCGAAGCGATGGTGATTGGCGACAAGGCACCTGAAGCGACACCTATGGTTTATCGCCAAATCAGCGAATAATACAAATAGATTTTAGTGGTATATCGTATTTAAAAATACCGCAGGAGAAAAATATGAAACGCACATTTATTATGGTTTTGGATTCCTTTGGGATCGGAGCTGCACACGATGCACATAAATTTGGTGATGAAGGCTCAAATACGTTGGGTCACATTGCAGATGCTTGCGCACGCGGCGAAGCGGATATTGGCCGTAAAGGGCCTCTGCATTTACCGAATTTAACAAAATTAGGTTTAGGTAAAGCAGGAGAGGAATCAAGCGGTTCATTCCCTGCGGGCCTTGATCCTAAAGCAGAAATTATTGGCGCATATGGTTATGCGAGCGAAATTTCTTCGGGTAAAGATACGCCATCAGGCCACTGGGAAATTGCGGGTGTGCCTGTGCTATTCGACTGGGGTTATTTCTCTGATGAAGAAAACAGCTTCCCACAAGAACTGTTGGACACTTTAGTTGAGAAAGCTAACTTACCGGGCTATTTAGGTAACTGTCATTCATCAGGTACAGTTATCCTTGATCAACTGGGTGAAGAGCATATGAAAACAGGGAAACCTATTTTCTATACCTCTGCTGACTCAGTATTCCAAATTGCGTGTCACGAAGAAACTTACGGCTTAGATAAACTGTATGAGCTGTGTGAAATTGCGCGTGAAGAGTTAACCAAAGGTGGTTATAACATTGGCCGTGTTATCGCGCGTCCATTTGTTGGTGACAAGGCTGGTAACTTCACACGTACAGGTAACCGCCATGACTTAGCGGTAGAGCCACCAGCACCAACGGTATTGAAAAAATTAGTTGATGAAAAACAAGGTGAAGTCGTCTCTATCGGTAAAATTGCGGATATTTACGCTCACGTAGGTATCACTAAGAAAATCAAAGCCACAGGCATTGATGCGCTGTTCGATGCCACCGTTGAAGAAATGAAACTGGCGGGTGACAACACTATCGTTTTCACTAACTTTGTGGATTTTGACTCTGCATATGGCCACCGCCGTGATGTGGCCGGTTATGCCGCAGCATTAGAATTATTCGACCGCCGTTTACCTGAGCTGATGAAATTAGTTAAAGAAGACGACATTCTAATTTTAACGGCTGACCACGGTTGTGACCCAACTTGGCCAGGTACTGACCATACCCGTGAGCACATTCCTGTGTTGGTTTATGGCCCGAAAGTGAAACCAGGTTCATTAGGTCATCGCGAAACCTTCGCGGACATTGGGCAGACAGTGGCTAAGTACTTTGATTTGTCGCCGATGGATTATGGTAAACCAATGCTCTAACACCCATTACCCGTCATAC
>NZ_JAMPNW010000033.1:0-43978 GCF_028479545.1 Providencia sp. PROV201
ACAAGCACCCTGTTTTTATTCTCTACTTATTTTTATTCAACTCACTTTGCCATTTCTATTTCGATTGCACCAGCAATCATATTAATATCAATGATATCAAAATAATCATAACCAACTGAATTTAAATATTTTTATTTAAAAAATGAACGACAAAAAGATTTGTTTAGAGTGAATTTTTGCTATGATTGCCGCGGGTGCTTGGATCATTTTGGTTCAAGCCTTGCGAGAGCCAAAAAGACGAAAGCCCCGAATTAGATGTTAATCTTAATCCGAGGCAGTCTCCAACTCTCAACAATTGGATTCTGTCTCCTTTTAAAAAAGGAGTCAAGAGGAATGGCCAAAATTGCCCTTCTGGGGCTAGTTACCGTGTGCCTTACGGTATTGTGTTTTTCGTTATTGATGCAAGAAAGGCTATGCTCTTTCAGTATCAGTAGCGGAAGCACGCTGGTTCAAGCTACGTTATTCTGCGATAACTAGCCTTGTGGGGGAGTTTTCCCCCACATTTCTCTCTGATGATGAGTTGGTGATGCAAGCACCCTGTTTTAAGCTACGGCCGATAAACCTTTATATTTTCATAACCTTGTTCCTTTAGGTATAGCGCTTGCAAGCGGCTCATTACCCCACGGTCACAATATAATAAGTAGGTTTTATCTTTTGGTAAGTCACCAAATTGCGTGCTCAACTTATAGAATGGAATATGCTTAACTTCCATTCCATCCACGTTTAATGGTTTATCTTCAAATTCATCAATTGAACGAATATCTAAAATCACTTCATTTTCAATTGAAAGCTCACTCACCATTTCAATTTCAGGGACTTTTTCAAGGCTTTCTTGTGCAATTTGGCGAATATCAATATTTTGCGCTTGTTCAACAACAGACTCTAAAATACCGAAATCAAAGTTGCCCTCTTCCGCTTCAATACGCGCTTTCACCGCTTTCACTGTTGGGCTTTTTGAAATCACACCACAATATTCAGGCATGGTTTTAGCAAAATCTTCAGTACCAATTTGGCGAGCTAGCTTGATAATGTGTTCTTTATCATGAGAAATTAGCGGCCTTAATACGAGGGTATCAGAAGCATTATCAATTAAGCGCAGGTTTGTTAGAGTCTGGCTTGACACCTGCCCCAGTGCTTCACCCGTAACAATCGCCTGAACGCCATAACGTTCTGCAACTTTAGATGCGGCTCTTACCATCATACGTTTGAGCACAACACCCATTTGGCCATCATCCACTTTTTCTAAAATTTCAGCCACAACTGGCTCAAAGTTGACAGCAATAAAACGAACTTTATGGGAGCTACCAAAACGGTTCCACAGATAATGTGCAATTTGTTTCACACCAATTTCATGTGCAGCGCCGCCTAAATTAAAGAAGCAATAGTGAACACGACAACCACGACGCATCAACATATAGCTCGAGACACCTGAATCAAAACCACCAGAAATGAGTGATAACACATCCTCTTGGGTCCCGATAGGGAAACCACCGATACCTTCAATACGTGCTTTAACTAAGATAAGTTTATCATCTTCGATTTCTAAGTGGATCGTGGTATCAGGATCCTTAAGCTTAACTTTTGCAGACGCAATGTGCTGGTTCAGCCCACCACCAATATAGCGTTCGGCATCGATGGATGAAAACTCATGTTTACCGCGACGTTTTACCCGCACACAGAATGTTTTATTTTCTAATGACTCACCATAGGCTTCGTGTGTCATTTCGTAAATATGATGTAGACTGGTAAATGGTTTTTCTTCCACTTCGAGAATATGGTGAATACCTGGGATACGCCCTAGCATGTCACAAATTTCGTCGTGTTTTGTTTCCCCCTTCACACGCACTTCAATGTTATCCCAATTACGGACAACCGAAATTTCTTCGCCAAGTGGTTTAAGCACGTTACGGATATTACTGGTCAAAATTTTAATGAAACGTAGCCTAACAGTTTGGCTTTTAATGGTAATTTCTGGGAATAACTTAATGATAAACTTCATAATAGCTGCATGTTCATGGTGGTTGGGGGCAAACGAATGTGCCTTAACAGAGACACATGACACGTTACCAATTGTCAATAATGAGGCGTATTATAACACTATCTTGCGGGTTGAATCTAAAAACCCCAATAATAAATTGTAACCGTAGCAAGACTGCGTTAGTCTGCTGAATATTTAAAATCCCTCGAATTAACTGATTTCACATTAGTGGCTAAATATTATGGCTAAAGAAAAAACTCAGCAAGTTCCAACTGTTAGTTTTGAAAACTCGCTTCAAGAGCTAGAGCAGATCGTCGCTCGCCTAGAATCTGGTGAGCTTCCCTTAGAAGATGCCCTTAATGAGTTTGAACGTGGTGTTCAAATTGCTAAACAAGGTCAAAAAGTACTACAGCAAGCTGAGCAACGTGTACAAATTTTGCTGAGTGATGACGAAAATAAACCTCTAGCCGATTTTTCACCTGATACTGAATAAATTATGTCTGAACAACATTTAGATAGCTTTACGCAGCAACAAAAACAGGCCTACGACAGAGTCAATCAATACCTATTAGATGCCTTAAACGCACTGCCATTTACAGACCTTCCACTTGCACAAGCAATGCGTTATGGCACATTATTAGGTGGAAAACGTTTACGCCCATTTTTAACTTATGCCATCGGCTCTATGTTTGGTGTTAGCCAAGAAAATCTTGATGCCCCTGCAGCCGCCGTCGAATGTATTCATGCTTATTCATTAATCCATGATGATTTACCTGCAATGGATGATGATGATTTGCGTCGCGGCCAACCGACTTGCCACATTAAATATGGTGAAGGTAATGCGGTACTTGCTGGAGATGCATTGCAAACATTGGCATTCCAACTGCTGTCATCGGCACCTATGCCAGATGTTACTGATAAAGACCGCATAGCGATGATTGCAGAGTTATCATACGCAAGCGGTTTAGCTGGTATGTGTGGTGGGCAAGCTCTTGATTTAGATGCGGAAGGAAAGCAAGTTAACCTTGAATCCCTCGAGCGCATTCATCAACATAAAACAGGTGCATTGATTCGTGCAGCAATCCGTCTTGGTGCTTTTGCAGCCGGTGAAAAAGGCCAACAATTACTGCCTGTTTTAGACAAATATGCACAATCCATCGGCCTTGCCTTTCAAGTACAGGACGATATCCTAGATGTTATCGGTGATAGTGAAGTTACGGGTAAACGCCAAGGAACGGATGCCGAACATGAAAAAAGCACCTACCCATCGCTATTAGGCCTTGAAGCAGCACAAAAAAAAGCACGTGAGCTATATCATGATGCGATAGATGCTTTAGAGACTCTCCAGTCCCATGGATATAATATAGAAATGCTAAGTGCTTTAGCTAATTTCATTATTGAGCGTAAAAGCTGACAATATGCTTTGCCTTTTAGCTACAAGAAGATCGATAATTACGGCAATTATTACCTTAATGCATCTTCGAATCATACCTATAGCCCCAAAAAATAGATGGATGACTTCTTAATCAATAGAGTTATAGGCAGACGATAAACGAAGGCAACCCAACAGCACATAGAAGCCTTATGTCGCTAAATACTGAGAATAGTCATTTTATTGTGGCTAAGTAAGTTGGGTTTTTTATTAATTATAAGTGAGCAACTAATGAGTATTGATATCGCTAAATATCCAACGCTAGCCTTGGCAGAGACACCAGATGAGCTTCGTCTGTTGCCTAAAGAGAGTTTGCCTAAGCTTTGTGATGAACTCAGACAATTTTTACTGAGTAGCGTGGGTCGCTCTAGCGGTCACTTTGCTTCTGGTCTCGGTGCTGTTGAACTCACCGTCGCATTGCATTATGTCTATAAAACTCCATTTGATAACCTTGTTTGGGATGTCGGCCACCAAGCCTACCCACATAAAATATTGACGGGTCGCCGTGACCGTATTGATACCATCCGTCAAAAAAATGGTTTGCATCCCTTTCCATGGCGTGAAGAAAGTGAATATGACATTTTAAGCGTTGGCCATTCCTCAACATCCATTAGTGCCGGTTTAGGTATGGCCATTGCCGCAGAAAAAGAGCAACAAAGCCGTAAGACGGTTTGTGTGATTGGTGATGGCGCGATCACTGCAGGAATGGCATTTGAAGCGATGAACCATGCAGGGGATGCCGCACCTGATATGTTGGTTATCTTAAACGATAACGAAATGTCTATTTCAGAAAATGTTGGCGCACTCAACAACCACTTAGCTCACTTGCTTTCTGGAAAGCTCTACACAACATTGCGTGAAGGTGGCAAAAAAGTTTTTTCTAACATGCCACCGATTAAAGAGCTACTGAAAAAGACAGAAGAACACATTAAAGGCATGGTTGTACCGGGAACCATGTTTGAAGAATTAGGTTTTAACTATATTGGCCCTGTTGACGGCCATGATGTTGTTGCCTTAGTTCAAACGTTAAAAAATATGCGTGATTTAAAAGGCCCGCAATTTTTACATATCATGACCAAGAAAGGCCGAGGTTATGAGCCGGCAGAAAAAGACCCTATTAGCTGGCACGCGGTTCCTAAATTTGACCCAAGCACATTCACTTTACCCAAAAGCAAAGAGACAGGGCCGACTTTCTCTAAAATTTTTGGTGATTGGCTATGTGAAGAGGCTAAAAATGATAGCAAATTGATGGCTATCACCCCTGCTATGCGTGAAGGGTCTGGTATGGTTCGCTTCTCTAAAGAATTCCCAGACCAATACTTCGATGTCGCGATCGCTGAACAACATGCGGTCACATTTGCAGCCGGCCTTGCCATTGGTGGCTATAAGCCTATCGTTGCCATCTATTCCACGTTCTTGCAACGCGGTTACGACCAAGTCATTCATGATGTGGCTATCCAGAAGGTTCCTGTCATGTTTGCGATTGACCGAGCTGGTGTTGTCGGGGCAGATGGGCAAACTCACCAAGGTTCTTTTGATATTTCATTTCTACGCTGTATACCAACAATGGTTATTATGGCCCCAAGTGATGAAAATGAGTGCCGCCAAATGCTACATACTGGCTACCATTACCAAGATGGCCCATGTGCAGTGCGTTACCCTCGAGGCACAGGAACAGGCGCTGAATTACAGCCATTATCACCACTACCTATTGGTAAAGGTATTATTCGTCGCCAAGGTGAAAAAGTCGCTATCTTATGCTTTGGCACATTATTAAGCCACGCATTAGTCGCTGCCGAGCAACTCAATGCAACTGTCATTGATATGCGCTTTGTGAAGCCTTTAGACGAAGCCCTGATCCTTGAAATAGCCGAGACTCATGATGTTCTTGTCACTCTCGAAGAAAATGCCATCATGGGTGGTGCAGGTAGCGGCGTGAATGAATTCTTAATGCATGAGAAAAAAATTATTCCAACCTTAAACCTTGGTTTACCTGATTATTTTATTTCTCAAGGTACCCAAGAGGAACTTATTGCTGAATTGGGCTTAGATTCCACTGGTATTGTTAATTCTATTAATAACTACTTAGCCAAATAATTTTTATCTTTAGGGCATTGCATTAACAATACAATGCCCTATTCAATCACAAAGCCAATCACTCTTATTCCTTTTCTTAATACACTAAAAAAGTATTTATCTCCCTGTTATTACTGACTCATTCATGTTCATTAAAAAAATATGTCACATTTTTATTATATTTCAAGATCATTAAAATAAAATATAAAACTAAATACAATCAGTTTATCTACAACAATATTCAGCTATTTACCTGAAATAAGAATATAAACAAAGCTTTTATCTTGAATGTGAGTTTTTACAATAAAGACATGCAAATTATTTTAAAATCTATTAATATGAACTTTGTCACTATAGGACTGAGTAATTTAGTCTCTGAGTTATATTCGTAAAATATCATTTTGAAAATGACAACTAATTTCTATAACGAATATATTATTTTAACAATTTTAACCGAAAATTAATAAGTAATTATTTTGTTTTCTTAATTAACAAACCAGGAAACAAATAAACGCTATTCCAACTACAATTTTCATATAGTTTATTTTTATTTAATCAATTTTAATAAATAGATTTGGGAGCGCTTATGTGTGGACAATTTATTAATGAACCCTTGTATTTATCTATTGCGAACTGGGTAATGAAACAAGGCCGCTGGACAACAGCTAGAGAGATATCTAACAACTTTGGTATCCCGCATCCTAATGCCGTCAATATTGTTTCTTATATTTTATCTGATGTTGCTGAAATTCAGTGTGAAGTAAAAATGATCCCAAATAAATTATCGGGACGAGGTTGCCAATGTCAGCGGCTTATTAAAGTTAAGAAAATTGATAACCAGCTTTATGCACGTTTAAGAAATCATCAAGCTGAAAAAGTCACTATCGATTCTCCTATAAAAGCAGCTTCTATGCCGCCAAGTGAATTAAATCGAGAGCAAAAATGGCAATGGATGCTATCAAAATCACAACGTCGCTAAACCTATTTCTTAGCTTCACACCAATAAAAAACGCAGACTTCACCAGCTGCGTTTTTTTATTTTACGGCCTTTTTGTGAATCACTGCCCCTTAGGTTTTACATCCGTTGTACCAAATAATTGGTGTCGATTAACTTCAAGCTCTGTTAAGGGCTGAGTTTCTTGTAGGTATTGCTGATACCGACCGGCTAAGTCTTGATATTCTTTAGTGTTTAACCGCTTCCAATGCAGTTCTTCATCAGTCACTGAGCGTAAAAAACGTGCTGGACTTCCGACTAACATCTGACGGCTTTCTCCTTGAAAACCGGCTTTAACAAAACTCATCGCAGCAACAATGCTTTCCTCACCAATCACAGCACCATCCATAACAACACTGTTCATTCCAACCAAAGCATCACGGCCAATAATGCATCCATGTAGAATAGCTCCGTGGCCTATATGTCCGCATTCATGGACAATGGTTTCTACATCACTGTAGCCATGCATGATGCAGCAGTCCTGAATATTCGCGCCTTTTTCTATGATCAATCGTCCATAATCCCCACGTAAAGAGGCGTTAGGCCCAATAAAAACTCCTTCGCCGATAATAACATCACCAATCACTACCGCTGATGGGTGTACATATGCGGTAGGGTGAACAACTGGGATCACCCCTTCAAAAGCGTAAAAGCTCAAAATTCACCTCGCTGCTAGCTTAACTAGCGCCCTTTCCAACTTGGTGAACGTTTTTCGGCAAATGCGAGTGGGCCTTCTGTTGCATCTTCGGAATGTAAAACCGCAGGGTAGTTTGTCAGTACACCGCTGCGCATGAGTTTATACCCCTCTTCAACAGTGAGCTCCCCTGTCGCACGGAAAATTTCTTTCAGTGCAGCGACAGCAAGTGGCGCACTTTGGGTGATTTGCTCCGCTAACTGACGCGCTTTGTCCATTAAGTTTTCAATTGGTACAACATCGTTAGCAATTCCCCAACGTAATGCTTCCTTCGCATCCATTCGCCTACCCGTCATTACCATTTCGTTCACAATGGGTGCTGGAAGAATTTTGGGTAAGCGTAAGACACCGCCGCTATCAGGTACAATGCCAAGTTGTGCTTCTGGTAATGCAAAGCTAGCATTTTCAGAACAAATAATCATATCTGCTGCTAAAGCCAGTTCGAAACCTCCACCAAACGCATAACCATTTACAGCTGCAATGACAGGCTTATTCAAATTGAAAATTTCAGTAAGCCCTGCAAAACCACCAGGACCAAAATCAGCATCTGGGGCTTCACCTTCTGCAGCAGATTTTAAATCCCAACCGGCAGAGAAGAACCGCTCGCCAGCACCGGTGATAATCGCAACGCGTAATGATGGGTCATCACGGAAGTTGAGAAAAACCTCACCCATTTTGAAACTGGTTTTCGCATCAATTGCATTCGCTTTAGGTCTATCAAGTACGATTTCTAAAATGGAGCCATTACGGGTAACTTTTAATGATTCGCTCATAGTGCAATCCTTTAGTGATCATGCGTTCGCATTTTGGCTGCAAATGGTTACAACCAAAACGTTCGCGTAATTAATAGAATTATTCGATTATTTCAGGTGTTTTTTCAGTACTTTCCCAGAACAGTTACGCGGTAAATCCTTACGTACCTCAACCCATGACGGCACTTTAAATTTCGCCATCTGCTTTTCACAGAAAGCGAAAAACTCTTCCTGCGTTAAGGTTTCACCCTCTTCTAGCACAATAAAGGCTTTAATTGCTTCATCACGAATTTCATCAGCAACACCTATCACGGCCACGTCAACGATAGCGGGATGTGAAGCAATGATATTTTCAATCTCACTGCACGAAACGTTTTCACCGCACCGTTTGATCATGTTCATGCTTCTATCCACAAAATAGAAAAAGCCATCGTCATCTTGATAAGCAAAGTCTCCGGTATGCATCCAGCCTTGTTTATCGAAAGCTTTCTCCGTTGCTTCTGGGTTGTTGTAATACTCTTTAAATAAGGTTTTTCCGCGTTCACCTTTAACACAGAGCTCGCCTACCACCCCTGCTGCAACAGGTTTGTTATTTTCATCCCTGATTTGTGCTTTATAGCAAAAACCGGGGCGGCCAATAGATGGCCAGCGACGAATATCACCGGGCCTATCGCCAATCAACCCCACGATGGTTTCCGTCATGCCATATGAGGTCAGAAAACTCTTCACCGCAAAACGCGCCATAAATTGTTCTTTTTCCTCATTACTCAAATTGAGATAGAACATCGCTTCACGTAAACAATGGTCTTTTTCGTTATCCGCCAGAGGTTGACTTAATAACGTGCGGATCATCATTGGGATCAACTCAACCACCGTCGCTCGATGTTTCACGACTTGTTGCCAAAAACGTCGTGCACTGTACCTTTCGAGTAACACAAAAGTAGCGCCCACCGAAAAGGCGGCCATGGACACGGTGCACTGGCAATCGATATGAAAAACAGGCATGACAGTCAGATAAATATCATCTGAGCGCAGGGTGTTCTGCCAAGAAGAGTAGTAACCCGCAAAACGTAAGTTATAGTGGGTAATGATCACCCCTTTGGGTTTTGAGGTCGTACCCGAAGTAAATAAAATTTCCGCAGTATCATCAACACTTAACGCAATGAGTTGTGTCAATTCAATGGGTTTTTGTGCTTGTTCAAGCAAAAAGTCTGAAACGCCGTTTTGTTGTTTAACGGGGGTATCTGAAATTAAAAAAATATGTTCAAGGCTGGTACTTTCATCATCAAGTACACGTTGATAAATATCTAAAAAAGTCGCACAAGTCACGACCATCCGTGGCTGGCAGTTTTGCATAATCCAAGCGGCTTCATTGTATTTATAACGTGCATTAACAGGGACCATAATCGCCCCAATTTTTGCCAAGCCAAACCAGCAAAAGAAAAACTCTGGGCAATTATCTAAATGTAAAGCAACCTTATCCCCTTTTTGAATGCCATAAGCTAAAAAGAGGTTTGCTGTGCGATTAATGTGTTCATTCATCTCTCTATAACTGAATTCACGAACATTTCCATCGCAGGATTCAAAGATAAGCGCCTTATTATTACCGTGGGTTAACGCTAAATCATCCCACATTTGACGCAAATTTTGTTTACCGATTACATCCATTAATTGCTTCCCATCATTTCCCTGATGAATATTCAGGCCAATGGATTAATTGACCTGAATATTCATTCAATTAATCCACTATTTTGGCCAGTCCTTTGTCGACTAACCCCCGAATATCTGTTTCGCTATATCCAATATTTTTCAATATATCAGTGGTATCCATGCCATGTGATGGCATACCGCGCCATATTTGGCCCGGATTATTTTTGAATTTTGGCATAACGTTTGGACCACGACATGTGCGCCCATCCATGGTCTGCCAACTGGTAATCGACTCCCGAGCTATGTATTGAGGGTTAGTATCTAGCTCAGGAATAGTTAATACTTTCGCACTTGCAATGTTCAGCTCAGCCAACCTTGCTAACACCTCATCAATCGAGCGTGCGCCTAGCCATTCATCGAGTTTTTCTTCCATTAAAGGTCCATAAGGACATTCAATTCGATGAATGAGCTGAGTCCCTTCGGGTATTTCTGGCGTTCCTAGTAAATGACCAAGACCAATATCTTTAAATATTTCTTGTACTTGAGTGATACCAACGACTTCCATCACAATATAGCCATCATTACAGCTATAGAGCCCACAACCCGCGTAGTACGGGTCTTTCCCTTTGGTCATACGTGGGCAAATTTCGCCACCATTGAAGTAATCCATCATGAAGTATTGCCCCATACGCAACATCACTTCGTACATGGCGATATCAATGCTTTCCCCTTTACCCGTTTCACGCGCTTTATACAGTGCTGCGAGAGCTGCTGTTGTGGCGGTCATGCCAGAAAAATAATCTGCGGTATAAGGGAAGGCAGGCATTGGCTGGTCTTTATCACCATTTTGGATAAGATAACCACTGAAAGCCTGTGCAATGGTATTGTAGGCCGCTAGGTTAGTGTATTGAGGGTCGCCATATTGTCCGAAGCCTGATAAATGAGCGATAACCAATTTTGGGTTGTGTTCCCAAAGTACCTCATCGGTGATCCCTCTACGGGCAAATGCGGGTCCTTTACTAGCCTCAATGAATATATCCGTTGTTTCCATTAGCTTCAGGAATGCTTCTCGCCCTTCATCTTTAAAGATATTCAGTGATAATGCACGCAGGTTACGCCTTGATAACTGAGGATAATTAGGCTGAACACGAATGGTATCCGCCCACGCTACGTTCTCTATCCAAATCACTTCTGCGCCCCACTCTGCAAACATTTGTCCTGCAAATGGGCCGGCTATTTCAATCCCTGAAAATACCACTCTGACCCCAGCTAATGGGCCAAACTCTGGCATAGGTAGATGCTCTGCCATGTTCTCGTCTCCTGTGAAACTTGGTTGGCTCGCTAAAAAAGCCAACCTATAAGCATTCAGTTATTAGCGGTACTGTTTCAGTACACTGCGGCCTAGTGTTAGTATTTGCATTTCATCTGAACCACCAGATACACGATCCACACGTAAGTCACGCCAGAAACGTGCAATTCGATGCTCACCTGCAATTCCGACACCGCCGAGTACTTGCATCGCAGAATCCACAACTTCAAACGCCGCATTTGCACAGAAGTATTTACACATCGCTGCATCACCCGAGGTGATCAATCCGTTGTCACTCTTCCATGCAGTTTCATATAACATGTTGCGCATTGAATTGAGCTTGATCGCCATATGTGCAAATTTTTCTTGAATTAATTGGTAACGACCAATTGCTTCACCGAATTGAACACGCTGATTTGCATAGCGAGCCGCGTCTTCGAACGCACACATTGCTGTACCGTAGTTAGTCAGAGCCACAAGGAAACGCTCGTGGTCAAACTCTTCTTTCACACGGTTGAAACCATTACCTTCACGGCCGAACATATCTTTTTCATCAAGTTCAACGTTATCAAACGTGATTTCACAGCAGCTATCCATGCGTAAACCCAGTTTCTCAAGTTTATTCACCTTGATACCCGGTTTGCTCATATCCAAGAACCACTCAGTAAAGACAGGTTTATCTGGCGAATCCGCATCACGGCTCATCACCACGATATACGGTGTGTAGGCACTACTGGTGATAAAGCATTTGCTACCATTAAGATAAACTTTGCCATTACGACGTTGATAAGTGGTTTGCAAGCTACCGACGTCAGAACCGGCACCCGGTTCAGTGATCGCAGAGTTCCACATTTGTTTACCTGTGCCGCGAAACGCCATAATTTTATCAATTTGCTCTTGAGTCCCTTCCCTCAGTACGGTGTTAAAACCACCCGGTAATTGGTACAGCACATAGGTTGGTGCACCTAGGCGGCCTAATTCCATCCATACTGCAGCTACCGTAATAAACCCTGCATCTAAGCCGCCATGTTCTTCTGGGATCAGCAGGTTATCGATTTCCATGTCCGCTAAGGCTTTTACAAAACGTTCAGGATATTGGCTGTCGCGGTCGCACTGTGCGAAATAGCTCTCCCAGTTTTCACTGGCCATCAGTTCACGGATCCCTGCGACAAACAACTCCTGCTCATCATTCAATCTAAAATCCATATCAATAACCTCTTACATGTTGTTTTTGAATAAATTAGTCATTTTTCCAATGCACTTTGGCATCTTTAATAAAGGAAAGCGTTACCATGATGTTGACGAAAAAAAGTGGGCATCCTCCAGCAATTATCGCGGTTTGTATTGGTTTTAATCCGCCTAGAGCCAGCAATACAATGCCGATAACACCGACTAAGACAGACCAACCGATACGTACTAATAATGGTGGCTCATCACCCTCTTTCACTGCGCGACAAGTCGACATAGCGAGAGTGTATGAACAAGCATTAATCAGTGTGACCGTGGCGATAAAGCAGAGGATGAAGAAGCCCCAAATTGTTACAGTGCTCAAAGGTAAGGCAGCCCATGTCTCAATGATGGCGCGTGCAACGCCGAATTCTTCAATCAGTTTTGGAATGTTGATAATGTCTTTATCAATCAGTTGTAGAGTATTACTTCCTAAAATAGTCCAAATTAATGTCGATCCTGCGGTTAAACCCGCAACCATACCAATACACAATTCACGGACAGTACGGCCTTTCGATATACGTGCGAGGAAGATACACATTTGAATGGCATAGATAACCCACCATGCCCAGTAAAATACTGTCCAGCCCTGTGGGAAACCACTTTTACCAACCGCATCTGTATAGAACAGCATACGTGGCATATACATCATTAGGACACCGATAGAATCGGTAAAGTAGTTAACAATAAAGCTAGCACCACCAACGATAAATACCCATCCCAACATCAAGAAACTGAGATAACTACGTACGTCACTGGCAATCTTCACCCCTTTTTGCAGGCCGAAAGCCACACAAATTGCATTTAGAATGATCCAGCAGAAAATGATGATGGCATCAAGTTGTAAGGTATGTGGAATACCAAATAAATATTGAATACATTCAGTAACCAACGGTGTTGCTAACCCTAGACTGGTTCCCATTGCTAATATCAAAGCAACGAGATAGAAGTTATCAACAAGAGTCCCAAACCAACCATTGACACGTTTTTCCCCTACCAGAGGAACTAACGTACTACTTGGACGAATAACATCCATTTTGCGGACAAAGAAGAAATAACCGAATGCGACAGATAAGAAGCTATAGGTCGCCCATGGTAATGGCCCCCAATGGAACAAGCTGTATGCAAGCCCGATATTTTTGGCCTCGTTTGAATAAGATTCAAAGCCAAAAGGCGGTGTAGAAACATAATAATAGATTTCAATCGACCCCCAAAAAAGTACCGCTGCAGAGGTACAAGATGCGAACATCATGAAAATCCAGCTCGCACGGCTAAATTCCGGCTTCTCTTCTCCTAAACGTTTTTTGGCATAAGGCCCCAAAATTAGCCAGAACCATCCACCAAACATCACAACCATGTACCACTCAAATGCCCAGCCCCACACATTAGTGACATAGCTGAAGACTTGGTTGATCACTTCATTTGAAGCATCAAGGTCACGGACAGTTAGCCAACACAATAGTCCAACAATGATCAACGGTGGAAAAAAAACTTTTGGTTCTATTCCACCCTTTTTATTTTCTTTGCTCATAGTTCGTTCCCAATTTATTATTTAATATATAAGCTTTAAGAATAGATATTATTTAACACCTCATTACTTATTTATTATTAAATCCCATAAACCCCTAAAAATTCAATTCCGCATTAATTCAATCACTATTCAAATCATGTCGATTCGTCATTAACAATTCTGTTATTAAGGTCACAATATTATTCGTGATAAATAATTGTTATTATTTATTCCATTTGAAATGATTTTAAATACCAATAAATACATAGAGATAAAATATTGTGTAACATTAATGTTATTAAATACCTTCAGTATTGGTGATTAGGGTAGCAATATTGAACATTTCGTTGATAACTTGATGATTTTTACAGTATTGGTGAGTAGGGTATCAGTATGAATATTTAAACCGACTTTATTTTAAGGTTTTCAATATTGGTGACCTAGGTTTTATTTTTAAATATCCAGTTCATGATAATTATATAATCCGAAACCGAAACGGATCATATTTATTAATATTATTTTAGGAGATGTAATGAATATTATTACATGCTATAAATCTGTTCCTGATGAACAAGATATTATTGTAAATAGCGCAGATGGTTCTTTAGATTTTTCACGTGCTGATACCAAAATCAGTCAATATGATTTAAATGCAATTGAAACCGCTAATCAAATAAAAGCGCAGCAAGCTGACAGTAAAGTGATTGCGTTAAGTGTCGGTGGTAAAGCACTGACCAACATGAAAGCACGTAAAGACGTTTTATCTCGTGGCCCAGATGAACTTGTGGTTGTTATTGATGACCAACTGGAACAAGCCTTACCACATCAAACGGCTCTGGCCTTGAGCTCTGCAGCTCAAAAAGTCGGTTTTGATTTAATTATTTGTGGTGATGGTTCCGCTGATTTAAATGCACAACAAGTCAGTATCTTGATGGGCGAAACACTGCAAGTTCCTGCCATCAACGGTGTGAAGAAAATCGTTTCAATCACCGCTGACACGGTAGTTATAGAGCGTGAGCTAGAAGATGAAATTGAAACGCTGTCCATACCATTACCAGCCATTGTCGCTGTTACCTCCGATATTAACGTTCCCGTTATTCCATCAATGAAAGCAATTTTAGGCGCGGCTAAAAAACCCGTTCAAGCTTGGACGATGGCTGATATTGGTTTAGATAACGTTGCAGCTCTTTCTGCGCAATCTATTGCGGCACCTAAGCAAAAAGTCCGCCAGCGCATCATCATTGAAGGTGATGGCGAAGACCAAATTGCACAATTTGCTGAACATTTAAGAAAAATTATTTAATCGGAGGCGTTATGAGCAAATTATCAACCGTTTGGGTATTTAGTGACATGACTTCTCGCTTACCTGAACTTATCGGTGGCGCCCTTGCTCTAGGAGAGCAAGTCAATGTATTAGCACTTGATGACACACAAAGCTCACAAGCTTTCCAACTCGGTGCAACGCAAGTTTTTCAACTGGCAGGTAAACCTGACGATCGCATTATTGAAGATTATGCGGACACTATCGTTTCAACCATCAAACAGCATGGCGATAACGGTTTATTGCTATTACCTAACACCCGTAGGGGTAAATTATTAGCAGCACGTTTAGGCGCTAGACTGCAAGCAGCCGTTTCTAACGATGCGGCAGCAATTACAGTCGAATCAGGAAAACCCGTTATTAAACATATGGTTTACGGTGGTCTAGCCTTTGGTCAAGAAACCTTAGAGAGCTCATTTTCGATTGCCACCCTCGCGACAGGCACATTTGAAGCTGCACAAAATGATGCATCACGTAGCGGTACGGCTCAAGCTGTACAATGGGTCGAACCAAAACAATCTATTGTACGTACCTCGGTTCAGAAAAAAGCAGGTAACTCCGTTGAACTAGACAAAGCGCGTCTGGTAGTCAGTGTGGGTCGTGGGATTGGTAGCCAAGAGAACATTGCAATAGCCAAAACATTAGCAGATACCATTGGTGCTGAAATTGCCTGTTCACGCCCAGTCGCAGAAAATGAAAAATGGATGGAACATGAGCGCTACGTTGGGATCTCCAATTTGATGCTCAAACCAGAGCTTTATCTCGCAGTAGGGATTTCAGGTCAAATCCAGCACATGGTTGGTGCAAATGGAGCCCAAATTATTGTGGCCATTAACAAAGACAAAAATGCCCCTATTTTCCAATTCGCAGACTATGGGATCGTTGGGGATTTATTCAAAATCCTCCCGGTACTCACTCAACAACTGGCTAAATAAACCAAATAACAGTGGGGCTTTAGCCTCGCTGTTTAGTGACCTTTGGAGAAACTATGTCCGACGATATTTTTGATGCGATCATTGTAGGCGCTGGCCTAGCTGGTTCGGTTGCTGCACTGGTACTTGCCCGTGAAGGTGCTCAAGTTCTCCTAATTGAACGAGGAAACTACGCGGGCGGTAAAAACGTAACGGGTGGGCGAATGTATGCCCATAGTTTAGAACGGATCATTCCTGGGTTTACCCAAGACGCACCTATCGAACGCATGATCACCCGAGAAAAGCTGTCATTCATGACAGAAACTGGCGCTGTAACCGTCGATTTCCAAAATGCAGCTGAACAAAAACCAGAGGAAACCTCTTGGTCTGTGCTACGTGGCAAACTCGACCCATGGCTAGTTGAACAAGCTGAAAATGCTGGTGCACAGTGTATTACGGGGATTCGAGTTGATAAGTTAGTTGAACGCGATGGCAAGGTAGTTGGTGTTGAGGCTGATGGAGACGTACTTGAAGCTAAAGTGGTCATTTTAGCGGATGGCGTCAATTCACTGCTTGCCGAACAACTTGGTATGACAAAACGCGTCAGTGCGGAACATGTCGCGGTTGGAGTAAAAGAGCTTATTGAACTACCGAAAGATATCCTGGCTAACCGTTTTAATCTTAAAGAAAAAGAAGGTGTTGCATGGTTATTTGCAGGGGCTCCTACTGATGGCCTAATGGGAGGCGGCTTCCTATATACCAACGAAGATACGGTTTCTTTAGGTCTAGTTTGTGGTTTACACCACATAAAAGACGCCAAAAAGTCTGTTCCTCAAATGTTAGAAGACTTTAAGAATCACCCTGCCGTCGCCCCCCTAATTGAAGGCGGGAAAATGCTCGAATATGCCGCACACGTCGTCCCTGAAGCGGGTCTAAAAATGCAATCCGAATTGGTACGCGATGGTGTTTTAATTGCTGGTGATGCTGCGGGTATGTGTATGAACTTAGGCTTTACCATTCGCGGAATGGACTTAGCGGTCGCTTCAGGTGAAGCCGCGGCAAATGCAGTACTCAACGCGATGAAAAAAGAGGACTTTAGTAAACAAGGACTCTGTGAGTACCTCAAATTACTCAACGAAGGCCCTCTTCGAGATATGAACATGTACCAAAAAATGCCTGAATTTTTGGATAATCCACGCATGTTCTCTGCCTATCCAGAAATGGCTGTCGGTATTGCGAAAAAGCTATTCACTATTTCAGATGAAGCTCCTATCCCGCTGCGTAAGACCATGTTACAACACGCGAAAAAAGTGGGCTTTATGAATTTGCTCAAGGATGGAATCAAAGGAGTCAGAGCAATATGAGTAATCCAGTCAACGTTGATATCAAACTCGGTATTAATAAATTTAATGTCGATGAAGAAAACCCACATATTGTTGTGAAAGAGCATCCAGACATGCAGGTGCTTGAAACATTAACCAAAGCCTGCCCAGCAGGTTTGTATAAAAAACAAGAAGATGGTTCAGTTCGTTTCGACTATGCAGGCTGCCTTGAATGTGGCACTTGCCGTATTCTAGGCCTAGATAGTGCATTAGAAAAATGGGAATACCCACGCGGCACATTTGGCATTGAATTTCGTTACGGCTGATTATTTCGTATTACTCTCGAAGTGACATGCTTCGAGAGCTTTTGAGCGGTTATTTGCGCTGATACAGGGATGCATAATGAAACCAAAAAGTTTTGATGACATTCAATTTTCTTCCGTTCACCGGCGGATCATGCTGTGGGGTAGCGGTGGGCCTTTTCTGGATGGTTATGTGTTAGTCCTGATTGGCGTTGCTTTAGAACAACTTACCCCTGTATTAAGCTTAAGTAGCGAATGGATTGGCTTACTCGGAGCAGCAACACTTGCGGGTCTCTTCATAGGAACCTCCCTATTCGGCTATATTTGTGACCAAGTCGGTCGCCGCAAAATGTTCTTAATTGATATTGTTGCCATTGGTGCTATTTCTGTTGCGACCATGTTTGTCTCAACACCGATGGAGCTGCTCATCATGCGGTTCTTAATCGGGATAGTAATTGGTGCAGATTACCCGATTGCAACGTCAATGATCACCGAATTCTCTAATACCAAACAACGCGCATTTGCTGTCGGTTTTATTGCGGCAATGTGGTATGTGGGCGCAACCTGTGCCAATCTCGTCGGTTATATGCTGTATGACGTTCAAGATGGCTGGCGCTGGATGCTTGGCAGTGCAGTTATCCCCTGCATCGTCATTTTAATAGGCCGTTTTGATTTACCGGAGTCCCCTCTTTGGCTTATTCGTAAAGGCCGGGTCAAAGAGTGCGAAAAAATGATGGAAAAGCTGTTTGGCCAGCCCGTGGTATTCGAAGCTGAAGAACAACAAAAAACACATTTCCTCCAGTTATTCACTAAGCGCCATTTTTCTTTCGTTCTATTCACTGCCATTATTTGGACCTGCCAAGTGATCCCGATGTTTGCAATTTACACCTTTGGCCCACAAATTGTTGGCCAGCTCGGTTGGGATCAAGGGAAAAATGCCGCACTGGGTAACGTGGTTATCAGCTTATTCTTTATGTTAGGCTGCTTACCCGCGATGTATTGGCTAAATAAAATGGGACGGCGGCCACTATTGATTGGTAGTTTTGCCATTATGACTCTTGCACTGGCGATACTTGGGCTATTCTCAAACCTCGGTATTTGCCTTGTGATTATTATGTTTGGCATTTACGCATTCTTTTCAGGCGGTCCCGGTATTTTACAATGGCTCTATCCTAATGAACTATTCCCAACAGATATCCGTGCCTCTGCCGTTGGGGTAATTATGTCCATCAGCAGGATTGGAACCATTTTTTCAACATGGGCACTACCGCTATTTATCACTAAATACGGCGTCAGTTCGGTAGTGCTGATGGGGGCGGGTGTTTCACTTATAGGGTTGATTGTCTCAGTTCTATTTGCCCCCGAAACCAAAGGCTTAACCTTAGCGCAAACCTCAGTGATGGGTATTCGGCGTGGAAAGAAGTAAGAGAAGCAAGAGAAGTTACTACGATGAGCAATTATATCCAATACGCTAAATAGTTTGGGTTGTGGCTAGGCGGCAAGTGAATAAGACCCTAGGAGCATACAAAAGTATGTGACTAGGGCGAATGAACGCGGCCAACAACGCCACAGCGCAAAATATGACGCGTATTTAGTTGGTTGAGAATGGCATGATCTCATACCAAACCAGCAACCAAATAGTCACATAGGCAAAAATCGCGGCAATAATATCATCAATCATAATACCAAAACCGCCGCTGACTTTTCGGTCAAAAAACCGTATCGGCCATGGCTTCCACATGTCATAAATGCGGAAAATAAAGAATGCGGTGATGACCCACTCATAATCAACAACAGGGATCGCCATTAGCGTAATCCACATCCCGATAAATTCATCCCAAACAATACTGCCATGGTCATGAATTTTCATATCGTCGGAAGTGCGCTGGCAAATTAGGCAACCAATCCAAAAACCCACGACAATGAGTACCCACACACTCCAAATTGGCATATTTGCCATTAATAACCAAAAAGGTATCGCAGCAAGAGAGCCCATTGTGCCAGGTACAATAGGCGAAAGGCCACTACCAAACCCCGTAGCCAATAAGTGCCAAGGATTACGCATATTTAGCCGTTTTTTTGCTTCTGCTTTTTCTTGGCGACTTGCCATTCTATGCACCTTCCGAAACAAAATGATCGAAACCTTTTAGGTTTACATCAACTTCTTGGTTATTGCAAAAGTAGCTAATTCCTTCAGACTGCGGCTTAATTTGCCCGATACACGTAAAGCCTGATCCCGTATGCGCTAATGCCATCTCTAACGCCCCACGATTAATTTCAGGAACGGTAAAACAGAGTTCGTAATCTTCACCACCACTCAAAGACCATAAGCGCCCTTGCTCAATACTACAACTTTGTTTCAACGCTTCTGATTGAGGCAATGCATCTAAATTAATGCGTGCGCCACAACCACTCGCTTTCAAGATATGGTTAAGATCAGAAACTAAACCATCCGAAATATCAATTGCTGAAGAAGCAAGGTTTCTCAACGCTTGGCCTTGTAAAATACGTGGCTGCGGACGTAAATGACGCGCAATTAGCCATTCTTGATGTTCTACATTTTTAACATTCAGCTTATCTTGCAAAATAGCTAAGCCAGCTGCGCTATCACCTAGAGTACCCGTGACATAAATCCAATCACCATTGCGCGCCCCTGCGCGAGACATCGCCTTACCATTCGGTACTAAGCCATGAACCGTGTAGGTTAAACTCATTGGTCCGCGTGTTGTATCACCACCAATCAATTGCATTCCATAATAGTTAAGCTGTTCAAACAAACTATCACTAAAGGATTGCAACCAATCACAATCAACGCAAGGCAATGTAATTGCTAAAGAAACCCATGCAGGATCCGCCCCCATCGCCGCAAGGTCACTTAAATTAGAGGCTAATGATTTATAAGCAAGATCAGCTGGTGAAATGGTTGGTAGGAAGTGAATACCAGAAACAAGAGTGTCAGTGCTTACAGCAAGTTGCTGTTTTTCTGGAATGGTCATCAACGCACAGTCATCCCCAATACCGATATTAACATCACGTCGGTTAGTGGTTTGACGGTTAAAATAACGCGCGATGAGGTCAAATTCGCCATATGACATGGTAGATTTTCCGTTTTCGCTATATCTATTTTCGTTTGAGACGAAGCAAATAATTTACACCCTAATAATTCAATAATAGGTAAATAATGCATAATTGCTAACCTAAATAACGTATCTAATTGGCCACAATTATTTTTCGCTCACCTATCATTGAAATATCGCGAGCATATAAACACAAAGGTAGACTGGAACCCAGCCTACCTATTCATTACCGTAGTGCAACAGGAGGGAACCCTGGTATTATTATTTTTTACGGCGAACCGCAGGTGCAGCTTTATCTAATACACCGTTAACGAATTTATGGCTATCTTCTGCGCCAAAAACTTTCGCTAATTCAATACCTTCATTGATTGCAACTTTATAAGGTACATCTTCACGGAAACTTAATTCAAACATGGAGACACGTAAAATCGCTTTTTCTACCTGCCCTAACTCTTCGAGCTGACGAGATAAATAAGGCGCCATCAGTTGATCAAGTTTTGTCG
The DNA here is from genome assembly GCF_028479545.1 of Providencia sp. PROV201. Taxonomy (NCBI): domain Bacteria; kingdom Pseudomonadati; phylum Pseudomonadota; class Gammaproteobacteria; order Enterobacterales; family Morganellaceae; genus Providencia; species Providencia sp. PROV201. The sequence continues at coordinate 21,059 of NZ_JAMPNW010000033.1, forward strand.
CGTTGGTCGCAACACCTGATAACAGTTCACGAAAATAGTTTACGTCAACGTCTGACATGTCCTGTTCAGCAATAAACTCATATTCGACTTCAGCAATTGGATTGCCAGATAATTGCCATGAATAAATGGCCTGTACAGCACACTCACGAGCGCGGCGACGAGCAGCAGGTTTCACAAGATTCCCCTTAAATTTAAAAACTGTACACAAAAAACACTTGTTGCATTGCGTTATCTACACCATTGTGGCGAAAAAACGGCAACATAGAGCTAATTGTGTATTATTTGCCTTTGATGGCCTTAATTACATTAATCATTTCCAGTGCTGTCAGTGCAGCTTCAGCACCTTTATTACCTGCTTTAGTACCCGCACGTTCAATGGCTTGTTCGATATTTTCAGTGGTTAACACACCAAAAGTCACTGGCACTTCACTGTTCATCGCGACATGGGATAGGCCGGAGCTACATTCACCTGCAACATATTCAAAGTGAGCGGTACCGCCACGAATAACCGTACCTAATGCAATGACTGCATCGTATTTATTCGTTTCAACTAATGCTTTTGTGGTCAACGGCAGCTCATAAGCGCCTGGAACCCACACAATTGTAATGTTGTCATTTGAAACCTGACCAATGCGTTCTAACGCATCAACAGCACCTTCCAGCAGACTATCATTAATAAAGTTGTTAAAACGAGCGATAGCGATAGCAACACGCGCTTGTGGCGCAGCAACAACACCTTTAATTACGTTCATAGCCTTCCTCTAATATTAATTATAACCCGCGGGGCGCGGATTTTATCACATTCTTTCGTGTATCGTACGTATGATTTTCAAAAAAACCACTTACCATACGGGACGAAGCCTGACACGTAGGTCTGGCCCAACTTGTGTCACTTCTGTAAATTCAAACTTTGGCGCATCAATAAGGGCATTAAGCGGTGGGAAGTCCACTAGGCCTCGAGCGCTATTTCCTAATAATTTAGGCGCAATATAGACAATCAGCTCATCCACTAAACCTAACTTAAGCAATGAGCCTGCAAGTTTTGCCCCTGCCTCAACCCAAATGCTATTCACATTACGTTTAGCCAGTTGCATCATCAAAATGACGAGGTCAGTGCCGTTTTCATCTGCAGGAATAGCGATTTGCTCAACTTGCCCCTGCCATACTGCATTTTCATCTGGGTTTGAACGCACTAACCAACATTCGCCATCTAATTGAGTGACACGATGCTCAGAAGTCACTCGATTGTGGTTATCTAGCACAATACGGATGGGTTGACGGACTTGTTCTTCAGGGTAAATTTGCTGAATATTACTAGGTAATTCTTTCCAACGTACCGTTAAAGAAGGGTCATCGGCAACCACGGTGCTGCTGGTACTTAAGATAGCACTAGCCTCGGCTCGAAGAGCTTGCACATCTTTGCGAGCTGCGGGGCTGGTGATCCATTTACTTTCCCCAGTTCCAAGGGCGGTTTTGCCATCTAGTGAAGCGGCGAGTTTTAATTGAATATAGGGAAAGCCAGTACGCATACGTTTTAAGAAGCCGCGGTTAGCCGCTTCTGCATCATCTAATAAAACATTACTGCGCGTTTCAATTCCTGCTTGCGACAACATATACAAACCGCGGCCCGCAACTTGAGGGTTTGGGTCTTGCATGGCAGCGACGACTCGGCTTACACCTGCATTGATCAGCGCTTCTGCGCAAGGCGGGGTACGGCCGTGATGGCTACAAGGCTCAAGAGTGACATAAGCTGTTGCCCCTTGCGCTTTATCACCGGCCATTCTTAATGCGTGAACCTCAGCATGGGGTTCACCTGCTTTTTGGTGATACCCCTCACCAACAATGACACCATCACGCACAATCACGCACCCAACATTTGGATTAGGTGATGTGGTAAAACGCCCTTTTCGTGCCAATTCAAAGGCACGAGCCATATAAATGTTGTCTTGTTCAATCATTGGCGTTAATCCTGTAATTTAGCGATTTCTTCGCCAAACTCACGCACATCTTCAAAACTGCGATAAACAGAAGCAAAACGGATATAGGCAACTTTATCGAGCTTTTTCAGCTCATCCATAACCAAACCGCCAATTAATTTCGACGGAACTTCACGTTCCCCGGTTGCCCGAAGCTGGGATTTAATCGAAATAATAGCTTGTTCAATGGCATCAGAACTTACAGGTCGTTTTTCTAATGCCTTTTGCATACCCCGATTAAGCTTTTCTTCATCAAAAGGTTCGCGGATATCATCGCTTTTAATGACCCTAGGCATGACCAGTTCAGCAACTTCAAAGGTTGTGAAGCGCTCATGACAAAGTAAACATTGGCGGCGTCTACGGACTTGGGACCCTTCACCGACCAGACGCGAGTCAATAACTTTCGTATCTACAGCTGAGCAGAATGGGCAGTGCATAGCGTTTCCTGAATCTATTTAGGGGGAGGTAGTTTACCCTACTATGCAAGAAAAAACACCCTAGAAGATGTCTCCTAGGGTGTTCGTAACTCTTCATATTTCCCGTTGTAGGGGTGTTGGCATCGCTTATTAACCCTAGTCACATACTTTTGTATGCTCCTAGGGATATCGTTCACTTGCTGCCTACTCACAACACGAACTATTTTGAGTGCTAATTGACTTAGTTATTCATCGTTTTTAAAACTAAGGCAGTAATGACTCTTGGTCTGCGCCTTCTTTTTCGACTTTCGCTTGCATCAAGTGTTCACGTTTCATACCCATCTTCAGTGCTAATGCAGAAGCCACATAAATAGATGAGATAGTACCGATAGTTACACCGATTAACATAACCAATGAGAAGCCTTCCAGCATTGCACCGCCAAATAGGTACAGCATCAGAACCACTAATAATGTGGTGGCTGATGTCATGATGGTACGGCTCAATGTTTGCGTCAAAGAGACGTTCATGATTTCATATGGTGTACCACGGCGAATTTTACGGAAGTTCTCACGGATACGGTCTGATACAACGATACTGTCGTTCAGTGAGTAACCGATAACCGACATCAATGATGCCACGATAGTCATATCTATCTCAATATGGAACAGAGACAGAATTCCTAAAGTAATTATCACGTCATGCGCGAGTGACAATACCGCACCCGCAGCTAAGCGCCATTCAAAACGGAAGCCGACATAAATCAAGATACAAATCAACGCAGTTAACAGAGCCAAAGCCCCTGTTTGCGCCAACTCAGCACCGACACTCGGCCCAACGAATTCAATACGCTTAACGGTTGCTTTATCATCTACACTCTGGTTGATGATTGTGATAATTTCTTTCCCAACTTCTTGACCCGCAGTGCCTTCAATTGGCGGAATGCGGATCATGATGTCGCGGCTGCTACCAAAGTTTTGGATTAATGGATCTTTATGGTTCGAGTTAGACAAGCTATCACGAATTTTATCCAAATCAGCTGGCTGACTTAAGTTGATTTCAATGACCGTACCACCAGTGAAATCTAAGCCCCAGTTAAAACCTTTGACGCCAATAATCACAAAAGAAGCAATCAGTAATACGATAGAAATACTAAAGGCAACGTTGTCCCAGCGCATAAAGTCATAGACTTTACGACCATAGTTCAATTGTTCAACAGTATAATCCTGTGCCACAACGTGCTCCTTAAATTGACAGCTTGTTAATACGTTTACCGCCGTAAAGCAGGTTCACGATAGCACGTGTACCGACGATAGCTGTAAACATAGAGGTTGCGACACCAATCGCTGTCGTAATCGCAAAGCCTTTAATCGACCCAGTACCCACTGCATAAAGAATAATCGCAGTGATAAGTGTCGTTAAGTTTGCGTCTGTAATACTTGAGAAGGCGCCTTTATAGCCTTCATGAATCGCTTGCTGGACAGACCGCCCATTTCGCAGCTCTTCTTTTATCCGCTCATTGATAAGAACGTTCGCATCGACGGCAACCGCAAGGGTTAACACGATACCGGCTATACCTGGCATGGTGAGTGTCGCGCCCGGTAATAAGGACATTACACCAACAATTAACACCAAGTTTGCCAACAGCGCACTACTCGCAATCAAACCAAATTTACGATAGTAAATAATCATAAATAGGATAGAAGCTAACAGGCCTGCGATACAAGCTTTTAGCCCTTGCTCGATATTTTGCATACCCAGTGTTGGACCAATGGTTCGTTCTTCAACAATTTGGATTGGTGCAATCAACGCACCCGCACGTAACAGTAATGAAAGCTGGCGAGCTTCAGTGCCGTTAGTAATACCGGTAATACGGAATTTACTACCAAAACGCGCAGAAATACGTGCCGCATTGATGACTTTTTCATCTTTCACCAAAATTGAACGGCCTGTTGCGTCTTTTTTGCCACTGTCTTTGTATTCAACAAACAGCGTTGCCATCAGCTTGTCTTGGTTATCACGCGTAAAGTCAGACATGATAGAGCCACCAGCACTATCTAGGCTGATACTCACTTGTGGTTGACCATTTTCATCCGCTTCAGAGGTTGAATCGGTAATATGGTCACCCGTTAAGATCACACGCTTATATAATACGTAAGGCATGCCTTCACGGTCATATTTAACTTCTGAGTCACCTGGTACACGACCACTTTCTGCTGCTGAAGAATCGACTGAAGTATTCACCAAACGGAATTCTAATGTCGCTGTCGCACCTAAAATTTCTTTTGCGCGAGCGGTATCTTGAATACCCGGTAATTCAACGACAATTCGGTCAGCACCTTGGCGTTGAACAAGTGGCTCCGCAACACCTAATTGGTTTACACGGTTGCGAATAATAGTAATGTTCTGAGAAACAGCATAGTTACGTGCTTCACGTAAGCGCTCGTCGGTCATAACAGCAATCATAGTGTTATCGCTGCCATCACTAAAGACTAAGTCTGGGTATTTACGAGACAATGCTTTTTCAGCTTGGCTACGATCATCCGCGTTACGGAAGCGAACTTCCACGCTGTAATCATTGCCTTTACGAATAGAAGAGTACGCAATGCCTTCTTGACGCAGGTCATTACGCAAACCATCCATGTTTTGTTCCTGCAATTTACCTAATGCAGTGTCCATATCAACTTCCATCAGGAAGTGAACCCCACCACGCAGATCAAGACCAAGCTTCATCGGTTCACCACCGACAGCTTCAAGCCACTTAGGCGTTGCAGGTGCAAGGTTTAATGCAACAACATACTGGTCACCCAGTGCATTCATGATCACTTCACGCGCACGTAACTGAACATCAGAGTTGTTGAATCGGGCTAAAATCGCCCCATTTTCTAGAGAGATAGATTTACTCTCAATTTTATCGTCTTTTAACGATTTTTGGACTTGGATCAGCGTTTGTTCATTGGCGGCGGTTCCCCGCACGCCAGTGATCTGAACAGCCGGATCCTCACCATATAGGTTTGGAAGCGCATAAAGCAAACCGATGAGGATCGCACAGATCAACATCAGATACTTCCACAAAGGATAACGGTTTAGCACGGCAGTTCCCTTCGGGAGAATCAGAATTAAATTGCTTTCATTGTGCCTTTAGGTAAAACAGCAGCAACGAAATCACGTTTGATGGTTACTTCTGTGTTCTCACTCAGCTCAAGAACCACATAACCGGTTTCAGACACTTTAGTTACACGTCCGATTAAACCACCAGTTGTTAAAACTTCATCACCTTTAGTGATAGATTCCATCAATTTACGGTGTTCTTTCGCACGTTTTTGCTGTGGACGCAAAATCATGAAATAGAAGATCAGCGCGAAAACAACAAGCATGATAACCATCGTGTATGGACTACCTTGCGCTGGTGCACCTGCTGATGCCGCTGCTTCAGAAATAAAAAAACTCATTCAACTTTCCTCATTGTTTTATTGAAAGCAATTTTACATACAAAAAAGCTAAGTTTGATATGCTACACAGATTAGTGGCATTTCGCACTTAAATTCACTCGATATTTAATGAAGGTTCGGGTTTACCAATCTTTTGGTAAAAATCTTTAGCAAACTCTTCAAAATTCCCATTTTCAATAGCTTGGCGAATACCGGCCATCAAGCGTTGGTAATAACGTAAATTATGAATGGTATTGAGCCTTGCACCAAGAATTTCATTACATCTATCAAGGTGATGCAGGTAAGCACGGCTATAATGACGACAAGTATAGCAGTCACAATCAGCATCCAGTGTTGATGTGTCTGATTTATACTTAGCATTACGAATTTTTACCACGCCATTTGTCACAAATAAATGTCCATTTCGTGCATTTCGCGTTGGCATCACGCAATCGAACATATCAATACCGCGGCGAACACCTTCCACTAAGTCTTCCGGTTTTCCTACGCCCATTAAATAGCGTGGTTTTTCTGCCGGAATTTGCGGGCAAACATGTTCTAAAATACGGTGCATATCTTCTTTCGGTTCGCCTACGGCTAAGCCGCCTACAGCGTACCCATCAAAGCCGATTTCCACCAGCCCCTTAACTGAAATATCACGTAAATCTTCGTAAACACTGCCTTGAATGATACCAAACAGTGCATTTTTGTTGTTCAGTTCGTCAAAACGTTGACGGCTACGTGCAGCCCAACGCAGCGACATTTCCATTGATGTCTTTGCATAGTCCCAATCCGCAGGGTATGGCGTACATTCGTCAAAAATCATGACAATGTCTGAGCCGAGGTCATACTGGATTTCCATCGACTTTTCAGGGCTTAAGAAGACCTTTTCACCGTTGATAGGGTTACGGAAGTGCACACCTTCTTCTTTAATTTTACGCATCGCACCAAGGCTAAAGACCTGAAAACCACCTGAGTCGGTCAAAATTGGGCCTTGCCATTGCATAAAGTCATGGAGGTCGCCATGTAACTTCATGATTTCTTGACCTGGGCGTAACCACAGATGGAAAGTATTCCCCAATAAGATTTGCGCGCCAGTCTCTTTGACTTCTTCGGGAGTCATGCCTTTAACCGTACCGTAGGTTCCTACTGGCATAAATGCAGGGGTTTCCACCACGCCGCGCTCAAACACTAAGCGACCACGGCGTGCATTGCCATCGGTCGTCTGTAATTCGTATTTCACATTTGCCTCCTAGCAGCAGAAAAACAGTCTGTTGCTATCGATAATATTAATTTGCTAAGCAAGCAGCTGCTGCCACCGCTTAAAACTGATTACTCACCAATTTTCTCGGAACTGGCATGCGCATTCGGCGTGATGAACATCGCATCACCGTAACTAAAGAAACGGTATTTTTGTTCCACCGCTTCTTTATACGCATTCATGGTGTTTTTGTATCCAGCAAACGCAGAAACCAACATAATTAATGTAGATTCAGGTAAGTGGAAGTTGGTGATTAGCGCATCTATCACCTGATATTCATACCCAGGGTAAATAAAGATTTGGGTATCATCAAAAAATGGAGCAATTAAAGCACCTTGGCTCACTTTTGCGGCACTTTCTAGCGACCGAACAGACGTCGTTCCAACAGCAATAACGCGATTGCCTCGTGCTTTACAGGCTAAAACAGCGTCTACGACCTCTTGTGGCACTTCTGCATATTCCGAATGCATAATGTGATCTTCGATAGTATCAACACGCACAGGTTGAAAAGTACCGGCTCCCACATGCAATGTCACAAACGCCATTTCTACGCCTTTTTGGCGCAATGCTTCAAGTAACGGTTCATCAAAGTGCAAGCCTGCCGTTGGTGCTGCAACAGCACCCGGTTTTTCGCTATACACGGTTTGATAAAGTTCTTTATCTGACTCTTCATCAGGGCGATCGATATAAGGCGGCAGAGGCATATGACCAATTTGGTTTAGAATGCTTAATACATCACGTTCATCGTCGAAACGTAGTTCAAACAATGCACCATGACGCGCAACCATCGTTGCCTTCACGCTTTCATCTTCGCCTAGCAGTAATTCAGCCCCTTCTTTTGGTGCTTTTGATGCCCTAACATGAGCAAGTACGCGGTGTTCATCCAACATACGCTCAATCAAAACTTCAATTTTACCGCCGCTAACTTTACGCCCAAATAACCGTGCAGGGATCACGCGAGTGTTATTGAACACCAGCAAGTCACCGCGCTCCAATTTTTCTAGAATATCGGTAAAAACACCATGCGTGAGCTGCCCTGAGCCACCATCTAAGCTTAATAAGCGGCAAGCGCTACGCTCAGCCTGTGGATAATGGGCAATTAGTTCTTCAGGTAATTCAAAAGTAAAATCAGAAACACGCATTGTATTGACATCAATCTAAAAAAACAGGCGACTAGTCTAGTGCCGCACCGACTTTGGCGCAAGAAATAAGCGCAAAATCGCACAAAAAAACACCATTATTTAACAAATATTTTGTTAGTAAAAAATTCTGTACGCTATTTATCCATTCAAAGAATGAATTATTTCAATTTTACTCAACTTTTATGACACATTAATTTCCGTCTTTTTTCTTTTTCTTTTTCTTTTTCTTTTTCTTTTTCTTTTTCTTTTTCTTTTTCTACTAAATAAATATACCCCATGAATTTCGAATTAGAGCAAGGCAGCAAGCAAATTGATCCCTAGGAGCATACATCAGTATGTGACTAGGGTCGGTTTGTGCAGCTAACACGGCTATAATTTGAAAGGCATCGGGTATATCATAGGAGGATGAATTACCTAGCTCACCTCCACCTGGCCCACCTCGCTGACAGCTCCTTGCTCGGCAACATCATGGCTGACTACGTCCGCGGTAACCCTACGGGCCTTTATTCATCCGACATTGTCTCTGGTATCTTTATGCATCGAGCCGTCGACCGCATTACAGATACCCACCCTTTAGTCAAAGAAGCTAAACTACTGTTTCGCGAGGAATACCGTCGGGTCGCTCCTATTACATTAGATTTAGTTTGGGACCATTTTTTATCTTTGCATTGGTCAACTATTGAGCCATCAATACCGCTAGCGGACTTTGTACGGGACTGCCGAAAAATAATTGAGCCTCAGCTTTGTCATACCCCTGAAAAGTTTCAGGAGCTAAATGAATATCTTTGGCCCCAACAGTGGCTGATACACTACGCAGATAAGAATTATATTGGAAAATCACTCAATGGAATGGCAAAACGGCGCCCCAAGCTCAGTGCGTTAAGTGGTTCATTTAACGACTTTTTATTGCAGTATGATGCGTTGGAAAATATTTTTTTTCAATTTTACCCACAAATGATGGCCAATGCGCTGCAACATTTTTTTGTACAGAGTGTCACAATTAACACAAAGGAATAAATTAAAGCTTGCACTTTAGTGGAATAAAACTATCTTATTGATATTAATTTGATAAACCAGTATTATTGATAGTCAAAACCTATCACAATAATCGGTTTAAATGTCTTTATTATCAAAAGATATTTTTCTATTCTTTTAGAAGTCTATGTCCACATTATTTATCAGTGATTAAATCATCGGTGATAAATAGACAGGACAAAAAACTTTAATTCAAACTCATAGGAGTAAATTATGGTTCTGGTAACACGTCAAGCCCCTGACTTTACTGCTGCAGCTGTTTTAGGTAATGGTGAAATTGTTGATAACTTCAACCTGAAAACCCACCTGAACGGCCGTCCAGCTGTGATCTTCTTCTGGCCAATGGACTTTACTTTCGTTTGTCCGTCAGAACTGATCGCATTCGACCACCGCTACGAAGAATTCAAAAAACGTGGCGTAGAAGTTGTTGGTGTTTCTTTTGACTCTGAGTTTGTTCATAACGCATGGCGTAAAACACCTGTCGATAACGGCGGTATTGGTGAAGTTAAATACCCAATGGTTGCTGATATCAAACGTGAAATCATCAAAGCTTACGGTATCGAACACCCAGATGCAGGCGTTGCACTGCGTGGTTCTTTCCTCGTTGACAAAAACGGCGTTGTCCGTCACCAAGTCGTTAATGACCTGCCATTAGGCCGTAACATTGACGAAATGCTGCGTATGGTTGACGCGCTGCAATTCCACGAAGAGCACGGTGATGTTTGCCCAGCTCAGTGGGAAAAAGGCCAAGAAGGTATGAATGCATCTCCAAAAGGCGTTGCTGACTACCTGACTAAAAACTCTGCAAAACTGTAATTCGTTACGCGAGTTTTTGAAAAGCGGGCATTAGGCCCGCTTTTTACTTTTTGTGAACCAAGTCTATCTTTTCTCTTCCTACTCGCAATTATTCCACTCAGTTAACAATTCTTAACTCAAATACTCAATGTTTTGTATTATTGTGTGCTATACATTAAAAACACAAATAATTAACAAATTATTCATATTGAATATTTGTGCAATAGAACACCTCAATTAACCTTAACTGGGAGATACGAATGATAAAAACATCATTACGCCCTGCGGTTCTACTTCTTTCCTTATTCCTTACCAGTCAACTATATGCCGCCTCCGAACCTGCGGTTGAAGCGAAAAAAGGCATGGTTGTTTCTTCCCAACACTTAGCATCACAAATTGGAGCGGATATTCTAAAGTCAGGCGGCAATGCCATTGATGCAGCGGTTGCGGTAGGGTATGCACAAGCGGTTGTTAACCCTTGTTGTGGCAATATCGGTGGTGGTGGCTTTATGACCATTCACCTAGCAGATGGCAAAGATTTATTCATCAACTTTAGAGAAACTGCCCCCGGTGCCGCTAGCGCAGATATGTATCTAGATAAAGATGGTCAGCTTATCAAAGATGCCAGCTTGTATGGCTACCTCGCATCTGGCGTACCCGGAACAGTCAAAGGCCTCGATTATGCCTTAGAAAAATATGGTACGATGAGCCGCCAGCAGGTGATGGCTCCTGCTATCAAATTAGCAAGGGAAGGTTTTACTCTAACCCGTGCAGATACCGATGTTCTCGACACCACAACAGAACGTTTTAAACAAGACCCAGAAGTCGCGCGTATCTTCTTAAAACCAGATGGCAGTGCCTTCCAACCAGGCGACTTATTAGTCCAAACCGATTTAGCTAACACACTAGAAAAAATTGCCAAAAATGGCCCATCGGCCTTTTATGAAGGAGAAATCCCCAAAATTGTTGAAGAAGCGTCCAAGAAAAATGGCGGGATTTTGACAGCAAAAGATTTTGCGGATTTTACCATCACAGATACAGCGCCAGTGAGCTGCACCTATAGAGGATATCAATTTATTTCAGCACCACCTCCTAGTTCAGGCGGGGTAACTATCTGCCAAACGCTTAATATCTTAGAAGGGTATGACCTCAAAGAAATGGGCTTTAACTCTGCGGACTATATTCATACTCTTACAGAAGCAATGCGCCATGCTTACATGGATAGAAATACCTTCTTAGGTGACCCTAAATTTGTCGATAACCCGACGGAAAAATTACTGAGTAAAGCCTATGCGGAAGAGTTACGTAAAGAAATCAAACCCAACCAAGCAACGCCATCAACCCAAGTTCAACCGGGAATAGGGCCACACGAAAAACCAGAGACAACGCATTACTCTGTAGTAGATGAAAAAGGAAATGCTGTTTCAACGACTTACACGATTAATGGCCGGTTTGGTTCCGTCGTTATCCCTCCGGGGACAGGGTTCTTCTTAAACGATGAAATGGATGATTTCACCACGAAGGTCGGCGAGAAGAATTTATATGGCTTAGTACAAGGGGAACGCAACTCTATTGCACCGGGTAAACGCCCATTATCATCCATGAGCCCGACTATCGTGACGAAAGATGGCAAGGTATTTTTAGTTCTTGGTTCACCGGGAGGCTCACGGATTATTTCAATTACGCTGCAAACCGCTTTAAATATTATCGACTATGGTATGCCGCCACAAGAAGCGGTTAATGCACCACGCATTCACCACCAGTGGCTCCCTGACGAGGTTTATTATGAGCAAAGAGGCGTTTCTAAAGACACCTTAGTGCTGCTGGACAAAATGGGATACAAGATGGTTGAACAAACACCATGGGGTGCCGCTGAGTTGATTATGGTCGCGATCCCAGAAGGCGCGGGCGTCAGTGCTAAATCATCTGGTAATGATTCAGCTGTATCTGGAAAAGTACGCGAAGGCTTTATTTATGGCTCTAACGATGTACGCCGTCCAGCAGGTAGTGCAGTTGGGGTTGATTAACGGGCAAATAAAATAGAAATAGAAAAAAAGGAGCTATTCAGCTCCTTTTTTAATAATATCAAACAATTAAGCTTGTTTATGTTGTACTGATGGCGATACCAACTTATCGCATAAAATCGCAATAACCATCACAACAATAGTGGGTAATACCCAGACTAAATCTTGTTTATACAGTGGCATTGCGGTCATCCATTCAGGGATATAACCTTTAAGATGATCTGACGCTTTTACCGCACCAATTAAACCAACCACAAAACTGACTAACATTGTCGGTGCAATCACTATCGTAGGGTTTTTCCACCACTTCAAAGTAAAGCTTAATAAAATTAATACGATACAAGGTGGATAAATTGAAACTAGCACCGGTAATGAGAAGGCGATTAGCTTACTTAAACCTAAGTTTGAGATCACCATAGAGAACACACCCAGGATCAGCACCAGTTTACGGTAAGAGATCGGTACATAGCGGCTAAAGAACTCTGCACAAGCACACGTTAAGCCTACAGCCGTTACCATACAAGCAACAAAGATTAATACCGCAAGGAAGAAGCTACCATAATTACCAAAAGTATATTGGACATAGGTATGTAAAATATCAGCGCCATCCGCAGGGTTTGGAATTAACGAACCACTATTCTCACCTAACTTAAACAGTGACAAATAGACCAGCGTTAATAATACCCCTGCAATTAACCCTGCCCACATAGTATAACGGGTTAATAATGAAGAATTTTCGATACCCCTTGAACGCGCAGCATTAACAATAACGATACCAAATACCATCGCACCGAGGGTATCCATTGTCAGGTAACCATTGATAAAGCCGTTCGAGAAAGCCATCTCACGGTATTCTATTGTAGAAGGGATCGGGTCCCCCGCTGGCCACATAACAGCCGCAATACCCAAAATAGCCAGAGCTAACATTTTTACAGGCGCTAAAATGTGCCCAACGCTATCGAGCAATTTTCCTGGGTATAATGAAATACCGATAACGAGAACGAAGTAAACCACGCTGTAGATCAGTAACAGCAAATCGGACTCACCACCGAATAAAGGTGCGATGCCGACTTTATAGGACACAGTTGCCGTTCTTGGTGTGGCAAATAGTGGCCCTACCGACAAATAAGCAACAACAGCCAATAGTAGCCCTGCAGTTTTGCCGACAGGCGTACTGAGCGCTTCAATGCCCCCACCTACTTTAGCCAGCGCAATAACCGTTAAAACAGGTAGACCCACACCAGTAACCAAAAAACCTAGTGCGGCAGTCCAAACTTGCTCCCCTGCCTGCAAACCAACCATAGGGGGAAAGATAATGTTCCCTGCCCCGACGAATAACGCAAAAGTCATAAAGCCTAATGCGATGATATCTCTTGATGATAAACGATGAGCCATATTATGTTATTTTTAAGTGACAAAATAGAAAATTATGGGTTTACACTTAGCAACCCTTTGAAATATATATAGCGAGATAGAATTCTGATAAACATACTGTTAACAATATAAAAAAGTATATTTGCTTGCATCATACGAAATGAAAAGTCAAAAAACAGAAAAATTCGCCAATAACTGACAACAAGTAGAACTTTTATAGGGCAAAAAGGCAATAGCAAACCGAAAAACAAGAATAAATAACTAAACTAATTTTCAGAACTAGTGATTACTTTCAGTAAAATCCCAATACTCGTTATATGCCTTGCTCGAAAAATGAACAACTCATCTTTTTCTGGTGATTATAATTGATTATTTAACAGAGCATATAATTAACATGATGGCAATTATCAGCATTAAATATATATATTTTGAATGGAACACATAAATGCATTGATAAATAGAAATAATCCACTTCATTAATACCTTGATTATATTAATAAAGTGGATTTATTTACTCACTTTTAAGTTTTTTATCATCAACAATTAGCACTGGCGGTAAAGTAAATGAAAACTCACTACCTTTACCTAACTGGCTTGTCACCACCAATTGGCTGCTATGATGTTGTAATGCATGTTTAACAATAGCTAACCCAAGGCCAGTACCTCCACCGCCTTGGCGAGAGCGCGCTTTATCTACCCGATAAAAACGTTCCGTTAAACGAGGGATATGCTCTGCAGGTATCCCTTGCCCGTTATCTCTCACACTAAAGCGAGCCCCTTGCCCACTTCTTTGCCAATCAACCCAAATTTTTGTGCCCTCAGGCGTATGGCTAATCGCGTTATAGACTAAATTTGCCACTGCACTTCGTAATTGTTCTTCATTACCATGGACACGCAATTTTTCATCAACATGAAATTCAAACTGGTGGCGCCCTTGGCTTAAACTGAGTGCTTCTTGTTCAATCATTTTGAGAGTAACAGGGATATTCACTTGCTCATCAAGGTTAATTTGAGGAGCAACTTCGATACGTGACAACTGCAAAAGCTGTTTAACTAAGTTATCCATACGGTGCGTTTGTTCTTGCATGACATGCAGTGCTTTCTTATTAACCGCAGTCACGTTTTCTTGGTCGTCCATCACCTCAAGATAACCTTGAATAACCGTAAGAGGCGTCCGTAATTCGTGGCTCACATTTGCAAAGAAGTCCCTACGCGCCTTTTCCAAACGACGTTTTTCTGTCACATCCCGCGCAACCATCAATAACTGCCCTTCGGTATACGGCAAGATACGAAACTCAACGATTTCACCACTATTGAGCTCAATAGTTAGCGCTTGGTCATAACGTTTAATGGTGAAGTAGCGGCTAAAGTCTGGGTAACGTAATAAATTAAAAATATGCTGTCCGTTATCTTCAGGCCAACGAAAGCCGAGTAAAGCCTGAGCATGGCGATTACACCAAAAGATATTCCCTTCGGTTGTCATCATTACGACGGCATCAGGTAGTGATTCTGCACCACTACGAAACCGTTTAATTAACTGACCTAATTCACGACGGCGTTTTCGATTACGTTGCTGCATCTGGTAGATACCATAAAATATCGGTTCCCACCCACCTCGCCCTTCGGGGGGGAGCATACTTCTATCTAACCATAACCAGTAAGAAAGCTTGAGCAAGTTATACCCATGCCATATCAGTGCAGCAAGTAGCGAGATCACTAATAGCCACGCTAGGTGGCCAATAAAAACCGATAAGATAAGGGCGGGTAAGATAAATAAAAACAGCCCCCAAATCAGCTGCTTAATCGATAAACGTTCAAGCACGCATGGCTCTCCCTTTGTGGTCTTTAGTAACGGACAGAAAAACGATAACCTGTACCACGTACAGTTTGCACCATTTTATCATGGCCTTCCGTCTCTAGTGCCTTTCTTAGCCGCCGAATATGCACGTCAACAGTTCTATCCTCCACATACACATTGGCACCCCATACATAGTTCAATAGCTGTTCTCTACTATATACGCGTTCAGGGTGAGTCATAAAGAAATGGAGTAATTTATATTCAGTTGGGCCCATATCGATAGGGATTTCATTGCTGGTGACACGATGAGAGGTAGGGTCTAACATTAACCCATTCATTTCAATAATGTCTTCCGTCGCCATTGGGGAGATACGACGTAAGATTGCTTTTACCCGAGCAATTAATTCCTTCGGTGAAAATGGCTTAATAAGATAGTCATCCGCGCCAACTTCCAAACCTTTTACGCGGTCTTCTTCTTCTCCTCGTGCAGTTAACATCATGACAGGAACGTCACGTGTTGCGCTATCACGTTTCATATGTTTAATGACTTGGATCCCAGAGCCACCGGGGATCATCCAATCCAGTAGTACGAGGTCAGGTAGCGGGTCAACGAGTTGTGCAATCGCACTGTCATAATCATCAGCTTCAATAGGCTGAAAACCATTCTGTTCTAATACAAAACAAACCATTTCTCGGATGGGCGCTTCATCTTCAACAACTAGAATGCGTCTTGCCATGATTGTTCCTGTAAAATTAAGAAGACATTTAAAATGTGAAAGCATTATGCGTCACTTTTATGACAGAATTATGAATATCAATGGGTGAAACTCATATTAATCTTTATTTTAACGGTTAAATGTCATTTAAGTGAAATATTTCCGCAACATAGTTCTGCGACGACATAGTTCCGCAATATAGTAATAGGTAATAAAGTCGCAAACATCCCTCAACGAGTGATATGGATCGGGTATACTTAATTATCGAACGTTCATGCACATTATTGATGATAGGAATTGATAACTCATGCGCATTATTCACACCTCAGACTGGCACCTTGGTCAGTATTTTTTTACCAAAAGCCGTGCGCCTGAGCACCAACATTTCTTGAATTGGTTAGTTGAACAAGTGGAATTACACCAAGTTGATGCTGTCATCGTTGCAGGTGATATCTTCGATACCGGTTCGCCACCGAGCTATGCACGTGAACTGTATAATAAATTTATTGTTGATTTACAAAAAACAGGCTGCCAGCTAGTAATTTTAAGTGGTAATCACGACTCGGTTTCTGTACTCAATGAATCAAGCGCTCTACTTAGTTATTTGAATACACAGGTTATTACGTCTGGAAGTGAACCGCATGTCATTACTTTAGTAAATAAACAGGAACAACCTATTGGTCTCGTCTGTGCCATCCCTTTTTTACGTCCTCGAGATATCCAGCTCAGTATTGCAGGGCAAAATATTGAAGATAAACAACGCTCACTACAAACCGCTATTCATGATCATTACCAAGCCAGCTACCAACTCGCGCTAGAACAGCGAACCGCATTGGGGCTGGATATTCCAATTATTGCCACTGGCCATTTAACGGTTGTCGGTGCAGCCTTAACGGACTCCGTTCGAGATATTTATATTGGTACGTTAGATGCGTTTCCTTCTGGGGCTTTTCCCCCTGCTGACTATATTGCCCTTGGCCATATTCACCGTCCCCAAGTGATTGGAGGGCAAGAAAATATTCGCTACTGTGGCTCACCTATTGCATTGAGTTTTGACGAAACAGCACAACAAAAAAGTGTCTGCCTTGTTGAATTCACCGGAAGCGAATTGACTCAAATCACCCCATTGGACATCCCTATTATTCAGCCATTGCAAAGCATTAAAGGCTCCTTAAGCCAAATAGAACAGCAATTAGAAGCATGGAAAGATTACCTAGGAGATAAACCTGTTTGGTTAGATATTGAAGTTGCTTCACAAGATTACCTCGCTGATATCCAACAGCGTATTGAAGCGTTGACACAAGATCTCCCTGTTGAAGTCGTGATACTGCGCCGTGCACGTAAGCAAATACAGGGACAAAGCCAAACCTTGGCCAATGAAACATTAAGTGAACTCACCGTAGAAGACGTTTTTTTACGTCGCCTTGCCCAAGAGTCTTTAGAGGATCCTGAGCGTGAACAGCGCCTAGTGCAGCTATTTCAACAATCTTATGACGCATTACAAATGAGCAAGGAAAGTTAATATGAAGATTCTAAGTTTACGTTTAAAAAATATTAACTCTCTTCGAGGTGAGTGGAAAATTGATTTCACTGCGGAGCCATTTGTTAGCAATGGCTTATTTGCCATTACAGGTGCCACTGGTGCAGGAAAAACCACCTTATTGGATGCGATTTGCCTTGCGCTTTATCACCGAACACCGCGTTTAAAAACCATTTCTAACGCACAAAATGAACTGATGACTCGCCACACTGGGGAATGCCTTGCTGAGGTGGAGTTTGAGGTCAAAGGCAAAGCTTATCGCGCCTTTTGGAGCCAACGACGAGCAGGAGGAAAGCCTGATGGCAATTTACAACAGCCTAAGGCGGAGCTTGCAACGGTTACTGATGGTAAAATATTGACCGTAAAAATCACAGAGATAAAAGAATTAATAGCAAAAATAACTGGGCTTGATTATGAACGTTTTACCAAATCAATTTTACTCTCTCAAGGTGATTTCGCTGCGTTTTTAAATGCTTCAGAAAAAGAACGCGCTGATTTACTTGAAGAAATTACAGGCACCGAAATTTATAGCCAGATTTCAATTTATGTTTTTAATCAACACAAGCAAGCCAAAATTGACTTAGATTTGCTAAAGGCAAAGGCACAAAGCATTAATTTACTCACTGAAGCAGAACACCAAGAGTTATTAGTACAGCAAAACCATTTACTTGAACAAGAGACTCAAACCAAGCAACAGCGGGCTCGCCACCAACAAGGCGTCAATTGGTGGCAACAATATCACCAACTCACCCAGCGCATGCAATCACTTGATGATGAACTCAAAAAAAATGAGCTTGAGTTTCAATCCGCACAGCCTCAGTTGAAAAGATTGGCTGATAGCGCCCCTGCGGAGTCGCTTCGCCCGTTATGGCAGGACGTTGAGCGCCAGCAACAACAACTCACTGAATACATAAATAAACAACAACAGCTGAAACTTAGCTTGCAAACCCAGCAAGCTGAACGTGCCCCACTGCAAGAGAAGTTGTTGAAATCACAATCCGAGTATCAACAACATCTTGATTTTGCCAAACAACAACATCAATTGATTGATGAAACTGTCAGGCCTCTGGATAACCAAATTGCACAATTGAAACAACAACAGACTGAAATTACGCAACAAATTGAACAACAGCACACAACTCTTCAGCAAAAAAAACACTTAGTTAATGAGACTCAAAGTCAGATCCAAACTGCGCACCTTGAGTTAAAGAAACACAACCTATTCCTAGAAGAACACCCAAAAGACGCTGAGCTCAATGCGCACATCGGTAGCTGGCAGCAACAAGGCCATTTTATATTCGAATTAGCTGATAAACTGGCGAGTTTGCATAAAAAACAACAAATTATTTCAAATGAAGTTACACAATTACAGCGACAACAACAGCAGAAAACTGAAAAACTATCCCAAAAACGTCTCGAGTTAGAACACAGCACTGTCACGTTCAAAAAACAAGAAGAAATCTACAAACAAAACCAAGAAAAACATGATATTAACGCTATCAATCAACACATTGAACAGCTACAAGCACGCTTACAACATGCTAAATTATTGCCATTAATATTATCTCAATGCCTTAATGCACAAACGCAAAAACAAAAACAGACCCAAAAAGATGTTGAATTAGCACAAGATATCACCACCACGCAAAAAACATTGAGCATTGCCCTAACACGCATTAATGAATTGACGCCACTCATCAAGCTAACCAATGACAAATTACAATTAGAACAAAAAATTGTTAGCCTAGAGCATGAACGTCAGCAACTCATAGCGGGTAACCCCTGCCCATTATGCGGTGCAACAGAGCACCCTGCCGTTAACGATTATCAATCAATTCACCTCAGTGAAACACAGCAACAACTCATTGAGCTTACAAATAAACTCGACCAATTAAAGCAACAACAAACTCAGTTAGAATCACAACTTTATACACAAAAACAACGCCAAAACGAAAATTTACAACAACAGCAGCAAATCAGAGAACAACTCGATGCCTTTAACTATCAATGGCAAAAGACATGTGAGCAAGCACTCACACCTGAGTTAGCCCAAAATGAACAAGCCGTTACGCTCTTTGTTAATCAATTAACGGAGCAATTAGCTACGCAACAGAAAATAGTGACCGATATGACCGCGCTAGAGCGCGAATATCAGCAAACCAAGTATCAACTACACGAGCAACAAGCAGGCTTTACCCAATGGCAATCTGATTTGTCATTGATTGAAGAGCGTTTAAAAAACCAAACACAACAACTTGATGAGATCCAAAAAGAATATAACCAATTTCAACAGCGTAAGCAGATACAATTAGATAAATGGCAATCCACTCTTATGCCATTTAACTTAAATGTGCCTGATAAAGATAAATTCGATGAATGGGTTAACGAGATCAGCCAACGCAGTGAGCACTTCAACAACCAAAAAGTGATGGCGCAAACACTTAGCCAACAAATTGAAGTCAATAAAGCCACATTAAAAGTTGAGTTAGAACAACTCGATATTCTTACTCAACAAATTGAACAAGAAAGAAATCGTCTTAAACAAATTGAGCTAGATTTAGAGCAAAAAGCAGCACAACGAAAAACACTGCTTTCAGGTCTAACTATCAACCAATTCATTCAGAAATTGAATGACAAACAAACCATGCTTTTCCAAGCTCAGGAACAATTAAGTAAACAACTCAATGAGACTGATAAAACCATCGCGTCAATGAATGGAAGTTATCAAGCGCTCATAGATGCCAGCGAAAAAACAAAACTGGCACAAACGCAAGCCAATACCCTGTTTACTCAAGCACTTACCGATAGCCCATTTAGTGATCAACACACTTTCCTTAAGGCGTTAATAAGCCATGAAGAAAAACAACAATTGGAAGCACTAAAACAACGCATTAACCAAGCACGTATACAGTGTGAAACGCGTTATAAAGAGGGGTTACAGGCCATTGAAGTGCTAAATCAACAACGTATTACTGATTTAGCGACACTGACTGAAACGCAATTACAAACAATTGTTGCCCAACTCGATGAAGAAATTAAGCAAATAAATCAGAGACAAGGCCAGATAATTAACCAGCTCAATACCGATAAGCAACTGCGCCACCAGCAACAAGATTTACTGCAAGAAATAGAGAAAAGTCAGTTAAGTTACGATGATTGGAGCTATCTCAGCTTACTTATCGGTTCCGCTGAAGGGGATAAATTCCGACGTTATGCACAAGGCCTAACGTTGGATTGTTTAGTTTCTCTAGCTAATCAACAGCTTGAAAAACTTCATGGCCGTTATTTATTACAGCGTAGCCACCAAGCAAACCTTGAGTTACAAGTTATTGATGGCTGGCAAGCGGATAGCATTCGAGATATTAAAACGCTTTCTGGTGGGGAAAGCTTTTTAGTTAGTTTAGCATTGGCCCTAGCGCTATCCGATATGGTAAGTCATCGTACACAATTAGAATCACTCTTTTTAGATGAAGGTTTTGGTACTTTAGATGCAGAAACGTTAGATATTGCCCTTGATGCATTAGAAAGCTTGAATGCATCTGGCAAAACTATTGGCGTAATTAGCCATGTGGAAGCAATGAAAGAACGTATTCCTGTACAAATTGCCGTGAAAAAAGGCAATGGGCTTGGCTTTAGCGAACTTCCCGCACAATTTCGTATCATTTAAACCGCATAATTTAACTCAATTCTGTGACTATTCGGGGTGGGGAAAACTCCCCCCCCTAAAATTAACTGCTAATTTAAAGATAGCTAAGTTGTTTAAAAAACGAAATGCATCCGCTTTATTATTCCCTACATTGGTAGAGAAAGTTGAGCCCGCTTCAGCGTACTATTTTTGATTAATTTGATACTCTACCTAGGCGCTTTCATTCTCATCTATTTTATCCTCAATTATTTTCTATACATATTATTCTTTTGTGCTTATTAATGCAGTTCATCACCATAAATCGCCACAAAAACTAGCGTTAACATATTGATTTTAATCAAATAAAAACACCTTATTAACTTAGCGCAAAAATTTGAACCTTATCGTTAAATTTTTTTTCTATGATTTTCCATTCGCCAAGTTATAGTAATAACCATTGAAACACACTACGGCTTCTAAGATTTATTCAATAACATGCCGTGCGCTAATGAAAAGCTAGGAGACTAAAATGTCTAACGCATTTATCGAAATGATTAAAAATCGTCGTACTATCTATAACCTCGGCGATGCTTTACCTGTATCAGAAGAACACGTCACGAGATTAATTAAAGAAGCAGTTAAACACTCACCATCATCATTTAACTCACAAACATCTCGCGTCGTGATTTTATTTGGTGCTGAACACCAAAAATTATGGAATATGACCAAAGAAGCACTGCGTAAAATTGTTCCTGAGCAAGCCTTTGCTTCAACAGAGCAAAAAATTGATAGTTTTGCTGCGGGAGCCGGTTCTATTCTGTTTTTTGAAGACCAAGATATTGTTAAAGGTTTGCAAGAGCAATTCCCTTTATATGCAGATAACTTCCCAATTTGGTCTGAACAAGCCAGTGGTATCGCACAATTCGCAGTCTGGACTGCATTGTCACAAGAAAATATCGGTGCATCTTTACAACACTACAATCCACTGATTGATAATGACGTACAAACAGCATGGAATGTTCCAGCTAACTGGATATTACGCGCTCAAATGGTATTTGGTTCAATTAATGAGCCAGCGGGTGATAAAGACTTTATGGACGACGATGTTCGTTTCAAAGTTTTCAAATAAACTAAAATACTAAGAATTTAAATAATCCTTTCGTAATATATTTACGAGAGGATTTCATTTATTTGATATTATCAAAGTGAATAATTCAACATCATCACTTATGATACCTCCAATTTAAAATTATCACTTATTCTAAATTAACCTGAACTCACAATAAAACATATTTACTCAAAATAGTTCATCGAAACAAAAAGAAACATTCACAATTATACTATTATTATTACACTCGTGTTACCGCCTGATTATTAATTGATCACAAAAAATCCAATAGACATATAATTTGATATTTATCAATACATTAACCAACCACCCATCTAAACTCTAAGTATATTTTCATTTTTAGTTTTGCATTATAGATATTTGAACTACACTAAAAGTGAGAGCACAAAAACACGTCCCATCGTGTAAAGTGTTATTAAGGAGGTGGACTATGAAAGGTTTATCTTTACTAACATTTGTTGTTACTATAATCATTTCAAGTTGTTCTTTCACCTATGCAAGTAATAACTCATCAGGAGGTACAATTTCATTTTCAGGTTATATCTATGAGCCACAATGTTCAGTCAAAGTTGAACATAAAGAGCGAGTTAATATTACGTGTTACCGAAAAGGTAAAGATGTATCAATAACAGGTTCTTTAAAAAATGGCCAAAAGGTAGT
>NZ_JAMPNW010000034.1:0-29710 GCF_028479545.1 Providencia sp. PROV201
CATTACCAAAAAAGAAGTGAAAAAAACGCGCAGTGAAACGACGAATAAAGTCACTGAATTTACTGCAGGTGGTGATATTAACCTATATGCCAAGGATGATGTCACATTAGAAGCGACCAAAATTAATGCGGGCAAGAATGCCAAAATCACCAGCCAAACGGGTAAGGTGAATTTTAAAGCGGTCAAAAATTCGCAATTTGAACAGGTGATTACAAATTCTAATGGTTTTTATATCACCCAACGTAATAAAGGCTATACCTCAGATAAATGGGTTTTACCTGCATTGCATATTGGTGGAAAACTAACAGTTGATGCGAATAAAGGGATCACTGCAGATGTTAAATCGAAAAATGGTCAGAGCCTAGAAAATGCTTTAGAGGCTCTTGGTCAAACAGAAGGTACACAGTGGCTTGCAGGCTTAAAAGACCATGAAGATGTGCAGTGGAACTTAGTTAAAGACGCCTATGACAGTTGGGATTATAAAAGCCAGAGTTTAAACCCGGTTGCTGCTGCGCTGATTATGATAACTGTTGCAGCGATGACGTCAGGTACAGCAACAAAATTTGCAGCTTGGGCCGCGTCGGGGAGTAGTGGTACGAGTGCTGCAGTGATATCAGGCGCGGCTTACTCTGGTATGACAGCTCTTTCAACACAAGCAGCGATCGCACTGGCTGAAAACCAAGGAAACCTATCCAAAGCGCTTAATTCACTAGGTAAAAGCGAAACAGTTAAATCTATTGTTGCTCAAATGGTGATCTCCGGGGCGCTTAATGGTTTAGATGTCAAAATGGGATGGACAAAAGGGAATCCGGGGAATGCTAAGTTACCTTTATTAAGTAATGGGGATTGGAATAAGGTTGCTCAGCGTGTTGCCGCGCAATCTGTGATTAGTTCAACCGTGAATACCACGATCCAAGGTGGCAGTTTTACCGATAACTTTAAGAGTGCCTTACTCAGTAATATCGGGAGTCAAATTAATGCCGAAGGTGCCAAGCTAATTGGAGATAAAGGGGACATCTTAGGTCATTCAGGCAAGCTTTTAGGCCACTCTGTAGTTTCGGGGATTAGCGCTGAAATTGCAGGCGGAAATGCAAAAGGGGCTATAGTTGGTAGTCTTGCTGTTCAGTTAGCTGGGATCACACTAAACAACAATTTGATCAATGAAAAAGAATGGCAAAAAGATTCTGAGAAATACGCTCAATTATCCCGCGTGTTAGGGGGATTTGCGGGTGCAATATTCACAGGTAATGCCGGAGGGGTCTACAGTGGTGCGGACTCGGGAGAAAGTACCTTCAGGTTTAATCATTTACTCCATGAACTCGCAATGGATTTTGATGCACAAATGCGGCAGTGATTTAACATGCCAATCAAATACTATCAATAAATTTGCTGCATTTAGTAATAAAAATAGCTTTAATTTAGACGATGAACTAAAAGATAATTCTTTATCCGTTCAAGAATTGAAGAAAAAGTATATTGAAAATACATTTGCATTAGCAGAACGACCTTATTGGGCAAGCTATCTCGGCTTTGATGTCATGCAGAATGATTTGGCAAAGCAATATGTTCAGTATTGGAACTCTCAAGATTTAGCTAAAATTGATACACAAACTCCCTCTTGGATAAAATTTTCATCATGGATATCAGACCCTGAAAATCAACTTCTTGTTGTGAGTGGTGGATATTTAGTAAAAGGGCTAAGTGATTTTACTATTAATTACTTTAGTCGAAACTCTTCTATAAAAACAATATCGGCGAAAGAAATTGGTATGAAATGGTATTCACAAGGAGGAGGGATCAATACTCAAGGAATGTCATGGGAGGATGCCATTGCCAAAACCTTACCAGACCGAGCTAGATTACCCAAAAACTTTAAAACATTTGACTTTTATAATGCAGAACAAAAAGTTGCGATCAGTGCTAAAAGTTTAGATACTCAAACGTTGAGCAAACTCAATGAGCCAAAACAGATCTATAATACCCTAAAAAATAATATAGATAGTGCTGTTAAATTTGACAGTTATTCATTATCAGGTACTAGCTTACGTTCCGATATGATCGCTAAACGCGAAATTTGGCTTGCTGTTCCAAATTCAACAAACAAAACACAATGGGCAGAAATTAATCGGGCCGTCTCATACGGCCAAGGTTTGGGCATTGAAGTAAAAATAACACAGGTGAAATAATGAATTTTATTAAAAATAAAGATTATTGTGCTTCAATAGTAATAACAGACAAATTTTTTTGTATAAATACAGAGTCGGGTTATGGACTAGTAACAATAGATCCTAACCACCCATCAATCATATTACCATTGGATAGTTCTAATGATGAGCTAGGAAAAAAAGTAATCCAAGCTCTTGAAAGGAGTAATACTCATCTAAACGATGAAGAATATGATAATCTTTTTAAAAAAGAGAATATGAAAAAAAAATGGGACGCTTGGCTTGAAACGTTAAAGTCAGAATATAATTATCGTTCTAAACGTCAGCTCTTAGCGAACATGCTAAATTGTTCTGTTTACCTTTTAAATAATAGAATAAAAATAACACCAACCCATCACTCAAAGCTTGAAGGTTGGGAAGGTCTAGGAGAATCTCTGCATGTCATTTTATCTCTCAATGACACATTTGATGAAATTGGTTCTGGGGTTAGGTTAGCATTAAGTCGTTGTACTTCTAAAAAATTCTAATTTTACGTTCACATATAAAAGCCATCTTATAACAAGGTGGCTTTTATTTTTAGGTATTTTTAATACTTTCATTCAAACTCAATTAACCAAAAGACAAACAACTAATCGACCCAAAATAGATGTAAAAATCACAGCAAATGTACGAAATGATCTATTCATACTTGTTTACACATATTGTGCATAGTGCACGAAACCGAAGGAAACCTATTCAAGACTCTTAATTCACTCGGACAAAGTGATATCGTGAAGCTTATCATCACTCAGTCAGCAGTAGACTCGTTGATCCGTCAAGGCGTTAAACCAGAAAATATCCGATTTACCCAAGCGGTCAGGCCACGAGAGGTTTGGGGAAAAGATACAATTCCGTTAAAAGCAATCAAAGAAACATGTGACAATTGTCAAGCTACATGGCCAACAGGAGCACATAAATGAGTACATTAGCAAATGACTGGAAACCAAGTTTTGGAACTATCTATTCTTGGTTTGCTATGGATAAAAATGGAAAAATCGCGGTTGTGGTTAACAATAATTGGGGATGGTTACCTAATGCACTTCTCTCTTTGGAAAATTTTGAAGAATTGCTTGATCAATTGAATGAATATAAATGGGAAGAGTCTGCCATATTTGTAGATTACCCCGAAGATAAAAAAGGCTCGGTTATTTTAGACTTGTATTCTCATTATTTTTTTCGTTTCTTAAACACAAAGTCTGAAGTTGAGAAATACTTAAAAGATAAATTTGATAGATTAAAAGTTTGTTCGGATTATAACTTACCATTAAATAAAGGTTTTTTTATTTACCAAGCTATAGAAGGCAATGACCCTGGAGATGATTATCCTGTCGGCTATGAAGGTGAAACTAAGATGGGGGATTATTTTCGTTATTTGATGCCGACTATTTATGCTTCAATTGAAGACTTTCCTGAAGAATTGCGCCATGGAATTGCGGTATCTGATACCATTGATTTCACTGTAGACCAGTTATTTGATAACGACAAAATTAGTGAGTATTTTCCTCGTATGTACCATGGTTAAGATTATGGGCTATACGAAAAAATAAAACATGGCGAAAGTTTGGAATGTATCATAAATAACCGCCATCTTTATATAAAGATGGCGGTTATTACTGTATAAACTTCAGTCTTTAATGTTCACTCCCACTCTTTTTGGCTTACTTACCCAGTAAGTGCAAGAAGTGAATATGTTTTTCGTACTGATCAAGAATATCGTGAATGATTTGCTCTTTTGCCCAGCCCATCACATCGTAGTCTTGCCCACCTTCTTTTAAGTGAATTTCAGCGCGATAGTAGCGTTGTTCTTCGCTTTTTTCTTCATCTGTTTCAGTACCCATACCCGATAACGCAAATGACGGTTGAATATAGTAACGGAGGCGAACTTCGTATAAAAAATTCATATCTTCGCCTAAATCGACTTCAAACCCAATTCGGTCATCTTTATCGGTATGGATATGGCACACAGTACCTTGCTTAGCGAGTTCTTCAGACACCATTTCCATGGATGGCTTCACAGATTCTTCCATAAAACGCTTAACATGTGCACGTTTAGGGAAATAGACAATGTTACGCAAGCGTCGCTGCCACGGAATCGGGTTACGGCTAGCGGTAGGGGCGATGGTGGCTAATTGCTGGCTATCTCGCTTATAAGCGTCGACGCGTAAGGCTTTAAATAACCCATAAATGGAGACAAGCAAAACGGCAGCAAAGGGCAGAGCACTCGCAATGGTGAGTGTCTGTAAGGCTTGCAAACCACCTGCGAGTAGCATGGTAATGGCAACTACCCCCATCAAACCTGCCCAGAAGATACGTTGCCAAACTGGCGTATTAGAATCGCCTCCAGAGGCTAGCGTATCAACGACCATTGCTCCTGAATCCGCTGAAGTCACAAAAAACACAATAACCATTAGCATGGCGAAGAAAGATAAGACCGAAGAGAATGGAAAATAATTAAGGAATTCAAACAAAGCGAGAGATACGTCCGCTTGAACAGTTTCGGCTAATAATGTTGCGCCTTTATTTTTAATCAAGTCAATCGCTGTGTTACCGAAGAATGTCATCCACATCAATGTGAAACCTGCGGGGACAAACAGTACTCCCATAACAAATTCACGAATGCTACGGCCGCGAGAAATACGAGCAATAAACATACCGACAAATGGCGACCAAGATAACCACCACCCCCAGTACAGTAGCGTCCAACCACCTAACCAACTGCTTGATTTGGGTTCATAGGCGTAAAGATTAAACGTTTTACTGACTATTTCAGATAAATAACCGCCAGTATTTTCTACAAAAGATTTTAATAGTAATACAGTAGGACCTAAAATCACCACAAGCAGCAATAATAGAAATGCTAAGCCAAGGTTGAGTTCAGATAAAATACGGATCCCTTTATCTAGTCCAGAGACGACAGAAATAGTCGCTAAACCAGTAAAAGCAATAATTAACCCGACTTGTACCATTTCATTAACGGGTAAACCAAATAAATGGTTCATCCCAGCATTGACCTGTAATACGCCAAACCCTAATGAGGTCGCGACACCAAATACGGTACCGACAACAGCAAACACATCAACTGCATGGCCAATAGGACCATAAATTCGATCACCAATAATAGGGTAAAGGGCTGAACGTAATGTCAGAGGTAGGCCGTGGCGATAACTAAAAAATGCTAAAATTAATGCGACAATGGCGTAAATCGCCCATGCATGTAACCCCCAATGGAAGAAGGTTAAACGCATCGCTTCTTTAGCAGCTTCAATGGTTTGCGGTTCACCAACTGGCGGGTTTAGGTAATGCATTACAGGTTCAGCAACCCCAAAAAACATTAACCCAATCCCCATACCTGCGGAGAAAAGCATAGCAAACCATGACACATAGCTAAAATTGGGTTGGGCGTGGTCTGGCCCCAATTTTATTTGCCCATAACGAGAGAGTCCCAGATAAGTCACACTCAAAAGAACAATAGCAACGGCAAGAATGTAGAACCAGCTAGCGTTATTAAATAAATTTTGTTGAAGATGACTTAGATGAGATTCTGCGACTTTTGGCATCAAAGCGGCAAAGCCTACGATAACCAAAATAATGATGGCAGAGCTATAAAACACAGGGGGACTAATTTTAGAACGAATTTTTTTAGAATCAGTATCAATTTGACTCATAACAACCTTCTTTTGTTTTATTTTATTTTTGGCATACCGATATCAACAAAGTATGCAGCGAGCTGTCCTTCTTAATGAAACAGTGAATAATTGCGAAAAGGTTCCCTAAGGAAACGAGATAGAAAGAACAATAATAGGGTGTTGATGGCAGACTAAACCGCCAAATATAATGATGAAACCCGAGTCTTTATCACCTTCATAAGTTAAAAAATAGGCGGTTATACTGCCATGATACGAGTGAATGATCAACAATATCGGGAAATAACATTAAATAGAGGATAAAAATATCATGTTAATTATCATTAAATTAATAACTAACAATGTAATATTTACATGTTGTACCAATAAGTTAACGTAAATGAGCGAAAGTAAGTACGAGATAAGTAAAAACCATCGATAAGTAGAGGAGGAAATGTGATTAGCGTAATTGGCTATCCTTACTGCCACGCCGATTATAGCCGCTAAATGTAGATTGTTTTTTATCTAATTCATTTTGGCAGTTAATACAGAATTTAACGCCGGGTAATGCTAAACGGCGAGCCTCAGGAATTGCCTCACCACACTCTTCACAAAACTCGGCACTTTCACCTGAGTGCAATTGGCGACGCGCTTTCGCTACCGCATCATCGAGAGTGGCATCAATTTGTTCTTGAACAGCATCTTCATTTGCCCAGCCATTTGCCATCATTCACCCCTACTTGATTAAATATTGACCTTATATCAATATTGAGGCGAGAAAATTTAATTCAAGAGCAATTATTACTCTAAAGATAATGTCATATAAATGTGGTCCATTCCCTCTTCATCATACATTTCTCCTTCAGTTTGGTACCCCAGAGTATGGTAAAAATCAATGGCAGTATGTTGTGCTGAGAGCGCAATCCTACGGTAATGATGGGAACGGCCATATTGCTCTACAAATTTCATTAATTCACGTCCTAGCCCTTTACCACGGTGTGGTTTTTGTACTGCAACGCGGCCTACTTTGATGAGGTTATCGTCAAGTAGCACACAACGTAATACCGCAGCAGGCTGTCCTTCTATATACAAAACGACATGTAATGCGGACTCATCATATTCATCGACATCGATATCAGCGGGAAACCCTTGCTCTTGAGTAAAAACTTGTTGGCGCAGGTTGAAGGCATCGGTAAGGAGTTCTGGGTTTGCATACCCAATGCTATATTTAATTTGCATTAGTTTTCCTGAGAGCTAACGAGTAAGAAGTGCAATTATATCGTGGAATGGCGAATTAGTTAGGAAGGTTTTGGTGCTTTTCTGAGGAAAATAAGAATGCAGGCATTTTAAGCCCACATTCTTGAAGGGGACCGAGAAGAAAACTATTTTTTATCAGTTTCTGCGTCATTTTCTGCTTTGAGCGATTCCGTTTTTTCTTTCATATCGGTTGCGACCTCATCGGCTTTATTTATCGCATCTGTTTTGACTTCTTGGCTCAGTTCTGACGCATTTTGTTTTAACTCTTCAGCTTTGTTTTGCGCATCTTTCGTTAGTTCATCAGCTTTTTGTTCACCATCTTCTTTTAGTTGCTGGGCTTTTTCTTCAGCTTGTTTAACGGTGTCACTTGGTTTGGATGAGTCATCACAACCTACGATAACTGTAACGATCCCCGCGAAAAGAAGTGAAATGATGAGTTTTATATTCATAAACATATCCTTAGCACGATGCTGGTAAAAATGTTATTGAAGCTCGATATTGGCATAATCGCCAATCTGTATATTTAACTATAGTTGAAATTAAGTGAGTTATAAAATAATTAGGTAACTAAATGAAATAGCTATATTTTTTCGTTGTTAACTCAAGTGAAAGCCTATTTTTTGGAAAGTCATCTTTTGTTCCATGCTATAGAGTTATAAAAGATAGAGAATCAAGCTAAACTGATTGAACTTATTATTAAATAAATAATGAAAACAAATTTATGGCTTAGATAACAAAGGAATAGCATTATGGCGTACTATTATTCGTTGATTATTTTAAAATTTATTATCGGTTTTGCCATTGTTATCACTCATATGAATCTATCGGGGAAAACACAGCTTTCCCAAATGACTCCTATTGATTTTATTGGTAATTTTGTCTTAGGGGGCATTATTGGTGGGGTGATTTACAGTGATACTATCCCATTGTACCAGTATGTGATTATTTTAATTATTGGTGTTTTGTTTATAAGCTTTTTGAACTTTTTAACAAAAAAATTTAATTTTTTTCGTAATGTGGCCATTGGTAATCCCATACCCATTATTAAAAAAGGCCAATTTATAATGGAAAACATCTTAGAAAAAGCCAATAAGATAGACCTCATCAATATTTCATCTCGAATTCATGCACAAGGCATTCACTCCTTTCAAGAAATTTATTATGCGCAAATAGAACCTGATGGGCAGCTAACCATTATTTGTGATGAAAAAAATATGCCATCAGTGATCCTGATAAAAGAAGGGGTAATTAGAAGCTATGGTTTGGAATCTATCGAAAGAGACGAGGCTTGGTTAATACAGCAAATTGAATTACAAAGTATTGAATCAATAAACGATATTTTCTTAGCTGAATTTTGGCGTGGTGAAGTCACGTTTATTTTGCGAGATGGTAAAATAAACCGCAAGGGTGCACAGCACCTGAAAGTTATAGCTTAAATGAATAAGTCGGTGAAATGCAGGTAACATTTCACCGACAGAGACCTAATTATTGTTTTAAATCATCATAAAGCATTAATGAGGATTTATTATCTGGGTCACCAATGTAACGAGGTTGAGGTTTAAATGCCTCATTAAACAGGCTTTTTTCGGGCTCAAACCCGGTATAGTTTAAACCTGCTAAATCAGACCACGCATAGATAAAGTCCATATTACTGAATGGTCGGGCTGTTTTATCATTTAAATCAAATTGATGAGTTGATAACCACTCAGGTGACTGCCAAACTAGGAAAGGCACATTGTAAATGACTTTACTCGGCTTTCCTTCGCTGCGCCCTAACATTTTATGAGGCGGGGTATCATAAACGTCTTCACCGTGGTCTGAGAAAAACACCAGAAAACCATTTTCTTTTGAAGAATCAAAGTCCTTGATTAATGTTGAAACAACATAGTCGTTATAATATTGCGCGTTATCATAAGCATTGTAATCTTTTACTTCATCATCATTTAGATTCGCTGGAACCACGCTGTCTTTATCTTTGAAAATAGCTTTATCTTCTGGGTAGCGGAATTCATAGCGCATATGGGTTCCTAACAGATGGACAACAATAAATTTCTTTTCTGCAGGGTCTGCAAGCGCTTCTTTGAATGGAGAAAAAACCACGTCATCATAAATACGTGAGCTTTGCGCCATGTCATTGTTCAAATAATATTGCTTATCTGTTTGGCGAGAGAACGCCGTTAATAAGGTATTCCGCTCAGTCATTGTCTGCTGGTTAGTGATCCAAAACGTTTTAAAACCTGCTTGCTTCATCATGTTCATGATAGAAGGGCGTGAATTGAACAGTTCAGGCTCTGTTTGTGTCGCAAACGTCAGAATTTGTTGTAGTGCCTCAATAGTATAAGGTCGTGATGTCACCACATCATTGAATACAGATAAATTAGCAGGGTAATCGTTAGCTAGCTCATCTAACTCAGGGGTGGTTGGGCGTGAATAGCCATATAGGCTCATTCTATCGCGGCTGGTGGACTCACCAATCACTAACACAAATGTGCGGGGGGTGTCACCGTTTGCATCGACGAAGTTTTCTAATGGTGGAATTTTACTGTTGTCGCGGATTAACTCCTCCATGTTTGCCAGCTGGTTTTTATATAAAAGGTAACCACTAACAAACTGCCATGGTGCAGCATAGGCGAGTTTACTATTCAAATAAGATGCGACATTAGCTATTGGCCGGTCTTGTTTAATGCCTTTGTTATAATAAGGAATTCCGAACAAAATAACTAAAATCAGCAATGAAATACCGATGCGCCCTGGTTTTGGTAATGTTACCGGTTTTAGGCGCGTCCAAAGGAAGATAGCGACGACCGTGTAAGCGAGTATGACACCTAATACTTTGAAACTAAAATATTGTTTAAGGAATTCGCCTGCTTCATTGGTATTGGTTTCAAACATCACAAACATGACACTTTGTGATATTTGGTGCCCATAAACAACAAAATAAGCGAGAGCAACAACCGAGGAAAGCCATAAAACAATCCCAATTACTCCTGCAATTAGCTTAACTTTTTTAGGAAAAAGTAGGGCAGGGATCAACCAAAGAGAGCTGTAGAGTAGTGAATCTCTTAGGCCAATGGAATTACTTTGCCCTGTTACTAGCACATACAGTTGTAATAGGGATGAAAAATACCAAAAGTAGATTAGTAACCAGAGCAGTGAGATCCAGCTAAATTTTTCTGAGTGTGTAGTGTTACCCATAGGTTTTTAAACTCTTGTTTTCTATTATTGTTAAGTCGAATATAAAAAATAATTGAGAAATCGATTTTTAGATATAAAGACGTAGTTTAAGTTCCAAAATATATCCTTTATAAATAATAATTTCTTAATAATTCCGTAACGCTATGTTTATTAGTGTTTTTTTTGCAAAGAACGTGTTTGGTTTTAATGGGGCAGTTCTTGTGATATTCAATTATAGACGATGTTTTGCCCGCCATTAGCAAAATAGTAAATGGCGAATTAGCATTTGTAATCGTCTTTACGCCATTGATACTATCCTTTGACATATTTATGGTATATAAGAAAATTTGGTGAATGCATCAGTGAAGGGTGAGAGCAATACATGTTAGATAACTCATTTGTGGCTTTTTTGAAATCACCCCTATCAATTAGGGTGCTTCTTTCATTGCTAATTATTATTGATGGCGCAATGATTTTAAAGCCTGTATTAAGCGCTTATACCGACTACATTGATTGGCGTGAGTCTGGGCTAACACAGTGGTTGAAGTCACTGGGTTTTATGAAATTGCTGGATATCCCGAGATTTTTATTGGGAATTTCACTGATTTTCCTATCGCTATTTATGGTTAACGGAGCCCGTATCGCTTGGGTGTTTTCATTATTTTTACTTGGGATTATTTCATTTGTTGACCTGCGGTTAACACAAGAAAACATACATCAAGGTTATTTTTCCCTCTTTTTATTGGTTGCTTTGTGCCTTTTTTGGAAGCTGTATCATCACCATAGCTTAACCAGTGCCGGGTTTGTGGCAATAACCTGTATTATTGCATTATTGCTGTATTCCATTTTTGGTACTTTATATATTGGTGATGAATTTTCACCAGTCGTTAAAGACGGCACAACGGCCTTTTATTTTGCTTTAGTCTGCATGACAACGGTCGGATTTGGTGACATTGTTCCGGTTACGGTTGATGCGCGTGTATTCACAGTGACAGTGATTATTTTAGGGATCACAATTTTTACCACTTCAGTGGTTTATATTGTTGGGGTGTTAGCTAAAGGTACGAAAGAAATCGTGCGTAAGAGGTTTTCTTATATGAAAAATCATTATGTGGTGATTGGTAGCACACCAATGGCCGTCAATGTCTATCAAGGGCTGAAAAACCGAGAACTGCCGGTGGCCGTGATTTGCCAAGAAAACCATCGCAGCCATTACCCTGAAAAGGATAATATTGTGACCGGTGACCCAACCAGTTCCGAATTGCTCGCCGCAGCTAATGTTAAACACGCAAAGTGTGTGTTAGTCATGACAGATAGCGATTCGCTCAGTACTTTCGCTTTATTGGGGGTGAAAGAGCAAGCGGGGGAAAATAGTTCGGTAAAAACTGTGGTGCTAATTAACCAAGAAAGCAATATGGATAAAGTTCGCTTACTTAAGCCTGATATGTTGTTTTCATTATCTACACTAGGTTCAGAGGTTTTGATGCAAGTGCTTTGCGGTGAAGCAATATCGAGCGACTCTATTAGTGATATGCTGTTGAACAAAGTTGCAAAAAGCTAACCTTTAAAATAAAAACAACAGGAATTGTGCTGCATGCTAAGTGCTCAAGATGTGAGTTGCCTTCGGCAAAATAGGGTTCTATTTCACCAGCTAAATTTTACCGTTCAGCCCTGTGAGATCTTGCAAGTTGAAGGGCCTAATGGTGCGGGGAAAACCACCTTGTTACGCATGATGGCGGGGCTATTAAAGCCTGATGAGGGTGCGGTTTGTTGGAATAATCAATCGATTGAAAAACTGAAAGAAGAGTTTACGCGCCATCTGCTTTATTTAGGGCACAAACCCGCAGTGAAATCATTATTGACCCCGTATGAAAACCTCAAATTTTATTACCGAATGCATAATAAAGGCAGTGAAGGTGACCGTATTTGGGCCGCTTTAGAGGAAGTTTCGCTAATTGGTTATGAAGATATCCCTGTAAGTCAATTGTCTGCGGGCCAACAACGGCGTGTTAATTTAGCGAGGTTATGGCTAAGCGAAGCCCCTTTGTGGGTACTTGACGAGCCTTTTACTGCAATTGATGTTGCGGGAGTGGCGCGTTTAACAGAACGTTTTCATCAACATGCAGAGCAAGGGGGGATTATTTTGTTTACCTCTCACCAAGCGATGTCAGGGCAATTTGGCTCACTAAAACTGACGGGTGGGGTTGAAACATGTTTTGGTTATTAATTAAACGAGAACTTAAAATTGCTTTTCGTGGTTTTTCTGAATTGGTTAACCCGTTGTGGTTTTTCTTAATTGTTATCACACTATTTCCTCTTAGTATTGGTCCTGAACCTCAGTTATTAGCACGTATTGCGGTTGGGGTATTTTGGGTTGCCGCTATTTTGTCTTCGCTGTTATCGTTAGAGCGCTTATTTAAGGATGATTACCTCGATGGTTCCCTTGAACAGCTACTTTTGGCCCCACATCCCTTATTTATTACCGTTTTTGCTAAAGTCATTGCACACTGGTTAGTCACTGGGCTGCCCTTGATCTTGTTATCTCCAGTTGCTGCATTAATGCTGTCTTTTAGCGCAGACACGCTATTTGTCTTAGCGGGAACATTGTTACTGGGTACGCCTGTATTGAGTTTTATTGGTGCGATAGGCGCGGCATTAACGGTTTCTTTAAAAAAAGGTGGCGTTTTAGTCAGCCTGCTAGTTTTACCGCTTTATATTCCTGTGCTTATCTATGCAACAGGTACAATGGAGGCGCATAGCTTTAAAATGCCGCTAGATGGCTATTTTGCCATTCTCGCAGCGCTGTTTGCCGCCAGTATTACTTTTTCGCCACTTGCGATAGCTGCTGCGTTGAAACTTAATATTAGCAATAGTTAGCTGCTCACCTCTTCTCATCAATAGGTAATTAGGGCGTTGATATGCCCTAATTACCGATCT
Organism: Providencia sp. PROV201; assembly: GCF_028479545.1. Lineage (NCBI taxonomy): Bacteria > Pseudomonadati > Pseudomonadota > Gammaproteobacteria > Enterobacterales > Morganellaceae > Providencia > Providencia sp. PROV201. Next base: position 13,196 of record NZ_JAMPNW010000034.1, read on the forward strand.
TTCTTACCCTCTTTTTTATAAAGTTGTAATAATTTATTTCAAATGTAATTGGTTAGATTTTCTTTACTCTTTATAAGAGAGAGGGTACTACAACTATTTGATTTTTAGTCACTAAAAATTACGCCTTAAGGTGCATTTTTGATGTTTATCTGGCTTGAATATAATATTCCCTACAAGTTAAATTTGTTTTTTATTTTTATAATTAATTGATATATAAGTTTATTTTGTTTTTATTGAAAGTAATTGGTTATTTTAAAATTAAGCAGACAATTAACAAAAAATGCGAACCAATTGGATTGTTATTTAATAAAAAGTATGTAAAGTTGCGTATATTAACTTAACCTAAATCCAAACCGTTAAAAAAAACTAATGCTTAATGTACGTACCTTACTGAACGGATCAATTTGTTTTGCCTTTTGTTTTCCTGCTCTTGCAAAAGCGTCATTATTGAAACCAGATAACACAGATAACTTGTTCAATCGTCAAACGCATCAGCAACAAACGTTACAACAGCAGTTTGATGCAAAATCTCCCGATGTGAACTTATCTGCTTCCATTGCAAAAACACGTCTGCAATTTCCGCAAGAGACTCCTTGTTTTTTAATTGAACAGGTTGTTGTCAGTGGGCAAGATGCCTTCCCACATTGGGTACCTATAGAAAGGTTAGCGGGTCAGGCTGTTGGTCATTGTATTGGTGTTGATGGCATCAATTTATTAGTCACTGACGTACAAAATCGGCTGATTAGCCACGGCTGGATCACCAGTCGTGTATTGGTTCCTGAACAAGATTTATCAACAGGAGTTCTCCAATTAGTTGTCATGCCAGGCAAAGTACAAAAAGTCATTTTTACTGATGACTCATCACAATACAGTACGCTGTATACCGCAATGCCAGCCCATTCAGGTAATTTATTGGATTTGAGGGATATTGAGCAAGGCTTAGAAAATCTACAACGTTTGCCAACCGTACAAGCATCGATGGAAATGATCCCCGGTGATGGCCCGGGTGAAACCCAAATTGTGATCAACCGTCAGCAATCACGCTATTGGCATGCGGGCGCGTGGGTGGATAATACGGGTTCAAAAAGTACCGGTAAAAACCAAGCGGGTGTGATGCTTGCATTGGATAACCCGACTTCTCTCAGCGATCTTTTCTATCTTACAGCGACTCGCGATTTAAGTTTTTCTAGCGATAAAGACACCACCAACTACAGCGCGCACTACTCGGTGCCGTTTGGTTATTGGCAGTTTGCCACCACCGCGAGTGATTATGAATACACTCAAACTATTGCTGGTGCAAATAGTGATATTGAATATCGCGGTAAAAGTAAAAGCTTGAATTTGCAACTGAGCAATGTGCTTTACCGTGATGCCACAGCGAAAACCACCGCTACCTATGATCTGAATTTGCGCGAAACCCGTAACTTTGTGCAAAACACTGAAATTGAAAATCAAAAACGGCGCACTACAGCGTGGAAGTTAGGTCTAAACCATCGCCAGTATGTGGGGCAATCAACCATTAACGTGGGGGCGAGTTACCAACACGGGACGCGTTGGTTTGGCGCTATGCCTGCTTTTGAAGAGTTTCGTAGTAAAGCTTCTCAAGATTATGCGACAGCCCTCGCGATTGTGATGCAGTTTAACGCATCAGCTAGTATCCCTTTTACAGTGGCCGAACAATCGTTGCGTTTTGATACTCAGTATTCGCGTCAAATAAGCGACCGTCCCTTAACGCCTCAAGATCAATTTAGTATTGGTAACCGCTGGACGGTGCGCGGCTTTGATGGTGAGCGCACACTCAGTGCGGATGAAGGCTGGACACTTCGCAACACCTTGTCATGGTCACTGCCTATTCCTGCTCAAGAGCTCTATGTTGGGGCTGATTACGGCAAAATCAGTGGGCGTTGGACTAACCAGAATTTAGGGACTCACCTTGCGGGTGGGGCGATTGGCCTACGTGGGGCAATAACCCCTGCCAATTTGAGTTATGACTTATCTATCGGTACTCCCTTCTCTAAACCTGATGGTTTTAGAACCGACCCTGCCACTTTTGCTTTCTCTGTAAACTGGAATTATTAAGGACTCTCAGGATGAACAAGTTATTTTACCGCCTAATTTTTAATGCTGCTCGCCAAATGGTGATGGTGGTTTCAGATATTACGCGCAGCCATCGTGCGGGTCCTGCGGGTTCGAGTGAAAATCACGTAGAGAAAGCAACAAGTGGACGAGTGCGCTGGTCAATTAAACCGATAGTCACTTCTTTGTGGTTTACATTAGGAATGGTGAGCTTTAGCGTTTCGTCATCGACCATCGTTGCAGATGGTAAGGCTCCGGGTAACCAACAACCGACCATTGTTAATACGCAAAATGGTTTACCGCAAGTTAATATTCAAGCGCCTAACCGTGATGGCGTCTCTCGTAACCAATACAGCCAGTTCGATGTTGATCATAAAGGGGCGATCCTCAATAACAGCAGCACCAACACGAACACACAACTTGGTGGGATGATCCAAGGTAATGATTGGCTCGCTAAAGGGGAAGCCAAAATTATCCTCAATGAGGTAAATAGCCGTGACCCGAGTCAACTTAATGGTTTTATTGAAGTGGCAGGGAAAAAAGCGGATGTGATCATCGCCAACCCTGCGGGGATCACCTGTAACGGTTGCGGGTTTATCAATGCCGATAAAGCTTTGCTATCGGCGGGAAAAACTTTAATTGAAAACGGTAAAATCAAAGGATTTGAGGTCGATAAAGGCAGCATCAATATTCTTGGGAAAGGCTATAATGGCAATGGTACCAACTACACCGCGTTGATTGCCCGCTCAGTGAATATCAATGCGAAATTGCATGCCAAAGATTTAGCGATCACGACAGGGAAAAATACCGTGGCAGCGGATGGAACAACCATTCTTAAAACGGATAATTCCTCTGCCGATGATAAGCCTGAATTTGCTTTAGATGTTGCCGCATTAGGGGGGATGTACGCCAATACTATTAAAATGCGTGGGACAGAGCACGGTGTAGGCGTGCGTAATGCGGGGCATATTGGGGCACAAGCCGGGGATATTACCCTGTCAGCGGATGGGAAAGTAGGTAACTCTGGCGTGATCACCGCTAGCCAAAATATTGCTCTGACTAGCCAAGATGCTATCAATAATACCGGTACTATACTGGCGCAAAACGATATCCAGCTCAAAGCGAAACAGGCAATAACTAACACCGATAAAGGCCAAATCGTTGCAGGGCGTGATGCAGCAGTTCATGCAGAGCAAATTAACAGTGATCGTAGTGCTTTATTGGCGGCAGGGGTCGATAGCAAAGGTAAGCTGACTTCCGCGGGGTCGTTAACAGTTAAAGGGGATAAATCACTTGCATTACAAGGGGATATTGTCGCCAAAGACACCTTAACCGCGACAGGTAGTTCACTTGATTTGTCTGATTCTAATACCCAAGCCAACAATATTGTGTTGACCTCAACGACAACCGATATTCGAACGAAAAATGCGCACCTAAAAGCCACGAATAAAGCCACATTGACGGCTAAAACGGGCATTGATAATCAGCGCGGCGAGATTGTTGCCAATGAGCTCACGTTAATTGCACCTGAGTTAATTGATAATCAGCAAGGCAAATTGGTTCAAACGGGTAACTCAAAAAATACCTTAAATACCAAGCTATTAAACAATCAGCAAGGGGAAATTAACCTTGCAGGTGATACTTCAATCACGACGCAGCAGTTAAATAACCAGTCTGGGCAGTTACTCAGCCGTGATGGCAAGGTTGATATTCAAAGCAAAAACCTGAGCAACCAACAAGGCACGCTACTCGCATCCGGTAAACAAGGCCTGATCATCAAGACAGATACGCTTGATGGGCAGAAAGGGGAAATTCTGACCAGTGGTGCACTGGGGTTAACCGCAAAATCGGCCAATCTTGACCAAAGTACAACACAAGCAGAGCACATCACTTTACAAGCAAATACGTTATCTCATCGTCAAGGAAATATGCTGCAGACGGGTGATAAAACGCTGAAACTCAATATAGCTAATCGATTAGATAACAACCAAGGGAATATTGCATCCAAAGGTGATCTGAATTTACAAGCAGGGGCCGTTGACAACACGGACGGTAAAATCCTCACTAGCTCGAACCATCGTTTAGACCTAACATCTGCTGGTGAATTGAATAATACTCGTGGGGTTATTCAAACCGATAAGTACCTGATGATCAAAGCCGATAAGCTGATCAACCAGCAAGGTAAAATGAGCAGTTTATCCGGTGCTGCTTTATTAACGGCAAATCGTTTAGCAGGTGAAAAAGGGACTATTTATACGCAAAATGCATTGCGCATAGAAAGTGCCGATATCAATTTAAACCAAGGCTTCACGCAAGCAGGCCAAGTTTCTATTTTAGCCAACAACTTTACCCATCAGGGTGCCACCTTGTTGCAAACTGGGGAAGGTAAAACTGAGCTACATATTCAAAACCAATTTGATAACCAGAAAGGTGAAATTTCCAGTAATGGCCAAATTGATATTGTGGCAAACGGGCTAAACAACCAAGACGGCAAAATTATTGCGGCAAAATTAGGCCATTTGACGTTGGCTATTCAACAGGCGCTGAATAATACACAAGGGACATTATTAGGCAATCAAGGTATTCAGCTAGCAGCGGAACGCTTAATTAACCAATCCGGTAAAATTATTGCCAGCTTTGGTGATAACCAATTGACACTTAAACAGTTGGATGGTGAAAAAGGGGAAATTCTCTCGAAAGGCAAACTGGCTTTAACGGGGGATGAGCTTAATCTCAATGACGCGCTGACGCAGGCCGATAACATCCAAATTGAAGGACAAAACCTGTCTCATCAGCGTGGGAAAATGCTGCAAACGGGCAGTGAAAAAGGGCAAATCAAGCTTGCTCAAACCCTTGATAACCAGTCAGGGAATATTAGCAGCCAAGGCACACTAAGTCTTGATGTCAATACGCTTGCTAACCAGCAAGGTGTTGTGGTCGCGGCAAAAGTCGGGTCACTAATCCTAAATGCGAAGCAGAGCGTAGATAACACCCAAGGCACCTTATTTGCAGAACAAGACTTTACCCTTAACACACAGTCGTTCACCAATATTGACGGTAAAGCAATTAGTAAACAAGGGAATATGCTGCTGACCACTGAAGACTTGCAAGGTCAGCGTGGGGAAATCATTGCTCAAGGCGATTTATCACTAAGTGGTAAAGGGATTGACCTGACAGCCGCAAATACGCAAGCGCAGCATATCCAATTGCGAGCGAATAATTTAACCCATCAGCAAGGAACAATGACCCAACTGGGTGAACGTGAAGGTACTATTGAGGTATCCCAACAGATTAACAATAGCGCAGGGGATATCAGTGGTAACGGCTCTTGGCTAATCAAAGCAAATACCCTTGATAATCAACAAGGTAAAATATTCAGCGCAAGAATGGGTAAGCTTGATTTACAAATTCAACAAGTGCTGGATAACACAGGTGGAGCATTGACCGGCCGGCAGGGTGTATTTGTGGAAACCCAATCATTGATTAACCGCACAGGTAAAGTGATTGCGAGCATGGGGAATGTCACCTTAAATAGTCAATCACTAGACGGTGATGAAGGTGAAATACTGGCATCGAACACCTTGAATATTGAAGGTGGAATGCTTTCGCTAAATCAGGCTGTCACCCAAGCAGATCATATCTTAATAACGGCAAATACCCTTGATCACCAAGGCGGGAAATTATTACAAACTGGCGATAAAGCCGGGAAAATCAATTTACAAGGGAAGCTGAATAACCAAGCGGGTGAAATAGGCAGTAATGGCGACTTTTCATTAACCGCCAATAGTCTTGATAATCGTGATGGACAAGTCATCACTGCAAAAAATGGTCAGCTAGGCATTGATTTAACCCGTGAATTATTAAACCAAAGCGGGGCACTCATTGGTGAGAATGGGCTGAATATAACGGCAAGTGATATCGAAAACCAGCAAGGAAAATTGGTTGCTCGCCATGGTGATGCAAAACTGGATGTGGCTAATGGTATCAATAACCAAGCAGGGTTAATTGCCGCAGGGCAACTGTTGCAGATGAGCAACCAAGCACTACAAAACCAGTTGGGTTATTTACAAGCAAATACCATTGATATTAATACCCATAACCAGCGGTTTGATAATACACAAGGTTCGTTATTAGCTCAGCAAACATTAGTATTAAATAGTGGCCAAATTGACAACCAACAAGGGTCAATTCAATCAGGTAATGACATGCTGATTGATACTCACGGTGAGCAGCTCAATAACACCCAAAGCGGTGACAATAAAGGCATTTATGCGCAAGGTGGGTTAACCCTAACAACGGGGGAACTCAATAATGAGCAAGGCCGTATTGTGGCGAAAAACACGCTTAATCTGAACAGCCAAGGTGTTAACAACCAGCAAGGCTTGGTGGGCAGCCAGTCTGAACTCTCAATGACAACGCAACTATTGGATAACCGTGAAGGCGTGATTAAAGGCCGCTCTGTGAGTATTGACACACAGGGGCAGAAACTGACGAATCTTGCTAAAAAAGCCGATCAAGGCATTTTTGCTAGCCAAAATCTGGCGATGGCAATTGGTGAGTTAATCAATCGCCAAGGGCAAATACAAGCGAACCAAATCTCCCTCGATAGTCAGAAAAAACGTGTTGATAATACGGAAGGGGAAATTCTTGCCGTCAATAATTTAACGGCAAACACGGGGGCACTGGATAACCAACAAGGTCGACTTCAAGCAGGAAAGCAGCTCACACTCAACACCCATGGTGAGCAGATAAACAATAGCTTTACGCAAAAAAATGGTGGTTTATTAAGTGGGGGCGGTTTATCGATTGACAGTGGCAGACTGCTTAACCAGCAAGGGCAAATTCAAAGCTCAGGGGCGGCATCACTCACCACGACAGGTATTGAGAACCAGAACGGGCAAATTTTCGCTGGGCAGTCGATGGATATCAATACCCAGCAGCAGGCATTGCTAAATCAGCAAGGGACATTAGCGAGTAATGACAAGCTTGAATTGAATACTGGGGATTTAAATAATACCCAAGGTGTGGCTCAAGGAAAACTTGGACTCACAGTGAATGCTGAGCAAATTGATAACCAAAAAGGGTTATTACTGAGCCAATCGGCGTTAAAAGTGACAGGAAAAAACCTCGATAATACTGAAGGGGTTGTTCAATCTCAGGGGAGTACAACGCTGGATATTCATCAACGGATTGATAACCAGCAAGGGCAGGTTTTGTCCGGTCAAAACCTGAACGTAAATACCCAACAACTCAATAATATGAGTGGTGTTATTCAAGGTCTCAATAATGTTGAACTGGTAGTCAAACAGCAAATTGAAAACCAACAAGGCTGGATCAAAGCCAATGAAAACCTTGATATTTCTGCGGAGTCTATTGATAACAAAAATACAGCTCAAGCAGGTAAAGGCCTTGAAGGGGCAAATGTTAACCTCAGAACCACACATTTAGATAACCAAAGCGGGGCGGTTCGTGCAGGGCAAGCGATTGAAGCGAATATCGCACAAAGCCTGAATAACATACAAGGGATGCTATCTGCGGGAACGGATTTGAATGTAACCGATAAAGCGCAAGGTAAAGTCTTAGCGGTATTAAATCAGCAAGGGGTGATAGTCAGTAATGGCTCTGCCACGATCACGGCGAACCAGTTAACAGGTGAAGGTAAACTTATCGCGCAAAAAGCGTTATCGCTCACCTTCAATCAACTATTTGAAAATACGGGACGCATTCAGGCAGGTGAAAACCTAACGGCTAATTTTGCTCAAGGTTTTACCAATAAAGGGTTAATTTCTAGTCTTGGCGAGCTGGTTTTAAACACAACGACCGTTATTAACCAACTTTCAGGTGAGATCAGTGGGCAAAGTACCCGTATAAAAGCCAGTGGTCAGGTACATAACACTGGGCTCATTGATGGCGTATTAACCCATATTGTTGCTAATTCCTTAAGTAACTTAGGAACAGGCCGCATTTATGGTGATTTCCTTGCCATCGCAGTAAATAGCTTAGTCAATGATAAACAAGGAGATAAAGCAGCAGTTATTGCTGGGCGTAAAGAGGCCAACCTTGCAGTTGGTGAACTGTTGAACCGTGATCACGCTTTAATTTACAGTGATGGTGATTTAACTATCGGTAGCCAATTAAACGACCAGCTAAAAGCCACCGGTCATGCTAAAAGCGTGAAAAACCACAGTGCTAACATTGAAGCGGCAGGTAACCTCACACTAAAAACGGATTTACTTGAAAATAAAGATATCCATTTACAACTGACTGATGAAGCCGTGGAAGTGAGCCGTGAACATTTTGATTGGTACGATTTTGGTAATGGGCGGCGTTATAAAATTCAGCCGCGTAATGGCAACCAAACGCGTTACGCTATTAATGAAGATGGTACGCTGAACAAGGAAGTGGGTATTCATTATGAAAAATCTAATCGCTGGCGGATGTTTGAGTATGGTAACTGGACTAAGAATTTTTATGAATACGATTACGACCGTATCATTTATGAAACCCAAGTTATCAAACGCGATGCCGCATTGATTACGAGTGGAAAGCACTTGACGATTGATGGTCAGCAGCTGAACAATGAAAATTCACGCGTTGTTGCGGGGCAAAACCTGATCTTAACAGGCTATGATCTCAACAACGAAGAAGCACAAGGTGTTCGCCGTATCTTTGAAGATGGAAATACGATTTATCGCTATAAAGGCGGTGGTAAATGGAAAACGCGTACTAGCACGTCAAAATACCAAGGGGTTAATAGCGAAGAAGATTTAGCCTTACATCTATTAGAGGTTGCCGAGAACGCGGGGGGGATCAATAAAACTCAGCTCGATTCAGTGAAAGTGAACCAACTGGATGGGCAAGCTGAACGTGTTTCTGACGCTAATCAACAAGAAAACCAAGGTGCAGCTGTTACTGAGCAGGCGTTAAAAGATAGCAAAAACACGCCATTAGACCTGAAGCCAGGCCAACAAATGGAAGTGGCGCAGTTACCTTCAATTTCAGACAAAGTGGATGTTAAAGACGACAAATCGGTTGACTCATCATTACACGCTGATGATGCCAACATCGGTAACGGGGCTGACATTCAAGGGCAAACTGATGTAGGCAAAGGGGAAAATATCACTGCGGAGACTGGGCCTCAGGGGAAAGACAACCTCGATACCGTGATAAGAACCGTTGGGCCAAACACTCAATTACCCGACAATAGTCTGTTTAACTTAACACCGGGTAGTGATAGCCAATTTTTGATTGAAACCGACCCGCGTTTCACTAACTACAAGAAATGGTTGTCGAGTATTGATATTGTCACCAATGAGCAGCTCCATAAGCGTTTGGGGGATGGTTACTATGAGCAACGTTTAGTTCGTGATCAACTGATTGAAACCACAGGACAGCGCTTATTAGGCAACTACAATAGTGATGAAGAGCAATATCGCGCGCTGCTAACTAACGGTGTTGCGTTTGGTAAGCAATTTAACCTGACTCCGGGCATTGCATTATCACCAGAGCAAATGGCGAACTTAACCACAGACATCGTGTGGATGGTGAATAAAGAAGTCACACTGCCGGATGGCCGCGTTGAAATGGTTAGTGTTCCGCAAGTGTATGTCCGAGCCCGTCAAGGGGACTTAAACGGTAATGGTGCATTGTTAGCGGGGCGTAATGTTTCCGCCAACATGACCGGTAATATCCTTAATAGCGGTGAAATCAGTAGCCGTGAACTGACCGATTTACGTGCTGAAAATATCGAAAATAGTGGGCGCATTCAAGGTAAAGATGTACAACTTGATACCCTAAAAGATATTAAGAATATCGGTGGGGAAATTCGTGGATTAGACAGCGTTTCGCTTTCAGCTGGCCGCGATATTCTCAGTGAAACTGCGCAGCGTGGAGATGGCCAATCACAATGGCTCGACCGACCAGCCAGTATTTATGTCACAGGTGATAATGGCCAGCTTATCTTAAAAGCGGTACAAGATATCAACTTGATCGCCACAGATGTCGGAAATTTAGGCGTTGATGGCAAAACTTCCATTATTGCGGGACGCGATATTAGTTTAGAAACTCGTGATGTCAGCTCGGCATTTGATTACACGCATAATTCAAGCAATTACTATCGTGGGGCTAATAGCACTGAAGTCGGCACGCAAATCCAAACTAAAGGGGATTTAACCTTATCGGCTGGGCAAGATCTTTCCGCTCGTGCAACGACTGTGACCAGCGGTGGAGAGCTGGCGATCAATGTTGGACGTGACATCAATATTACCTCTGGTATTGAAACCAGTGACTATGCGAAACATACAAAAAGCACGGATAAAGGCTTTTTATCAAGCACGACAAAAGAAACTCATGATGAGGTGAACGAACGTACCGCTATCAGTAGTACGTTTAGCGGCGATAGTGTGAAAGTGACCGCAGGGAACAACGTCAATATCGAAGGGAGTAATTTACTTGGAACCAACGATGTCAATGTTACCGCTGGAAATCAGTTAAATGTGACCACTTCTGATGAAGCGTCCCATGAAACACATATGTCGAAAACAACCAAGTCAGGCCTGATGAGCACCGGCGGCATTGGTTTCACGGTTGGTTCAAATTCACAAAAAGTGACCACCGATACGGATAGTAACCAGAAAAAAGGCAGTGTGATTGGGAGTACGGCAGGCGATGTGACATTGACCGCAGGTGGTACAGCAAGCATTCATGGCAGTGATGTGATTGCGGCGAAAGATATCAATGTGACCGGTAGTGATGTGAATATTACGGCGGCTGAAAATAGCCGTACCGATATCACCACAGTGGAAACCAAATCCAGTGGGTTGACGGTTTCCCTCGGCGGTGCAGCGGGCAGCATGTTAGATGGAATGGCGCAGACCGCGAAATCGGCAAAACAAGAAGATGACGGACAATTAGCGGCCCTTAAAGGGATGAAGGCAGGTCTACAAGGCGTTCAGGCTCAACAAGCGGGTGAGCTAGCAGGTTTGAAAGAAGGCGGCAGTGTGGCAGATGCCTTTGGCGTTAATGTGTCATATGGCAGCAGTTCGTCTAAATCGACCACCAAAACCGAGCAGCATACGGCGTCAGGTAGTAGTTTAAGTGCGGGGGATAACATCACCCTTACTGCGACGGGTAAAAAAGAGGGTAGCCAAGGGGATCTGACAGTACAAGGTAGCCAACTGGATGCGGATAAAAACGTCACGTTAACCGCCAAAAATGATATCAACCTGACCAGTGCCACCAACACGCAAAAAGTGGATGGGAAAAACGAAAGCAAAGGCAGCTCAATCGGTGCGGGTATCAGTACGGGCGGTTGGAATGTCAATGCGAGTGTGAATAAAGGCAGCGGCTTTGAAAAAGGTGACAGCCAGTTCTACACCGATACGGAAGTGAACGCAGGCAAACAACTGACCCTCAACAGCGGCAAAGATACCACGCTGACAGGCGCACACGCGAGTGGGGAAACTGTTAAAGCCAATGTGGGCGGGGATTTAACTTTATCGAGCCAACAAGTTACTGATAAGTATGACTCAAAGCAACAGGGCGGCAGTTTAAGCGGCAGTATTGGAACAGGCTTAAATACCACCGCTTCGGTGAATGTTAATAAAACCGAGATGCACAGCGATTATCAATCGGTAGATAAACAAACGGGTATTAATGTAGGCAAAGGCGGTTTTGATATCACCGTCGGGAATCATACGCAACTCGATGGGGCGGTGATTAGCAGCACTGCGGACGCTGAAAAGAACAAGTTAGATACGGGCACGCTGGGCTTTGGGGATATCAAAAATAAAGCTGAATACAAGGTGGATAGCCAAAGTGGCGGCTTTAGCACAGGGGGCTCTCCATTTGCAGACCAGCTTGCGGGTAATGCCGCAGGCTCCTTGCTGACCAATGTGAATAACAAAGGGAAAGACAGCAATACGACACACTCAGCGGTGTCAGAAGGCGAGATTACAATTCGAGATAAGGGTAATCAGAAACAAGATATCAACGAGTTAAGCCGTGATACAGATAATGCCCATGAGAAGCTGAACACCATTTTTGACAAAGAAAAAGAGCAAAAACGGATTGAGAAAACGCAGTTAGTGGGCGAATTAGGTAAGCAGATTACTGATATTGCGGTGACGAATGAGACGATTAAAGCTACGAAGGATATAGATAGAGAGCACCCTGAGTTGAGTGGCAAGGAAAGAGAAGATGCTATTCAAGCTCAAGTTAACAAATCTGAATGGGGTGTCGGAGGGGATAATCGCCGTATAGTCGAGTCAGGCACCGCTTTGATTCAAGGGCTTATCAGTGGAGATGTGAATAAAGCGGTAGCGAATGCGAGTGCGCCGTATATTGCGAACTACATCGGTCAACATATCGAAGATGATAAAGGGAAAATAGCCGCCCACGGTATTGCGAATGTTGCATTAGCGCTGGCAAAAGGTGAAAATGCAGGGGCACAATCGCTCGGAGCAATGACAGCGGAAGCGGTTGGAATGCTGTCAAAAGAACTGTATAAGAAAGATGCGAGCCAACTGACGGAAGATGAAAAAGCGACAGTCAGTGCATTTGCGAGTCTGGCAGCGGGTATTGCAGGCGGTTTAGTGGGTGGAGATACCTCGAGTGCAGGGAATGCAGCCCAAGCAGGGAAGACGACGGTTGAGAATAACTCTTTATCAAACAAAGATGTCTTTGATTTAAGAAAAGAGCTAATTAAAGCGACAGAAACTGGCGCAGATAAAGAGTTAATATTTGACCAGTTCCGCGAGCTTAGTAAAAAGAAACGAGAGCAGGCTGTTGTTGATGCGAAAGAAGGCAAAATTACAGCCAGTATCACGTCATGGTCTGATGTACTTACTGGGGTAGACCAAGCGGACTCGTTAAAATGGATTGCATGGATAGACTCTTTAAGTGCTGATGATAGAAAAGCGCTAGTTAACTTAGTTAAGAATGAGAATGAGATAACCGCAGCAGCAATTTTTAACTCAGCGACACCAGAAGTTAAACTGGCTTTAGGTGGTAAAGAAGGCCTTGATAAAATCGGAATGGCAGGGGTAGGTAATAGCACAGGCGTTACCGTTATATCAACAGCCATTAAAGGGAATAAGGGTAATGAGCAAGGAAAAAGCCCTAACTTACCGACAGGTTATAATACTAAAGACAGTTCAATCATAGGCCCTAAAGGAAGCACATACAGTAACACAGGCAAGACCGATGCTTCAGGAAACACGGTTTATAGTAATAATGGCGGTTATTATACATTTGAGAATGGTGTTAAAACGAAAGTACCATCACCAAATCCGCCAACAAATGTTCAGCTAAACAGTGAAAAAGGTAAGGAGTTTGAAAGCTCTATTTTTGATGAGATAAAATCAAATCCTAGTTTAAAGACGCCTTCAAGAGAAATTACCATAGAAACAAATAAGGGAACTAAAGTTAGAATTGATATAATGGCTAAAGATGAAAATGGAAATATTAAATGTATAGAATGTAAAAGCTCTCAAACAGCCCCATTCACTAAAAACCAAGAAAAAGGCTTTCCTGAACTCAAAGCTGAAGGTGGAACCGTTGTTGGAAAAGGGAAGCCTGGATTTGAAGGTGGAACTAAGATACCACCGACAGAGGTTGAAGTTGTTAGACCAAAGGTAACTGATAATTAAGGGTATTATATGTCTATAGAAGATTTAAATAAAATTGATTTAATTACAGTTACTTGTGAAGACATAGTACCTCAGCAAGTGATATTAGTTATTACAGATCATTTACAGTGGTCAGAATATACCAATGACCATTTATATAAATTACAAGAAAAAATTAATAAATATATAGAATTTGTTGAAAGTGGTGAAATATTAGAAAAATATCCAGATGCCTTTGGAAAAGAAATTATGTTTAAAATTTACTTTAAGTATGAGATTCCTCATGAGTGCATCGAATTTATAAATCGAGTTAGTGAAATTTTGTTGTCTATTAAAATTAAACTGACATATGAAGAAAAAAATATTACGGATTAAATATTTGCTACTGTCTTAGAAACTATAGATCCCAGCCCTACACTGGGATCTTCGTTAAAAGCCTCACTCCCCCTCAGCCAGCCGGATAATTAACTGTCCGGCTTGGAGAGTGAAGGTGTAGTGACTGCCTACCTCAAACCCCAACTCATTCAACCACTTACCGCTCAAGGTGAGTTGCGGGCTGGGGTTGGGTTTACCTCGGTTGGGGGCGTAACCCACTGTATATTGTCTGGTTTTGAGTACTTCTTCTTTAGCCGTCGGTGTTTTACTTTACAACAAAGTTCTGTGAAAACATGCTCTACAAAAACCAAAACGCACGTCGGGGCAAGCAACTCCAAACGTGAAAATGCACTTGGGACATTAACTCATAACTCACTGAGTGTACTAGGAAAAAATGGTTTTATCCGGCTAAGTTGCAATGGAATGAGTTGTTGTTGAGAATAACCTTTTGAGTCCAGATGATAACGATAAAAGAGATAAAGCACTCGAAGATCAAAAGGCTGGAAAAAACCTTAAAGAAGCTTCTCAAAATATTATCTATTTAACAGATAAAGATAATTATACCGACAAATTACTCTATCAGTATGGTCAAGGTACGCTAGATAAAGCAGGCGAAGCCGCATTAACTGAATACCTTAATGCGTATGCTACACAGTTGCAATTGAGGGGAATGAGTGAAGCGGATGCACTCAAGGCTGTAGAACAGATACTGAGGTATCCAAGTAGTGCAACACCTGATTTGTCTGCTGAATACAATAAAGCGTTAGGACAACTCAGCACTGAAGAAAGACATGCATGGCAAGCGATGATTGGTACTGATGCGTTATTAGCTGGGCCGGGACGAGCCAGCCAATTAATGCGGTTAGCGTTGATTTCAGGCGGTTCTTATCAGACTGGAACTGGTCTTGCTCAAATTGCAGATGGTAAAATCGCTGACGGTCTAATCAATGTTGGTCTTGGTGGGCTGGCTGTATCAGGCGGCTACTTAGGAAATAAAGTTACTACAGGTAAGCCGAGTGGTGGGATTGTCTCTCCTGAAAGTAATGTATGGCAAACAGGGACAATCGGCAATGTAATAACTAAATCTGATGGTTTATTGACAGGGCACGTTACAAAAGTCACTCCTCAAATGACAAAAGAAAATATTCGTTCACTTAATCGTGAAAATGAGAGTGCTCAAATATTATCTAAATCAGGTTTTCATGTAGAACAAAACCCGGCCGTTTTAGGAAATAAAGACCCTGATTATCGTATTAATGGTGAAATTTTTGATAACTATGCACCTAAGTCAAGTAGTGTGCGAAATATATGGTCTGAGGTAAAAGGAAAAATAGACAAAGGACAAACTAACAATGTAGTTATTAATATGTCCGATACTAAAGTTTCTGTTCCTGAGTTACAACAGCAGCTTACTAAATGGCCAATTATGGGGTTGGATAAAGTGATTATTATTGATAAATCTGGGAATGCTGTTAGAGTGAAATGAGGGAGATATGTCTATAGATTTAAGATGTTACACGACTTTATCGGTCGATGAGTTACAAAAAAAACTGGATGTATTTTTGACTAAATACCCAGAAATTTTCCCAAAGCACTATATTTTATATAGAGCAAGAGAATTAGGACCATTTGACAAAGAAATTTCAAATGAATACGGTTTAGATCCTGAGTCTTATTTCTATATTAGTGTATCGAATAAATTACTTGAAATATGTACAAATGAAATTGCTCACCTAGTTAAAGAAGAGTTAGGGAAAGATAGGGTTATAGTCCTTCATAATGGTGAAGATCTAATATGAGATATGATCCCAGTTCAATACTGGGATCTCTTTAGCGGCTTTACTTCCCCTCAGCCAACTGGATAATCAGCTGTCCGGCTTGGCGAGAGAGGGTATAGTGACTGCCCACCGTAAACCCCAACTCATTCAGCCACTTACCGCTTAAGGTGAGTTGCGGGCTGGGGTTGGGTTTACCTCGGTTGGGGGCGTAACCCACTGTATATTGTCTGGTTTTGCCCACTTCTTCTTTAGCCGTCGGTGTTTTTACTTTACACTCGTCTCTAGCCATCGTGACTACTCCTAATAGTTGCTGTGGTTAGCGGTTAATGCAGGCTGCAACCTGTATTAGCCGCGCTAAAATCTAGTTAATTACTTTTTGTTGTCCAACGCTTCGCATCATGCATATGTAAGATGCTGTTGATCACGGTCTCAATCGCCTCTCTCTCTTTCTCATCGAGTTGTGAAATCGCTTCAAACTGTCGCTTATTAATGCAGGCAAAGGCGGTTTTGATATCACCGTCGGTAATCATACGCAACTCGATGGGGCGGTGATTAGCAGCACTGCGGACGCTGAAAAGAACAAGTTGGATACGGGCACGCTGGGCTTTGGGGATATCAAAAATAAAGCTGAGTACAAGGTGGATAGCCAAAGTGGCGGT
>NZ_JAMPNW010000035.1:0-24854 GCF_028479545.1 Providencia sp. PROV201
CCTTCAGAATTACACAACCTTTTTTTTAAAAAAAAACTCCGTTTGCGGATAAAATAGCCACCTTGTACTTTTTCACTGCATAACGATTATAAAAAGAACGACTTCATGACTATAATTCTAGCTTTAGCAACCTACTTGGCTCATAAATTCATAATGAACTAACGAGTTATTTAACAGCTATCCTTTATTTCTTTTTACGGTTATCACTATGAATACACTTTTACGTCCTTATTTAGGTATTTACCCTTCGATTAATGCACGCGTTTTCATTGACCCATCTTCAGTTGTAATTGGGGATGTTCGCGTAGCTGATGATGTCAGTATTTGGCCTCTCAGTGTTTTGCGTGGTGATGTTAACTATATTTCTATTGGCGCGCGCACCAATATTCAAGATGGCTCAGTTCTACATGTCACACATAAGTCGGCAAGTAATCCAGAGGGGAACCCGTTAATCATTGGAGAAGATGTCACCATTGGCCATAAAGTTATGTTACATGGCTGCACCATAGGAAATAGAGTTCTCGTGGGAATGGGTTCAATTGTCATTGATGGGGCTATAGTCGAGGATGATGTTATTATTGGAGCTAATAGTTTAGTGACACAAGGAAAAAGGCTCGAAGCCGGTTACTTATATACAGGGAGCCCAGCAAAAGCCATACGAAAATTGACTGATGCTGAGTTAGGCCATTTACGTTATTCAGCGAATAACTATGTTGAATGGAAAAATAACTATTTAGCTTCTGATAATACGTAAAGCCCATCTTCACTATCGAGGCCTTGTTCAATCAAGGCTTCAAACTCTTCTTCTATATCCCATCGATATTGCTGAAATAACCTCAGAGGCGTTTCTTCTTTACCATAACGTTGAAATAACAATGACTGAGGAATTGCACATTCAGCAAGCATTCCGCTGATCAATACAGGAAAACGTACTTGTTTGGATAGCTCATCCCACACTTCTCTATCAGGAAATTGAATCTGCTGATTCATCCTTTCAATTCCTTATATAAGGTAGATAGAACAGGTGCGATTTCGGGAAGAATGCCATGCCATAGTTTAAAAGAAAACGCGGCTTGCCCTACTAGCATACCTAGGCCATCGGCTATTTTAGTCACTTGATGTTGAGTCGCAAACTCAAGGAAGGGCGTTAATGATGATTGATAAAACATGTCATAGCATGCAACTTGATCGCTAAACACATTTGGATTGATTGCAGGAACCTCTCCACTTACACCAGATGAAGTCGCATTGATGACCAGATCAAAATCAGCAGATACGATCTGTGAGATCTCTTTCCCACACATTTTACCTAGTGCTGAAAATTCATTAACTAATAATTCAACCTTAGAAAAGGTTCTATTCGCCAAAGTGATATCACAACCATATTCTAAAAGTGGCAATAATGCTCCACGTGTCGCACCACCAGCACCAATCATTAATATTCGGCTATTTGGATGAATAAACTTTAAACGTTGCAAATCTAACAAAAGCCCCATTCCATCTGTGTTGTCCCCCAGCAATCGATTATCATCAAGCTTCATAACCGTATTAACTGCACCACAAGTTTGAGCTCTTGTCGTTAATTCAGAAACAACCTGAAAAGCACGCTCTTTAAATGGCAATGTAATGTTTGCGCCCTTTCCACCTTGTGAAAAAAAACCTATTAGGCTTTGTTCGAATCCCTCTACAGGCGCTAGAATTTTTTCATATTCAAGGGCAATCCCTGTTTGCTCTGCAAACATTTTATGTATAACAGGTGATTTACTGTGTTGAATTGGATTACCAAAAACCGCAAACATTTCCATAGTATATTATCCTTTACGATATAACTGCCCGGTTTTGGCATCTCTTATTTCAGATGGATTTTGACGGCCACCAACTATTCCATCAAGGACAGGAATACTTCCATCAAACTGCTCCATAACTTCTTCCGTTGTTCTACATGGCTCTAATCCACTTAAATTAGCACTTGTAGATACCAGAGGCTTGCCATAATGACGACACAAATTTTTTACTAATTCATGGTCTGTAACTCGCACTGCGATGGTATCAAACTGACCAGTCAACCATTTTGGCGTCGTTACTTTTGCGGGGATCACCCATGTTACTGGCCCCGGCCATGTTGCAAACATCGCTTGTTTCTGATCTTCCGTTAACTGCTCATCATCTATATAGTTTTTTAATTGTTCGTAACTATCAGCGATAAGGATTAATCCTTTTTCCCAAGGGCGTTGCTTCAATTCTAATAACTTACGTACTGCCGTTTCGCTATCAGGGTCACAGCCTAGTCCAAATACTGCTTCTGTTGGGTAGGCTATAACCTCCTCGTGCTGTAATGAACTTATGATACTTTCAATTGCAGGTGTAGATATATTTGACATAGTTTTAACTCATTGTTCTTCTTGTTGCTTACCGCAGCGTTTGCTGGCACAAAATAATCTTACTCCCTGTCCCCCCCTTTTTTCCATAAGTAATGGATACTCACAATACTCACATTTACCAGTAATAGGCTTATTATTTAATATAAACTGACAGTTAGGGTAATTATCGCAAGCATAAAAAGTCTTACCGAAACGTGATTTTCTCTGTAATAAATTCCCTTTTTGGCATTGCGGGCACGAAATTTTAGTTTCATCCGGTTTATCAATTAGCTCAATGTGTTCACATTCAGGATAATTACTACACCCAATAAACATGCCAAATCGCCCTTGTTTCAGCACTAAGTCATAATTGCATTTCGGACAATGTTGACCTTCTAATACTTTAACAATATGACTTTCTACCGTAGGCCTTAGCGGCCTCATATAATGACATTGTGGATAACTTGAACAGCCTAAAAACGGCCCATGTGAACTATTGCGAATAACAAGCAAAGAATCGCATTCTGGACAATGTTCATTTTTTTCTGTATCGAAGGGCAGTTGCTTAGACATGTTTTTCTCTACTGTTGCTTTTAACTAAGTTAATCTGGTATACCCACCAGCCCCCGAGCTAACTACCCCATTAATTTCCATCTCAGTTAATATGGTAATAATTTGAGTAACTGGAATTTGGGTTTGTTCTGCAATGACATCTACTGGTGTCGCTTGGTACCCCACCATACCTAAAATTTTATTTTCTACCACATTAAACTCAAGTGGTGTCTCTTCTATAGGTAATTCTGTTTGTATCCAATTTAACCCATCACCGATATGCTGCAAAACATCCTCAGGTTCAGCTAATAGATAAGCTCCTTGCTGTAATAGCCAATGGTTACCATGAAATGCAGGATTGCCCAATGGAGCAGGTAATGTAAATAAATCACGGTTTTGCTCTAATGCATATCTAGCAGTTATCAGTGAGCCACTTTTCATTCCTGCTTCGATGACAATAACTGCTTTACTTAACCCACTAATAATACGGTTTCTCTTGGGAAATTGCTTAGGTAATGGCGGTGCATCTGGCCAATATTCTGAAACCAAAGCACCATAGCTTTTGATTTTTTCAGCTAATTCAGTATGTTGTCGCGGGTAAATATTCGCTAATCCGCTACCTAAAACCGCAATTGTCTCACCTCGATTATCAAGAGCAGCTTTATGACTTATACCGTCAATACCTAATGCAAGCCCACTTGTGATAGTTATACCATGGCGCACGAAACTCTTTACAAATAGGTTAGTCCATGTTCTGCCGTATTCACTTGCTCTACGACTTCCGACTATAGCAATTTGGGGTGTTACCAATAATTCACTTTTGCCCACGACAAAAAATAAAAGAGGGGGGCGGTAGATTTGCTTTAATAAAAAAGGGTAATGCGGGTCACAAAAAGTAACCATTTGATGATGTTTATTTGAAAGCCATGCCTGTACTTTCTCAAGCCGGTGCATGGACACATTCATAAATTGTAATTGTTGTATTTCATTCAAGCCATGATGATGTAAGGCCTGATAACTAATTTTATTTAATTGTTTTAGCTCATTAATTATTCTTACTGCATGTAAAGGTAATAGCCTTTTAACCTGCGACATCCTTAACCAAATCTCTTGGGTATTCATTATTGTCATCCTGACTCATTAACAGATAGGTTATTTAGTGAACAAATCGTAACCAATACTGTCAATATGAAGGAGAAATGTCTAGAATAGTCATTAATTCCCTTTCACATTTTGGAAACCGCTCGAAAAATTTATGTCAGTCTTAAACGTATTACATTACCCAGACGAACGCTTACGCACAATCGCTAAGCCAGTAGACAAAGTTGATGCTTCTATACAGCGTATCGTTGATGATATGTTCGATACCATGTATGAAGAAGAAGGTATTGGCCTTGCAGCAACACAAGTCGATATCCATCAGAGAATCATCGTCATTGATGTGTCCGAAACCCGTGATGAGCGTTTGGTTCTTATTAACCCTGAATTACTTGATAAATCTGGGGAAACGGGTATCGAAGAAGGTTGCTTATCTATTCCAGAACAACATGGTTTCGTCCCTCGCGCTGAACAAGTAAAAGTTCGCGCACTAAACTATAACGGTGAGTCTTTTGAACTAGAGGCTGATGGTTTATTAGCTATCTGTATCCAACATGAAATGGACCACCTTGTTGGTAAGCTATTTGTCGACTACTTATCACCTTTAAAACGTCAGCGCATCCGCCAGAAAGTTGAAAAATTAGACAGACTAAGAGCAAAAGAAGCCAAAAATAGCTAATTCGCTACATATAAATAGGGAAATTAACGTGTCAGAGCCATTGAAAATTATTTTTGCGGGTACACCAGATTTTGCGGCCAAACACTTAGCCGCTCTCTTAGATACCAGACACAAAGTCGTTGGCGTCCTCACTCGCCATGACAAACCTGCTGGAAGAGGCAAAAAGTTAACACCGAGTCCTGTCAAGGTTCTCGCTGAAGAACACCAACTACCTGTTTTTCAGCCAGTTTCTCTTAAGGATAGCGAAAACCAGCAGTGGATAAAAAACCAAAATGCTGACCTAATGATAGTTGTTGCCTACGGTTTGATTTTACCGCAAGCAGTTCTCGATATCCCTCGCTTAGGTTGCTTGAATGTTCACGGCTCTTTACTGCCTCGCTGGAGAGGAGCTGCACCTATTCAACGTTCTATTTGGGCTGGTGATACGGAAACTGGTGTGACTATTATGCAAATGGACGCAGGTTTAGATACTGGTGACATGCTTTACAAAGCAATCTGTCCAATTACCCCTAATGATACTAGCGCCTCGTTATATGATAAATTAGCAATAACAGGCCCTGAAGCATTAATTCATACTGTTGAAATGCTATCTTCAGGCCAATGCATTGCTGAAAAACAAGACGGGTCATTAGCAAATTACGCAGAAAAATTATCGAAAGAAGAAGCTCGTATTAATTGGCAAGATGATGCTGTACATATTGAGCGTTGCATTCGTGCTTTCAATCCTTGGCCAATGAGCTATTTCATGGTTGAAGAACAACTCATTAAAGTTTGGCAAGCTGAAGTACTCACAGAAGCCCATGATAAGCAACCAGGAACAATTATTAGCGCTGATAAAAAAGGTATATCCATTGCCACAGGAAATGGCATACTAAATATTACTCAGCTACAACCGCCTGGCAAGAAAGCAATGAGTGCACAAGATATCCTAAACTCTCGTCGCGAATGGTTTATCCCAGAGCAAATTCTAGCATAACGAACTTGTAAACAGCCTGATGCCTTCAGGCTGTTTTATTTCAGTCACTAATGAATTCATCTTCTCTATATGAAAAATACATATAATTTACGCAGTATTGCGGCAACAGCAATTAACCAAGTCCTTGATAATGGCCAATCATTAAGTACTGTACTGCCTGACTTACAGCGTAATATCAATGATAAAGACAAAGCATTATTACAAGAAATTTGCTTTGGTGTTCTACGTTATTTACCTAAGCTTGAATGGTTTATTAACCAGCTAATGGAAAAACCATTAACGGGTAAACAAAGAATTCTACATTACTTAATCATGGTTGGTATCTACCAGCTCCTTTATACTCGCATTCCCCCTCATGCGGCATTAGCTGAAACAGTAGATGGAGCGGTTGCACTGAAAAAGCCCCAATTAAAAGGGCTTATTAATGGCGTGTTACGTTCATTTCAGCGCCAGCAAGCACAGCTAGAAGAGAGAATAGCTAACAACACTAGCCAATATTTGCATCCGAGCTGGTTATTAAAACGCCTACAAACAGCCTATCCAGATGATTGGCAATCTATTATTGAGGCAAATAACCAACGACCACCTATGTGGTTAAGAGTAAATTCTCAACATCACACTGCTGCACAGTATCTCAACTTATTAGAGCAGTCTGAGATAACCGCACATTTGCACCCTTTACACCCAAATGCTATTCGGTTAGATGAACCCACCGCAGTATCTCGTCTTCCGGGCTTTGAAGATGGCTGGTCTACAGTACAAGATGTCTCGGCTCAAGGCTGTGCTGAATTGCTAGAACCTCAAAATGGGGAAAGTATTTTAGATTTATGTGCTGCACCCGGTGGAAAAACAACCCATATTTTGGAGCTAGCTCCTAAAGCGAATGTTATTGCTGTAGATATCGATGAACATCGCCTTAAAAGAGTAAAAGAAAATCTGATTCGCCTTAAGCAACACGCTGTTGTTATACAAGGAGACGGTACACTCCCCGAAACATGGGCTAAAGATCAGCGATTTGATCGTATTTTACTTGATGCTCCTTGTTCTGCTACAGGCGTTATTAGGCGTCATCCTGATATCAAATGGCTACGTCGTGACTCAGACATAAATGAATTAGCGCAGCTACAAGCTCAAATTCTTGAAGCTATCTGGCCTTATTTAAAACCGGGCGGCACGCTAGTCTATGCGACTTGCTCAATTATGCCCGAAGAAAATGGAAAGCAAATACAATATTTCCTATCTAAACATAATGATGCCAGTCTAAATGATGGAACCGATGCTGGGTTACAAGTATTACCAAGTACTCATGGTGGTGATGGTTTCTTTTATGCACGCTTAGTCAAAAAAGTGTAGTAAATTGTAGCCAGCTCTCTGATATAGGAAGATGTAATGAAGATCATTATTCTAGGTGCTGGGCAAGTTGGCGGAACACTTGCTGAAAATTTAGTTGATGAGAACAATGATATTACCGTCGTTGATACCGATGCTGATCGGTTACGTCAATTACAGGATCAATTCGATCTTCGAGTGGTAAATGGTCATGGTTCTCACCCTAGAGTGCTTCGAGATGCAGGCGCAGAAGATGCGGATATGTTGGTAGCGGTCACCAATTCCGATGAAACTAACATGATTGCTTGCCAAATTGCGTATAGCCTATTTAATACCCCAAATAAGATAGCGCGTATCAGGGCGACTGAATATATCCGTGAAGCCGACAAATTGTTTCTACCTGAACAAATCCCGATTGACTATTTAATATCGCCAGAACAATTAGTTATCGACTATATCTATAAATTAATTCAATACCCTGGCGCGCTTCAGGTTGTAAACTTTGCAGAAGGCAAAGTCAGCATAGTTGCTGTAAAAGCTTATTACGGCGGTTCACTCGTTGGTAATGCGCTATCGAGCTTGCGCGAACACATGCCACATATTGATACTCGTGTTGTCGCTATTTTCCGCCAAGATAGGCCTATTCGCCCACAAGGCTCAACAATCATTGAAGCAGGTGATGAGGTTTTTTTTGTTGCTTCAACGCAACATATCCGAGCTGTAATGAGTGAGCTGCAAAGACTAGAAAAACCCTACAAACGTTTGATGATAGTGGGTGGTGGTAACGTCGGAGCCGGCCTAGCAAGGCGACTAGAAAAAGATTACAGCGTGAAACTTATTGAGCGCAACCAGAAGCGCGCAACAGAACTTGCTGAGTTACTGCATGATACCATTGTATTTTATGGCGATGCATCCGACCAAGAGTTACTCACAGAAGAACATATTGAGCAAATGGATGTTTTTATTGCCCTAACAAATGATGATGAAGCTAATATTATGTCTGCAATGTTAGCAAAAAAAATGGGCGCTAAAAAAGCAATGGTCCTTATACAACGCTCTGCATATGTTGAACTCGTTCAAGGAGGGGTAATTGATATTGCGATTTCACCTCAACAGGCAACAATTTCTGCTTTATTAAGCCATGTTAGAAAAGCGGATATAGTCAATGTTTCATCTTTAAGAAGAGGCGTAGCGGAAGCTATTGAAGCAATTGCACACGGTGATGAAAATACGTCAAAAGTGGTTGGTAAAAAAATATCTGAAATTAAACTTCCTCCAGGAACTATTATTGGTGCAATTGTTCGTGAAGAAGAAGTCATTATAGCTAGTGATTACCATACCATTGAACAAGGCGACCATGTCATTATGTTTATTACAGATAAAAAATATGTACCCGAAGTTGAAAAATTATTCCAACCAAGTCCATTCTTCTTATAAAAATAAACATAGTAAATATTTGTAGCTTAATAATTTTAGCGACTATAATTTGTTAACCTAATACATGTTTTGTTTCAATTGAATTATTTATTAAGGGGTCGTCTAATGAGCTTTTTAAAAGATTTCCGCGAATTTGCTATGAAGGGCAATGTAGTGGATATGGCAGTTGGTATTATTATTGGTGCTGCATTTGGTAAAATTGTATCTTCATTAGTTGCTGATATCATCATGCCTCCGCTAGGTTTACTGATCGGAGGTGTTGATTTCAAATCATTCAGCGTGGTATTAAAGGAAGCACAAGGGGATTTACCTGCAGTAGTACTAAATTATGGTATGTTTATACAAACCGTTTTTGACTTCGTTATTGTTGCATTCGCTATCTTTATGGCAATTAAGATCATGAATAAAGTTCGCCGTGAAAAAGAAGCAGCACCAGCTGAACCAGCTCCACCATCTAAAGAAGAAGTCCTGTTATCAGAAATACGTGATCTTTTAAAAGAACAAAATAAAAATTAACTAAAAGGCCAGTGGTAATAAGTAAATAACCCTATTACCACTGGCCTCCCAATTAACTGAATTCTTATTCTTTTCCTTTCTTGTATAACTTCCTTTCCCTTTTTTATTTTTTTCAACTCTTTGACGAAATAGTGGGTCATGGAGTAATGCTTCAATCGCATTATCTTTAATCTCACCACGTTTATGTTGATATTTGCTCATAACATACCTTTATATAGTTAACAGATTATAGAATTAATAAACTTTAGACGCCCCTTTTTCTAATATCTCCATAATAGAGCAATAGGTTGTCGCATGTTCTTCACCACAACATGCCGAGCTTAACATTTTCAGTGAATCACGCATAATAATAAGCTCTTGTATCTTTTTTTCAACTTCAAGTAATCTGAGATCAACAATCTGTTTAGATTCTTGACAGGTATGATGTTCTGGATCCACTCGAATTGAAAGCAGTTCAGTGATAGCTTCTAAAGTAAAGCCTAGCTGCTTTGCATAACGAATAAAACGTAATCGCTGGAGGTCTTTCTCAGTAAATAACCGATACCCACCTTCAGTTCTCTCTTTATGCCCCATCAAACCTTGTTTTTCATAAAAACGGATCGTATCAGGCGTCACATCTGCGAGCCTAGCAATTTCACCTATCTTATACATGCTCATCGTACTCACCTGTAAGTAAGGGTTAATCACGAAAAATTCAAGGGAAAAAATTATTTGGAAAGATAAGAATAGCAGGTACAAAAAAACCGGGCAAATATACCCGGTTTTCTTGAAAGCGACGGCAGATTACTCTGCTGCTGCTTCTTGAGACTCAACAGCACGGTCAACAAGCTCGATGTAAGCCATCGGAGCGTTGTCACCTGTACGGTAGCCACACTTAAGAATACGAGTGTAACCACCTGCACGAGCTGCAAAACGAGGTCCCAGTTCATTAAATAATTTTGCAACGATCTCGTTATCACGAGTACGTGCGAATGCCAGACGACGATTAGCTACGCTGTCGGTCTTGGCAAGAGTAATCAGCGGCTCAACGACGCGACGCAGTTCTTTCGCTTTAGGCAGAGTCGTCTTGATGATCTCATGACGAACTAAAGAACCTGCCATGTTACGGAACATAGCTTGGCGGTGGCTGCTGTTGCGGTTCAATTGACGACCACTCTTACGATGGCGCATGACCTTATCCTTCTCAGTAAAACCTTAACCTGTGATCTTAATCATCAGCAATACTTGCTGGTGGCCAATTTTCTAGACGCATGCCCAGAGAAAGACCACGAGATGCCAAGACGTCCTTAATTTCAGTAAGAGATTTCTTACCAAGGTTCGGAGTTTTGAGCAACTCAACTTCTGTACGCTGTACCAGATCACCGATGTAGTGGATAGCTTCTGCTTTGAGGCAGTTAGCAGAGCGGACAGTCAATTCCAGATCGTCAACTGGGCGCAATAAGATAGGATCGAATTCTGGTTTTTCTTCTTTAACTTCAGGCTGACGAACATCACGTAAGTCAACAAAAGCTTCAAGTTGTTCAGCCAGAATGGTTGCCGCACGGCGAATCGCCTCTTCAGGATCGATTGTACCGTTAGTTTCCATTTCAATAACTAACTTATCCAAGTCTGTACGTTGCTCAACACGAGCTGCTTCAACATTGTAGGCAATACGCTCTACTGGGCTGTAGCAAGCATCGACTAACAAACGACCGATTGGGCGCTCATCTTCTTCCGAATGAACTCGGGCAGAAGCCGGCACATAACCACGACCACGCTGTACTTTAATTCGCATATTAATAGATGCGCTTTCGTCAGTAAGGTGGCAGATGATGTGCTGTGGCTTGACGATTTCGACATCACCATCATGGATGATGTCGGCTGCAGTCACAGGGCCAATGCCAGATTTATTCAAGGTTAAAATAACTTCATCTTTCCCCTGAACTTTTACCGCCAGCCCTTTCAGGTTGAGGAGAATCTCCAGGATATCTTCCTGTACACCTTCTTTGGTGCTGTACTCATGCAGTACACCATCAATCTCAACCTCTGTCACCGCACAACCCGGCATAGACGAAAGCAGAATACGGCGCAGTGCGTTACCAAGAGTATGGCCAAAGCCACGCTCTAAAGGCTCAAGGGTCACCTTAGCGTGCGTCGAACTCACTTGCTCGATATCTACCAGGCGCGGTTTTAGAAACTCTGTCACAGAACCCTGCATTGTGTCCTCTCTTTGGTGCTAAGCTTTACTTGGAGTAAAGCTCGACGATCAGGTGTTCGTTAATGTCCGCAGACAAGTCAGTACGTTCAGGAATACGTTTGAACACACCTTCCATTTTAGCAGCATCAACTTCCAGCCAAGTTGGCTTCTCACGCTGTTCAGCCAGCTCTAAAGCAGCCTTAATACGAGACTGTTTTTTAGCTTTCTCACGAACGCTGATAACGTCATTCGGGGAAACCTGATAAGAAGCGATATTAACTACACGGCCATTTACCATGATAGCTTTATGGCTAACCATTTGACGTGCTTCTGCGCGAGTTGCGCCAAAGCCCATACGGTAAACGACGTTATCAAGACGACCTTCAAGCAAAGTCAGCAGGTTTTCACCTGTGTTGCCTTTCAGACGTGTTGCTTCTTTGTAATAGTTACGGAATTGACGTTCCAGAACACCGTAGATACGACGAACTTTTTGTTTTTCACGTAACTGGACGCCATAGTCAGACAGACGCGGTTTACGCGCACCGTGCTGGCCTGGAGCCTGTTCTAATTTACACTTGGTGTCAATCGCGCGAACACCAGACTTCAGGAAGAGGTCTGTTCCTTCGCGACGGCTCAGCTTGAGCTTAGGACCCAAATATCTAGCCATTTTCTTTCTCCAACAGTCCTAAAAAAAACGAAACGTATTAAACGCGACGTTTTTTCGGTGGGCGACAACCGTTATGAGGGATAGGAGTCACATCAGTAATATTAGTGATGCGGAAACCAGCGGCGTTCAGAGCACGAATTGTTGATTCGCGACCCGGACCCGGTCCCTTAACCATAACTTCCAGGTTTTTGATTCCGTATTCTTTCACAGCTTCTGCGCAACGCTCTGCTGCAACCTGAGCTGCGAACGGAGTAGATTTGCGAGAACCACGGAAACCGGAACCACCGGCAGTTGCCCAACCTAATGCGTTACCTTGACGGTCAGTAATAGTAACGATTGTGTTGTTGAAAGAAGCATGGATATGAGCCACACCGTCTGAGACTTGTTTTCTTACACGCTTACGTGCACGAATTGGTGCTTTTGCCATTATTCAATACCCCGACTTATTTCTTGATCGGCTTACGCGGACCCTTACGGGTACGAGCGTTAGTCTTAGTACGCTGTCCGCGTACAGGAAGACCACGACGATGACGTAAACCACGGTAACATCCAAGGTCCATCAGACGCTTGATGCTCAGGGTAATTTCACGACGTAAGTCACCTTCTACAACGTATTTAGCAACTTCGTCACGCAGCTTGTCGATTTGTTCTTCAGACAGCTCACTGATCTTAACATTTTCAGCAATACCAGTTGCTTCACAGATAGCCTGTGAACGGGTCTTGCCGATGCCGAAAATCGATGTTAAAGCGATTACGGTATGTTTATGATCAGGAATGTTAATGCCTGCTATACGGGCCACTATGCACTCCTAAGTTAAAATATACATTACTGTGCTGAAAAGCCCGTTTTCAGGATACTCAAACAATAATGTATCTTAGATAAAAAAGATTGGCTGGCTAATTTAGCCAGCTCAACCCAACTTTGCAAGAAAAAAATGCTTTTTCTTAACCTTGACGTTGTTTATGTCTTGGTTCAACACTGCAAATTACACGAACGCTACCATTGCGACGAATAATTTTGCAGTTACGGCATAATTTCTTGACGGAAGCACGAACTTTCATTTTTACTCTCCGTAACTTCTAAGCAAACCATAACCACACTAAGTGATTACTTACCTTTCAGGTTTGCTTTCTTCAATGCAGACTCATACTGACTTGACATCATTAGAGTTTGCACTTGAGCCATAAAGTCCATGATAACGACAACCACGATTAAGAGGGAAGTACCACCAAAATAGAAAGGTACTTTCATTGCGTCACGCATGAACTCCGGGATTAGGCAGATGAAGGTAATATATAATGCGCCAACTAGTGTTAAGCGAGTCATTACCTTATCAATGTACTTGGCCGTTTGCTCTCCCGGACGAATTCCTGGTACAAATGCACCGGACTTCTTCAGGTTATCTGCCGTTTCTCTTGGGTTGAAAACCAACGCCGTATAGAAGAAACAGAAGAAGATGATCGCAGATGCATAAAGTAGCACATATAACGGTTGACCAGGCTGCAAATACATAGAAATAGTCGTCAGCCAGTCCCAGCCAGTTCCATCACCAAACCAAGATGCTATTGTACCCGGGAATAGTATGATACTGGAAGCAAAAATTGCAGGAATTACACCCGCCATATTCACTTTTAACGGTAAATGTGTACTTTGTGCTGCATAAACACGGCGACCTTGCTGACGTTTAGCGTAGTTAACGACGATTCGGCGTTGTCCACGTTCCATAAACACAACAAAGAAAGTAACCGCGAATACTAACACCGCAACCAACAGCAACAGGAGGAAGTGCAGATCGCCCTGCCGAGCTTGCTCGATGGTATGGCCAATGGCCGGCGGTAATCCCGCAACAATACCAGCGAAGATAATGATAGAAATACCGTTACCGATACCTCTTTCAGTTATCTGTTCACCCAACCACATTAGGAACATTGTTCCTGTGACTAAGCTAACAACTGCCGTAAAGTAGAACGGGAGGCCTGGATCAATAACTAACCCTTGCATCCCTGGCATATTCGGTAGACCCATTGCAATACCAATAGATTGGAATATTGCTAATACCAGAGTACCCCAGCGAGTATATTGGCTTATCTTCCGACGACCTGCTTCTCCTTCCTTCTTGATCTCTGCTAATCGTGGATTAACCACAGATAATAATTGGATAATAATCGATGCCGAAATATACGGCATGATACCCAAAGCAAAGATAGAAGCACGGCTAAGAGCACCACCAGAGAACATGTTAAACATTTCAATGATGGTGCCTTGTTGCTGTTCGAGCAATTTGGCAAGCACAGTGGCATCAATACCAGGGATTGGAATAAAAGAACCAATTCGGAAAACAATTAGCGCACCAATTACAAACAAAAGTCTGCGTTTAAGTTCGCCAGCTCCACCTTTGGCACTTTGAAAATCTAATCCTGGTTGTTTAGCCATCTGTCACTTATTCCTCAATTTTACCGCCGGCAGCTTCGATTGCAGCGCGAGCACCTTTAGTAACACGAAGGCCACGTACAGTAACTGCACGGTTCACTTCGCCAGACAGAATAACTTTAGCGTATTCAATCTGGATGCCAACAACGTTCGCGGCTTTCAGTGCGTTCAGATCAATAACATCGCCTTCAACAGCAGCAAAATCAGACAGACGAATCTCTGCAGTGATCATTGCTTTACGTGAAGTGAAGCCGAATTTCGGCAAACGACGGTATAAAGGCATCTGGCCACCTTCGAAACCACGACGTACGCCACCGCCAGAACGAGATTTCTGACCTTTGTGACCACGGCCGCCGGTTTTACCCAGACCAGAACCGATACCACGACCTACGCGTTTAGGCGCGTGCTTGGCACCTTCAGCCGGAGACAGAGTATTTAAACGCATCTCTTACTCCTCAACTTTAACCATGTAGGAAACCAAGTTGACCATACCACGTACAGCAGGAGTATCCTCGCGCTCTACTGTATGACCAATGCGACGCAGACCTAAACCGACCAGTGTTGCCTTATGCTTAGGCAGACGACCGATTGAACTGCGAACTTGTGTAATTTTAATAGTCTTAGCCATAGCCGATTACCCCAGAATTTCTTCGACGGATTTTCCACGCTTAGCTGCGACCATTTCTGGAGACTTCATGCTGTCTAAAGCATCCAGTGTTGCACGAACCACGTTGATTGGGTTTGTGGAACCATAGGTTTTAGCCAGTACGTTGCGAACTCCAGCTACTTCTAAAACAGCACGCATTGCACCGCCGGCAATGATACCGGTACCTTCGTGAGCAGGTTGCATAAACACACGAGAACCAGTGTGTGTACCTTTCACAGGGTGGAACAATGTGCCGTTGTTTAGAGCAACGGTTTTCATACTGCGACGGGCTTTTTCCATCGCTTTCTGGATTGCTGCCGGAACTTCGCGCGCTTTGCCGTAGCCAAAACCAACGCGACCGTTACCATCACCAACTACAGTCAGTGCGGTAAAGCTGAAAATACGGCCACCTTTAACGGTTTTTGCTACGCGGTTTACCGCGATCAGCTTTTCCTGCAGTTCGCCAGCTTGTTTTTCGATGTGAGACATCTTACACCTCTACCTTAGAACTGAAGGCCAGCTTCACGGGCAGCATCTGCCAGTGCCTGGACTCTACCATGATATTGGAAACCAGAACGGTCAAAAGCAACAACAGTGATGCCTTTTTCCAGTGCGCGTTCAGCAACTAACTTACCAACAATTGCTGCTGCGTCTTTGTTTCCAGTAAACTTAACTTGTTCATTGATAGCTTTTTCTGTAGTAGAAGCTGCAACCAATGTTTCAGAACCGTTCGGTGCGATAACCTGCGCATAAATATGGCGTGGAGTACGATGTACCACCAGGCGAGTCGCACCCAACTCTTGGATCTTACGGCGTGCGCGGGTCGCACGACGGATACGAGCTGCTTTCTTATCCATAGTGTTACCTTACTTCTTCTTAGCCTCTTTGGTACGCACGATTTCATCGGCGTAACGAACACCTTTACCTTTATAAGGCTCAGGACGACGGTAAGCACGCAGTTCTGCTGCAACTTGACCAATCACTTGCTTATCCGCACCTTTCAGTACGATTTCAGTTTGTGTTGGGCATTCAGCAGTAATGCCTGCTGGCAGTGCGTGTTCAACCGGATGCGAAAAACCTAAAGACAAGCTTACAGCATTGCCTTTGATTGCTGCACGGTAACCAACACCGACCAGTTGAAGCTTTTTAGTGAAGCCTTCGGTAACACCAACAACCATTGCATTGCACAGTGAACGAGTCGTACCCGCTTGTGCCCATGCATCTTCAAAACCTTCACGAGGAGCGAAAGTCAGTTGGTTGTCTTCGTTTTTAACTTCAACTGCATTATGGATAGTACGAGTAAGCTCGCCGTTTTTACCCTTAATCGAAATAACCTGACCGTTGAGTTTTACCTCTACGCCGGCAGGAATGACGACGGGTGCTTTTGCCACACGAGACATTCTTTCCTCCCGAATTAAGCTACGTAGCAGAGAATCTCGCCACCAAGACCAGCTTGGCGAGCTGCACGATCAGTCATGACACCTTTAGAGGTAGAAATAACAGCGATACCTAAACCAGCCATAACTTGTGGCAGCTCATCTTTTTTCTTATAGATGCGCAGACTTGGGCGGCTTACACGCTGAATGCTTTCTACAACAGCCTTACCTTGGAAATAACGTAAAGTCAGTTCCAGTTCTGGCTTGATGTCGCCTTCAATTTTAAAATCTTCAATATAACCTTCTTCCTTCAGCACTTTGGCAATTGCCACTTTCAGCTTGGAGGAAGGCATGGTGACCGCAACTTTGTTCGCGGCCTGACCGTTACGGATACGGGTCAGCATATCCGCGATGGGATCTTGCATGCTCATCTGTCTTTACTCCCGTGATTCAAATGGAATTACCAACTTGCCTTTTTAAGGCCCGGGATTTCACCGCGCATAGCGGCTTCACGGACTTTAATACGGCTCAGACCAAACTTCCGCAGGAAACCGTGCGGACGCCCTGTTTGACGGCAGCGATTACGCTGACGAGAAGGACTTGAATCACGTGGCAGTGTTTGCAGCTTGAGAACAGCGTCCCAGCGATCTTCATCAGATGCTTTAACATCAGAGATGATAGCTTTCAGTTCTACGCGTTTTGCGAAGAATTTCTCAGCTAATTTAGCACGTTTAACATCACGCGCTTTCATAGATTTCTTAGCCATGAGTACCCTGCCTTACTTGCGGAACGGGAAGTTGAACGCTGCTAACAGTGCGCGACCTTCGTCATCTGATTTCGCAGTAGTGGTGATAGTAATATCTAAACCACGTACGCGATCCACTTTATCGTAATCGATTTCAGGGAAGATGATTTGTTCACGAACACCCATGCTGTAGTTACCGCGACCATCGAAAGACTTAGCGGGCAAGCCACGGAAGTCACGAATACGTGGTACAGCAATAGAAATCAGACGCTCAAGGAACTCCCACATGCGTTCGCCACGCAGGGTTACTTTACAGCCGATTGGATAGCCCTGACGGATTTTGAAGCCTGCAACAGATTTGCGTGCTTTGGTGATCAAAGGTTTTTGACCTGAGATCGCTGTTAAATCAGCTGCTGCGTTATCCAGCAGTTTTTTATCAGCAATCGCTTCACCAACACCCATATTCAGGGTGATCTTCTCGACCCGAGGGACTTGCATGACAGAAGTGTAATTAAACTCAGTCATGAGCTTATTAACTACTTCGTCTTTATAGTAATCATGCAGTTTCGCCATCGTATACTCCAAAAATTACTTGATAGTTTCACTGTTAGACTTGAAGAAACGGACTTTTTTGCCGTCTTCGAATCTAAAGCCTACACGGTCAGCCTTGCCAGTTGCCGCGTTAAAGATTGCAACGTTAGAAACTTGAATAGCCGCTTCTTTTTCAACGATGCCACCTGGTTGGTTCAGAGCCGGTACAGGCTTCTGATGTTTTTTAACCAGATTGATACCTTCAACGATAACTTTACTAGAAGAAATAACCTGTTTTACTTTACCGCGCTTACCTTTGTCTTTCCCAGTTAGCACGATAACTTCGTCATCACGACGGATTTTCGCTGCCATAGTTCGCTCCTTAGAGTACTTCAGGTGCCAGAGAGATAATTTTCATAAACTTCTCATTACGAAGTTCACGAGTTACCGGCCCAAAAATACGCGTACCGATTACTTGCTCGCTGTTGTTATTTAATAACACACAAGCATTACCATCGAAGCGAATGACAGAACCGTCAGGGCGACGTACACCCTTCTTGGTGCGCACCACTACCGCTTTCAGGACATCACCCTTTTTAACTTTACCGCGTGGAATTGCTTCTTTAACAGTAATTTTAATGATGTCGCCTACATGTGCATAGCGACGGTGCGAGCCACCTAGAACCTTGATACACATTACGCGACGTGCACCGGAGTTGTCGGCCACGTTCAGCATAGTCTGTTCTTGGATCATTTTAGTGCTCCGCTAAATGTCAACTACTACTGAGCCACCTCATTATGAAGAGGCCGTTCAAATATACCCATACTACGAGGGCGCGGCATTATAACACCACATCATCGTGTTGGACAGAAAAAAATAAACGGCTCAGTCAAAAAAGAGCCGTTTATTCATCAGGAAAAGTTATTCTATTACAGAACAGCTTTTTCTACAACGCGAACTAAGGCCCAAGACTTAGTCTTAGACAGTGGACGAGTTTCGCGGATTTCTACCACGTCACCGATTCCACATTCATTGTTCTCGTCATGTACGTGCAATTTAGTCGTACGACGGATGAATTTACCATACAGAGGGTGTTTCACCATACGCTCGATAGCAACAACAATAGATTTCTCCATTTTATCGCTAACTACACGACCTTGCAGAGTACGGATTTTATCGCTCATTACGCACCTGCCTTCTCAGTCAGTAAAGTCTTCACACGTGCGATATCGCGACGCACTTGTTTCAACAGATGAGACTGTTGCAGCTGACCACTTGCAGCCTGCATACGTAAATTAAATTGTTCACGTAACAGGTTCAAAAGTTCAGCATTCAGCTCTTCAACGCTTTTTTCGCGCAGCTCTTGTGCTTTCATTACATCACCGTCTTAGTTACAAAGGTGGTTTTGATAGGCAGTTTCGCTGCTGCCAAAGAGAATGCCTCACGAGCCAGCTCTTCAGGCACACCGTCCATTTCGTATAGAACTTTACCAGGCTGGATTAAGGCAACCCAATATTCTACGTTACCTTTACCTTTACCCATACGAACTTCGAGTGGTTTCTCAGTGATTGGTTTGTCTGGGAACACACGGATCCAGATTTTACCTTGACGCTTAATAGCACGGGTCATAGCACGACGTGCCGCTTCGATCTGACGTGCAGTCAGACGACCACGGCCAACAGCTTTAAGACCGAAAGTGCCGAAGCTAACATCCGTACCTTGCGCTAGACCACGGTTGCGGCCTTTGTGCACCTTACGGAATTTTGTACGCTTTGGTTGTAACATCAGCGACTCTCCTTACTTGCGGCCTTTACGCTGCTGCTTTTTAGGTTGAGCAGCTGGTTTCTCAGCTTGTTCAACAGCAGCCATACCACCCAGAATCTCACCTTTGAAGATCCATACCTTAACGCCGAGAACACCGTAAGTGGTGTGCGCTTCTGAAGTGTTGTAATCGATATCAGCACGTAATGTGTGCAGTGGCACACGGCCTTCACGATACCACTCGGTACGAGCGATTTCAGCACCGCCTAAACGGCCACTGACTTCAACTTTAATACCTTTAGCGCCCAGACGCATTGCGTTCTGTACTGCACGCTTCATAGCACGACGGAACATAACACGACGTTCCAGCTGTGAAGAAATGCTGTCAGCAACTAATTTAGCGTCTAGTTCTGGTTTACGAACTTCGGCGATATTGATTTGCGCAGGAACACCAGCGATATCCGCTACTGTTTTACGCAGTTTTTCAACGTCTTCACCTTTCTTACCGATAACGATACCTGGGCGAGCAGTGTGAATAGTCACACGGATGCTTTTCGCAGGACGTTCGATAACGATGCGAGAGATTGACGCTTTTGCCAGTTCTTTATTCAAGTACTGACGTACTTTAAAATCGCTGTCTAGGTTGTCAGCGAATTCATTGGTGTTCGCATACCAGGTAGAGTTCCAAGGTTTGACAATACCCAGGCGAATACCATTAGGATGTACTTTCTGACCCATTGCTAGTCTCCAGAGTCTCAGCGATCGGACACAACCACAGTAATGTGGCTGGTGCGCTTAAGAATACGATCTGCACGGCCTTTCGCACGCGGCATGATGCGTTTCATGGTTGGACCTTCGTCTACGAAAATTTTCGCAACTTTCAGGTCATCAATGTCAGCGCCATCGTTTTGCTCTGCGTTAGCAATTGCAGATTCAAGTACTTTCTTCACTAAACCAGCAGCTTTCTTGTTGGTGTAGGTCAGAATTTCCAGAGCTTGCGACACTTTCTTACCGCGAATCAGGTCGGCAACTAAGCGAACCTTCTGGGCAGAAGAACGAGCGTGGCGATGCATAGCTAAAGTTTCCATCTCTTCCTCCTATCCTTAACGTTTCTTAGCTTTCTTATCTGCCGCGTGGCCGCGATAAGTGCGAGTCGGTGCGAATTCACCCAGTTTGTGACCAACCATTTCGTCGGTTACAAAAACTGGAACATGCTGACGACCATTATGGACAGCGATGGTCAATCCGATCATATTAGGAAAGATCGTTGAACGACGGGACCAAGTCTTAAGAGGCTTCTTGTCTCCGCTTTCCACCGCTTTCTCTACCTTCTTCAGCAAGTGCAGGTCAATAAAAGGACCTTTCTTGAGAGAACGTGGCATGGTTTATCCTCTAATTATTTTTTAGAACGATGACGTACGATGAATTGATCAGTACGCTTGTTGCTACGAGTTTTCTTACCTTTGGTTTGAACGCCCCATGGTGTTACTGGGTGTTTACCAAAGTTACGGCCTTCACCACCACCATGTGGATGGTCTACTGGGTTCATCGCAGTACCGCGAACGGTAGGACGAACACCACGCCAGCGGCTAGCACCAGCTTTACCGAGAACACGTAACATATGTTCAGCGTTACCAACTTCACCAAGAGTTGCACGGCAATCAGCTAAAACTTTACGCATTTCACCAGAACGCAGACGTAATGTGACATAAGCACCATCACGAGCAACGATTTGAGCGTAAGTACCTGCTGAACGCGCTAACTGTCCACCTTTACCTGGTTTCAGTTCGATGTTATGAACTGTAGAACCAACAGGGATGTTGCGCATCGGCAGTGCGTTACCAGCTTTGATTGCTGAATCAACACCAGATTGAATCTGGTCGCCAGCTTTCAGGCCTTTTGGTGCAAGAATATAACGACGTTCACCGTCTTTATATAGAACCAGTGCAATGTTCGCAGAACGATTTGGATCATACTCCAAACGCTCAACAACTGCAGGAACACCGTCTTTGTTGCGTTTGAAGTCAACTAAACGATAATGCTGCTTATGGCCACCACCGATATGACGGGTAGTGATACGGCCATTGTTGTTACGACCACCGGATTTGCTGTTTTTTTCTAACAGCGGAGCATAAGGTTTACCCTTATGCAGCTCAGGGTTAACCACTTTAACTACGTGGCGACGGCCCGGAGACGTAGGTTTACATTTAACAACTGCCATTGTTCTTTACTCCTCCGACTTACTCAGCACCGCTAATGAAGTCCAAATTTTGGCCTTCTTTCAGCGTGACGTAAGCTTTTTTCCAGTCGCTACGACGACCGAAACGCTGACCGTGGCGTTTAGTTTTGCCTTTAACCAGCAAAGTGTTAACACCTTCAACTTCAACTTCAAACAGTTTCTGTACAGCAGCTTTGATTTCTGCTTTAGTCGCGTCTTTCGCAACTTTGAGAACGATGGTATTGCTTTTTTCCATCGCTGTAGAAGCTTTTTCAGATACATGCGGCGCGCGCAGTACTTTTAGCAGACGTTCTTCACGGATCATGCCAGCATCTCCTCAACTTGCTTCACAGCATCAGCAGTCATAACCACTTTGTCGAAGGCGATCAGGCTAACTGGATCAATACCTGCTGCATCACGAACGTCAACCTTATACAGGTTGCGCGCTGCTAAAAACAGATTTTCATCTAATTCAGCAGTGATGATCAGAACATCTTCCAGAGCCATATCTTTCAGTTTCTGTGCCAGCAACTTAGTTTTAGGTGCTTCAACAGAGAACTTCTCGACAACGATCAGACGATCTTGACGTACCAACTCAGAGAGGATGCTTTTTAAAGCACCACGGTACATCTTCTTATTTACTTTTTGACTGTGGTCCTGTGGTTTAGCTGCGAAGCTAACACCACCAGAGCGCCAAATTGGGCTCTTTACTGAACCAGAACGTGCACGGCCAGTACCTTTTTGACGCCATGGTTTTTTACCAGAACCAGAAACTTCAGCACGAGTTTTCTGAGCACGAGTACCTTGACGAGCACCAGCTGCATACGCAACAACTACTTGGTGAACAAGCGCTTCATTGAAATCACGCCCGAAGGTAGTTTCGGAAACAGTCAGCGCGCTTTGCGCGTCTTTCATTACCAATTCCATTCCTATCTCCTCGACGTTAAGCCTTGACAGCCGGTTTTACGATCAGGTTGCTACCAGTTGCTCCTGGAACAGCACCTTTGACCAGCAGCAGGTTGCGCTCAGCGTCAACACGTACTACATCTAAGCTTTGAACGGTTACACGCTCATTACCCAGTTGGCCTGCCATTTTCTTGCCTTTAAACACTTTGCCCGGAGTCTGGTTTTGACCGATAGAACCCGGAACACGGTGAGACAAGGAGTTACCGTGAGTAGCATCTTGAGTACGGAAATTCCAGCGCTTAACTGTGCCGGCAAAACCTTTACCTTTAGATGTACCAGTAACGTCGACTTTTTTAACGTCAGCGAAAATTTCAACGCTAATGCTTTGACCTACTGTGTATTCTGCACTATCTTCAATGCGGAATTCACGCAGGATACGGCCAGCTTC
The DNA here is from genome assembly GCF_028479545.1 of Providencia sp. PROV201. Taxonomy (NCBI): domain Bacteria; kingdom Pseudomonadati; phylum Pseudomonadota; class Gammaproteobacteria; order Enterobacterales; family Morganellaceae; genus Providencia; species Providencia sp. PROV201. The sequence goes on from NZ_JAMPNW010000035.1 coordinate 22,854, forward strand.
GACGCCAGCTTTAGCGAAATGACCTGCTTCAGGCTTAGTTACACGATTAGCTTTTTTGCTACCAGTAGTAACCTGAATTGCATTATAACCGTCAGTTTCTGCAGTTTTAACCTGAGTAACACGGTTATTTTCAATTTCGATAACAGTTACAGGTATAGAAACGCCATCTTCAGTGAAGATACGAGTCATACCGACTTTCTTACCGACTAAACCTTTCATTGTTTCAACCTCTCAATCGTTCGACGACCTGATTAACCCAGGCTGATCTGCACGTCAACGCCGGCAGCCAGGTCCAGACGCATCAGAGCATCAACGGTCTTTTCGGTTGGCTCAACGATGTCAACCAGACGCTTGTGAGTGCGAATTTCGTACTGATCACGCGCATCTTTGTTAACGTGCGGAGAAATCAGAACGGTAAAACGCTCTTTACGTGTCGGCAGCGGGATAGGACCACGAACTTGCGCACCAGTGCGCTTAGCAGTCTCTACGATTTCCGCAGTTGATTGATCGATTAAACGATGATCAAAAGCTTTCAGGCGGATACGGATTCTTTGGTTCTGCATGAGACCAGAGCTCCAACTATTTATAAACGTAAAATGATTACTCCTCGTACCCATTTCGATTGATGGGAGAGTGTAATCGTTCTTGATGTAACTTCCAAATCGGAAGTATTGTCTAAATGAGCAACAAATCGTTGACTCAATACTGATATTTCAGTCCTAAAATATAGGGCTTACTCATCAGTAAGCCCGCGCATTATACGTAAATTATAGGGAAACACAAGTAATCGAGGAAAATATGTGCGTTTTTTTTGAAGAGAATTATCGAAAAGCCCCCTCAATCTTGAAAAGAGAGATAACTGGGGGGCTTTTTATACAAATTTACTTAGTTAATGACCGTAGGAATACTATGTTATTCTTCTTTAACCTGCGCTTGTAGGTAATTTTGGAGCCCCAAACGGCTAATTAGCCCCAATTGGGTTTCTATCCAATCAATATGGTTTTCTTCATCAGCTAAAATTTCAATCATCAGATCTCGACTGACATAATCATGAACCGAGTCCGCATATTTAATAGCTTCTTTTAGATTCTTTGCTCCATCGATTTCAAGCTGCAAATCTGATTTCAACATCTCTTCAACATCTTCACCGATATTTAACTTGCCAAGGTCTTGTAAGTTAGGAATACCGTCGAGAAACAAAATTCGCTCTATATATTTATCTGCGTGTTTCATTTCATCGATTGATTCGTGATATTCCATCTCATTGAGACGGGTAAGTCCCCAATTTTTAAACATACGTGCATGCAAAAAATATTGGTTGATTGCAACTAGCTCATTGCCCAGTAGTTTATTTAGGTGGGCTATCATTTTTTTATCACCTTTCATTTCTACCTCCATCGCTTCCAGTCTTTTAAGTGTAGTACTGAAATTGATGTTAGTATAATTTTCACTCAATGCATTTAAACAAAAATATTGTTAAACAAAAGATGGTAGGTTTCGAGGGAATAAATTTGAGTGGTATTAAAGACTATGCAACCTCAGTGGCACACGCATCCTCAAAAATCATTTGTTCTTCATATAAAATTGCCTTTGTTTGTCTAATACACTTTCCACATTCTAAGCCTACAGGCAAAATTTGCCGTAGGCCCTTCAACGAGGTCACTTGATATTTTCTTGCGGCATTTCTGATCTGTTTATCAGTAATGGCTTCACAAAGGCAGATGTACATGATGCTTACCTGTATAAATCACATACAGATAGTTTAAATAAAAATGATTTGCATTTCAATTATCATTACCAGTGATTTACAAAGACCCTTAATTAGTAATAAGTCTGTTTTCAAGTAATTTAAATTAAAAGAAGAAGTTACTTACGATATGAACAATTCAACATATAAAACAATGCCACCCGATAATGGTGTTATATAGGCTAAATTTTTCTCACAGAAAATAAAAAGGGCACCTTATTTAGGTACCCTTCTTTAAAGCTAGATGAAGCTAT
>NZ_JAMPNW010000036.1:0-23952 GCF_028479545.1 Providencia sp. PROV201
AAATACTCAAAATAGTTCGGATTGTAGGTAGGCGGCAAGTGATGCTAAGCCCTAGGAGCATACACAAGTATGTGACTAGGGTTAGCGAACGTAGCCAACACCCCTACAATTCGAAATATGAAGAGTATTTATTAGTATTTCATATTCCACTCATTAGGAAGCAATATCTTACTATTTTTCTGCCCCATAAAGTGCCTATAGAATAAGTCATACGACAACACATTTTTCACATAACCGCGAGTTTCTGAGAACGGAATACTTTCAACAAATGCGACCGCATCAATGCGCCCCCCGCTGTTACCTAACCAGCGAGTCACACGGGATGGGCCTGCATTATAAGCCGCACTAGCTAAAATACGGTTATTACCAAATTGCTGATAAACATCTTCCAAATAAGCTGTTCCTAGCTCAATATTGGTTGTCGGGTTAGTCAGTTGGCTCGTATTCACATAATTAATACCCTGCTTCTGTGCGGTATGTTTTGCTGTTGCAGGCATCAACTGCATCAAACCTGTCGCTCCAACCGGTGAACGAGCCTGTGGATTCCACGCACTTTCTTGGCGAGCGATCGCCATTGCATAACTCTTTTGAATATCTTTCGACTTGGTATATAGATTGAATTCTTTGTCCCACGCTAATGGGAAACGCTCTTCTAGGTGATCCCAAAGTTTGGCTGTGATGGTCGCTTGGACACTGAGATCTGCCCATTTATGATCAAACGCATAACGCGCCAATTGCTCTTTCTGGTTTGCTGGCAGAGATGCCACTAAACTCACCCACTCAGAACGGGCAAGGTTATCCATTTCCCAGTACATTAACTCACGAACACGTTGCACTTCAGGCAATTGATCAATACTTGAATCAGGCTTAACCGCACTTTTTACATACACCGGATAGTCAATTTCTAGCACCTGTGCGGCCACCATTGGGTAGAAGCCGCGCTTCTCCGTTAATTGGCGAAGTAATGCCTCTCCTTCCGCTTTTTTGCCTGCATCAATTAACGTGATAGCCTGCCAATACTGCCACTCTTCTTTATTTTTGACATCTGCTGGCAAGCGTTTTAGCCATGACGCAACACCGGTTTTATCACCAGCTCCTAACGCTAAACGAACACGACGCTCTTTCAATGACGATGAATTACTTTCTTGAATAGTTTCATCACGCCATTGAGCCTGCTCTGGGGTCACATCTCCCATATATTGCCAAGCAACACTGTCTTTAAGTAACTGCTTTTCTGCCATATTCATTTTTTGGGCAGAACTGATGCTATTCAGTACTGTACGAGCCGCATCAGGGGATTGGCGTGCATAACGGCTAAAAGCCGCGATGGTGGCTTGACGAGTAAAATCTGTTGGCGTCATCGTTTTGGCGAATGTCACAACTGAGGCAGGGTCATTTTGTAATTTCACTAACGCATCACCAATCGTTTTATAGCTTGGCGGTAAGCGTTTAGCTAAATAACTCGCAATCGAGGTATTGCCCTCTTTTATGGCTAAGTTAATACGCTCAAGGGTCATCTCAGGGGTTAAATAACCCGCTTTTTCCCATTCGTTAAATAATTTATCACAGGCACTCGGCATTGAACGGCCATTTAACCAGGCTTTTTCTGCCCCTTGCCAAGCAACTTGCTTATTTCCCACCGCCCAATTAGCAAAATAAAAATTACATTGTGCTTCGGCAGGTTTTGGCGCTTCAGGGCTAAATTCAAGCAGCGATTTCCACTCTTGGCGGCGAGCTAGTTCGTTGACAAAGCGTGTTTTCAGGTTTTTAGCGACAGGCAAGGTTGGATAGGTATTAATAAACTCCTGAACTTGGCGTGGCGAGATAATATCTAAGTCTTGAGTTAACTCACGATAAGCGAGATAAGGGTAAAGTGGATAATCATGCAAGGTCGGTAGCAAGCGCTCGACTTCATCCATTTTATTGGCATCCCATGCAACCTTAATTGCCTGATAACGCTCCCGTTGTGCCTGTAAGGAATCCGCCCATACGGTGCTGGAAACCAGCAACATTGTCACAGGTACTGCCGCTAACCAACCTTTCATATTCACTCGCTCCATCGCTAAACTAAAGTCAAAATACAGGAAAAGCCTTAACCTAAATATACCCCAAATAATTCGAGTTGCAGGTAGGCGACAAGCGAAGATAGACGAGAAACATAGATAAACTATGTGACTCGGCGAGCGTAGCGTAGTCACTTATACCTCAACGAAAAGCGCTGCAACTTGAAGGATCATGGATATATTAAACATATATCAATACTATGAATGCTACCGAAAGTTTTTATTTAGTAACAGCAGAGAGTTCTTGAATTTTTCGACTTTACAGTCTTTTACGTATCATTCAGCCCATGAATGACTTAAAACCTTCCCTCCGCGGAAATAAAGGTTTAATGGCGGGGCGTTTTTCCAAAGAAGCTTGCCAAAGTTCATACTGGGCTTGCATCTCAACCCACATTTCAGCACTGGTTCCGAGTGCCATTTCTAATCGTATCGCCATATCTGCCGAAATACCGCTATTACCGTTGAGAATACGCGAGAGAGTTGTACGTGTTACCTCCAATGCTTTTGCAGCTTCAGTGACTGAAATACCCTCTAAATATTCACGTAAAACGATACCCGGATGTACTGGATTATGCATTTTGCTCATTATGTTCACCTTACTTAATGATAATCTTGATAATCAACGAGAATGGCATCTTCACCCTCAAATTTAAATGTGAGTCGCCAGTTTCCATTCACTGATATTGCCCAATGATGCTGCAAATCTCCCCGTTTTAATTGATGGAGATTCCAACTTGGTGCAGACATATCTTGTGGTTTTTTAGCAACATTGAGCGCAGTCAGTTGTACCCGTAACTTTGTTATGTGCTTCGATTGAATACCAGACGTAATGCCCATTTTAAAAAAGTGTTCAATTCCTTTATGTTTAAAACTTTTTATCATGGCCAACTACATGTGTAGCGTATAGACACACTATACACCCACGAATTAATAATAGAAAGTCATCAAGCTTGTATCACTGAGAGGGATGGATGATCTTCTGATGTTCAGGTATAGTTCTAGAAAATTATATAGCTGTTTATTAAATGCTTTTCAGCCTAAGCTTGTTAAAGCAAAAATAGACTAAAAAACTAAAATTCCCTTTACAAATCAAAAGGTAAATAAATTGGCTCAATACGTCTACAGTATGTATCGGGTTGGAAAAATTGTTCCACCGAAACGTCATATTTTAAAAAATATCTCTCTGAGCTTCTTTCCGGGGGCTAAGATCGGTGTTTTAGGTCTTAATGGTGCCGGTAAATCAACGTTACTGCGTATAATGGCGGGTATTGATACCGATATCGAAGGTGAAGCACGTCCACAACCAGGTCTGAAAATCGGCTATCTTCCGCAAGAACCGAAGCTAAACCTTGAGCACACCGTACGCGAAGCTGTTGAAGAAGCGGTTAGCGAAGTGAAAAATGCATTAACGCGCTTAGACGAAGTTTATGCGGCTTACGCGGAAGAAGGTGCAGACTTTGATAAACTCGCAAAAGAGCAAGGCGAGTTAGAAGCGATTATTTCCGCGCAAGATGGCCATAACCTTGATAACCAACTGGAGCGTGCAGCAGATGCCCTACGCCTGCCAGCTTGGGATGCCAAAATCGAGAACCTTTCAGGGGGTGAACGCCGCCGTGTGGCAATTTGCCGTCTGCTATTAGAAAAACCAGACATGTTACTGCTCGATGAGCCAACCAACCACTTGGATGCCGAGTCTGTTGCTTGGTTAGAGCGTTTCTTACACGACTACGAAGGGACTGTTGTGGCTATCACGCATGACCGTTACTTCTTAGATAACGTCGCGGGTTGGATCCTCGAACTTGACCGTGGTGAAGGTATTCCTTGGGAAGGCAACTACTCTTCTTGGCTTGAGCAAAAAGATGAACGTCTGGCGCAAGAAGCCTCTACAGAAGCCGCTCGTCGTAAATCTATCGAGAAAGAGCTTGAGTGGATCCGCCAAAATCCAAAAGGCCGTCAGGCTAAAGGTAAAGCGCGTCTTGCTCGTTTTGAAGAGCTTAATAGCGTGGAATATCAAAAACGTAATGAAACCAGCGAACTCTTTATTCCACCTGGACCGCGTTTAGGGGATAAAGTTATCGAGGTTGAAAACCTAAGTAAGTCTTATGGTGACCGCGTTCTGATTGATAACCTGAATTTCTCAATCCCGAAAGGGGCGATTGTCGGGATCATCGGGCCTAACGGTGCGGGTAAATCCACCCTGTTCCGCATGATCTCAGGCCAAGAGCAACCGGACTCTGGCTCCATCACATTAGGCGATACCGTGAAAATTGCCTCTGTTGACCAGTTCCGTGATGCGATGGACGACAGCAAAACTGTCTGGGAAGAAATTTCCAACGGCCAAGACATCATGCGTATTGGTAACTTTGAAATTCCAAGCCGCGCTTACGTCGGTCGCTTTAACTTTAAAGGCGTAGACCAAGGTAAACGTGTTGGTGAGTTATCTGGTGGTGAACGCGGCCGTTTACACTTAGCCAAACTACTGCAAGTGGGCGGTAACGTCCTGTTACTCGATGAACCAACCAACGACCTCGACGTTGAAACTTTACGTGCGTTGGAAAACGCCCTGTTAGAGTTCCCGGGCTGTGCTATGGTTATTTCCCATGACCGTTGGTTCCTTGACCGTATTGCAACTCATATCATTGATTACCAAGACGAAGGTAATATTACGTTCTTCGAAGGTAACTTCTCTGAATATGAAGATTACAAAAAACGGACGTTAGGTGCGGAAGCACTTCAACCGCACCGGATGAAGTATAAGCGTATGACCAAATAATCCCTGTCATAATTTAGAATTATAGCGGTGTTGGCTGCTTTCGTGAGCCCTAGTCACATACTGGTGTATGCTCCTAGGGACTCACTCTCTTGCCGCCTACCTATAATTCAAATTATTTAAGGGATCGATATCATATAGATAGAATCAAAACGGCATCATTCGATGCCGTTTTTTATTGTGAGGCTTTATAAGTCATCCAACATCAATAGCTGCTGAACGAGGGTGACACACTCTAAGAAGCGCGTATCGTAATCAGAAGATTCTACACGGACAAACTCAATATTATTTTTCTTAAGCATTTCAATAAGTAAGTTTTGGAAAGCTTTCCTGTCTTTATCACTTCCTAAACTGCGTAACCCATCAGCCACCCAAGGGGTGTTGTTTTCCAAAACTATCACCAAATCGAATCGGTACTCATCAATCAGTGCCTGAACAAATGGGTGTTCTTTACCTTCATAGCGCAAACAGAAGGCTTGGGTCGTGACAAAGTCGGTATCAATAAATGCCACTTTATTGGCATATTTTACTGCAAAATCAATATACTGGGCATGCCCTAAAGCAATTTTGTCGTAATCAGAATATTGCAATGCCATCTCATCACCACCAAGGTGGCTAAATACGTAGTCACGGCCATATTCCCACGCACTGGATGTATTGAAAATATTGGCTAACTTATTGACTAGCGTCGATTTACCACTCGATTCACCGCCTAAAATCGCCACTTTACGCACAAAGAAGGGTTTCACTTCAGTTGGAATATATTCCCAATAACGAAATGGCGCTTGGCGAATTTGGTTACCACTGATATTCATAAACGTGCGCTCAGGGTCAATCAAGATGGTTTCGATACCTAAGTATTTTTTATAGCGCGGAGCGTCATTCGCTTCCCCTGAATAGATAAAACTCGGATTGATATTATGCTTTTTCAAAAAGCCTTTCATTCCGTCACTCCACACTTCCCAACCATGTGGATAGGGCTCTATGCCGTTTTCATCAAACGAGTGAATATGAATATTTTTTTGATATTTAAAGGTTTGTAATAACCACCGTAAACGGTCGCTCACAGTGGGTTGTTGAGACATAGAACTGTTAACAAACAAGTCTTTATCGCGAGGTTCATCATGGCAGAGAATGACGTGAAGTTCATCCACTTGGCTGCATGCTCGCTGAATCAAATAAATATGCCCAGTATGCAATGGATAAAATTTGCCAAACACCACACCGATCGTTTTTTGCTGATTTGGATATTCAAGGCCTAAAAAACGATGCAAAGCCGCTATTTTTTGTGCGCTGGGGCTCTTAATTTTGTCGTTAATTAACTGGCTGAGATAGCCTTTGGTCATATCTGTCGCATCCGCAACTTGCTGGAGCGTGTAACCCGCTCGTTTGATTGCGTTTTTGAGATAGTCAAATTCAGCCATGTATTTTCCTTTTACCTAAATTAAAAGCTTATAGTTCATCCAAAATACTTAATGCATCCGCTAATTTTTTTACGCCATACACTTTCATATCTGGCGGTGATTTTTTGGGCATATTCGCATGGGGTACAATGGCGCGTTTAAAACCGTGTTTTGCTGCTTCAGAGATACGTTCCTGCCCACTTGGTACAGGGCGAATTTCCCCTGCAAGCCCCACTTCACCAAATACAACCAGATCTCTAGGCAATGGACGATCACGAAAACTGGAAACCAAAGAAAGTAATAAGGCTAAATCCGCACTGGTTTCAGTCACTTTTACCCCACCCACGACGTTAACAAAAACGTCTTGGTCTGACATTTGCAAACCACCATGACGGTGTAATACGGCCAATAAAATGGCCAAACGGTTTTGCTCAAGCCCAACCGCAACACGCCGTGGGTTCGACATCATTGAATGGTCCACAAGCGCTTGGATTTCCACCAGCAAAGGCCGTGTTCCTTCCCAAACTACCATCACGGAGCTTCCTGAAGTAATTTCATCACCACGACTTAAAAAGATTGCCGAAGGGTTACTCACTTCTTTAAGCCCTTGTTCTGTCATGGCAAACACGCCTAATTCATTCACTGCACCGAAACGGTTTTTATGGCTACGCAAAGTACGGAAGCGATTATCTGCATCGCCATCTAACATGATAGAACAGTCAATACAGTGTTCGAGAACTTTTGGTCCCGCCAGTGAGCCATCTTTGGTGACGTGACCGACCATTATGATGGCAACACCACGCGTTTTGGCGAAGCGAGTGAGATAAGCCGCGGTTTCTCTCACTTGTGCCACACTCCCCGGTGATGATTGAATGTCAGCCATATGCATCACTTGGATGGAGTCAATCACCATCAGTTTGGGTTGTTCTTGCTCTGCGGTTAAGCAAATTTGCTCAATACTGGTTTCTGACAGCATATTGAGTGAGTCAGTCGGTAGCCCTAAACGGTGTGCTCGCATCGCCACTTGTTGAAGTGATTCTTCCCCTGTGACGTACAGGGTTTTCATTTCACGTGACAATAAGCACATGGTTTGCAGCAATAAGGTACTTTTACCGGCTCCCGGGTTCCCCCCAATGAGGATGGCACTGCCCGGTACGACTCCCCCACCGAGCACGCGGTCAAACTCTTTAAACCCTGTAGTAAAACGAGGAAGTTCTTCAAGACTAATTTCAGACAGCTTCTGAACCTTACTTACCCCAGCAGCATTCCCTGCATACCCCGTTAAGCGGTCATTACGCGATGAAGAGCTTGTGGAGGCCAGACGCACTTCTGTAATGGTATTCCATGCATGACAAGCACTACATTGCCCTTGCCAACGTGGATAATCCGCCCCGCAATCATTACAGACAAACGCTCTCTTAACCCCTTTCGCCACAGCAAACTCCTCTTAAAATTATTCTGTATTACAACCGACGAACCACAGCACTCTAAATTTTCTTAAAATTTTGAATACTAATTTAGCTTAATATTCTAAATGGATGGTGTTGTAGCAAGGCGGCAAGTAAAGCTAAGCCCTAGGAGCATACATAAGTATGTGACTAGGGTTAGCGAGCGCGGCCAACACCGCCACAGCACGAAATATGAAGAATATTTAGCGTTCTTCGTGTTTGAGGCCCCCACTCAATACACACATCACCCCCATGAGATCTGCATGACGAATAGCGACCTTCGCCCTTGCATACACCTTTGGTTTCGCATGATAAGCAATACCCAGCCCCGCTTTACGGATCATCTTCAGGTCATTTGCCCCGTCACCGATGGCAACAGTTTGCTCGATTGGAATTTCCAGTTTTTCTGCCAGCTTAACCAAGGTTTGCGCTTTATATTTTGCATCCACAATTGGGCCTCTGACCTTGCCTGTTAGCTTACCGTTTTTCACTTCTAGCTGGTTCGCAACAGCAGCCACCAATTTAAGCCGTTGACGTAAATTATCCGCAAAGAAAGTAAAACCGCCGGATGCTATCGCAATGTGCCAATTCATCGCTTGTAATTTACGCACGAGGTTTGTTAAACCTGGCATCAAAGGCAGTGTTTCCATCACTTGGTCAAGAATAGCGGCATCTGCACCTTCAAGTAAGCTGACTCGCGCTCGTAGGCTTTCCGTAAAATCGAGCTCCCCTAGCATGGCTCTCTCAGTCACTTCAGCCACCTGCTCCCCCACTCCGGCTAAGCGAGCAATTTCATCGATACATTCAATTTGAATAGCTGTCGAGTCCATATCCATCAGTAATAGACCCGGTGAACGCAAACGTGGAATTTGCCCCAATGGCACGACATCTAATAAACATTCGTCAGCGAGTTTTTTAATTCGAGGGGTAATACTCCCGGCAATTCTGACCACTTGGTAGTCATCAATACGCCACGAGGAGACAATTACGATAGCGATCCCTAATCGCTGTTGGAAATTACTGATCCGCGCTTTATCTAAGCCACGACCATATAGTAACCACCCACTGTCACCTGCACGATAATCCAATGGCATCACTTCTTCACCGCTTAACGACAATGGCAACCCCGGCCATTTTTGGATTTCGTCGGGTAGATAACAATAGGTTAAGCTCGTTGACATGAAAATTAGCTCCTGTAATCGATATACTCGTCATACTTCAAGTTGTCTGGTTGTTGACTACGCTCAGCTAGCCGAATCACATACTTGTGTATGTTCATCGGACTATCTTCGTTTGTCGCCTACATACAACTCGAATTATTTAGAGTGTAACTTTTTTATAATGAGAGTTGCGAGCAGCCGAACGAAGCCACTATACTAAATTTTAAGGCTTTATGACCTTATGTATTTACTGTTAAAACGGAAGATAACCCTATATTCGCTGAAGTATAACGACACCTTTATACTCAAAATAAGTCGAGAGCACCAATAAAGCAATGAAACTTACCTTTAAGCTCCACAAAACAGTTATTATCGTTATCTGCGTTGCGCTGGTAACTTTACTCATGCATGGTATTTCTTATTTAGGAAATAGCCAAAACCAAGGCCGAATTGAGCAATTTAAACAATTGACCTATGTTCTTGCTAAGCAAGTCGCTTTCAGCTTATCTGATTATATTGTTCCCGGCAGTAAAGATTTTAATTTAGAACGAATTAATGCCAATTTAAATAACGTGGTAAAAGATAGGTATATTTTAGATGCCAGCATCTATACGGCCAGTGGCACACTGATCACTCAAGTCGGTGAGCCTGCAACGGTAAAAGAACGGCTCGCAATAGATGACAACTCATCACTGCAAAATTTTCAATACCAACTTGTCGTTCCCATCCAAGGCACAAAAGAGCCAAAAGGCTATTTACGTTTAACTATTGATACAGAGCTCCTTTCCGCTGAAATTCAACAAGCCGATAACAGCACCAATGTATTGCGAATTTTTATTCTACTCGCCTTATGTATTGGCTTCGTTTTAGCCAATACATTACTGCGTTTAAAGAAAAAGAAAGGCCACAAGCAAGCCCCACCGCTAGTCGTTAATACGGATGAAAATCAAGATGATAATGAAGACGATGAGAGTAATGAAGACGACAATCAAGGAAGCAAAGCGCCCCCGGCAACGAAGCCTGCACGTTTAAAACGAAAAAAAGAACAGCGGCCTTATCGCCCTAAGCGGCCTACCCCAAAAAACAAGCCCAATTCGTCTGATAAATAGCCCCCAAAAGGGCTATTTGGTTGAATTTAAATAGAGGTTGTGTCGAACACAATTGGCGCAACAAACTCGACTTGGCCATCGACCAACAATGTTTCTGGTGGCATAGGGAAAGGCGCTGCACGTGAAATTGTCGCCAATGCTTCTTTATCCAATATTTTTGTACCGGATGAATTCAATAAACTGGCGGCAATCACTTCACCCCGTCTATCCAAAATCACTTTGATATGAGAGACCCCTGTTGAACGGTAACGCAGTGCTGCACGCGGGTAGCGCTTAGTTTTGGCTATCCGCTGATGAACCTCACTTTGCCAACCTTGGTGCCCACTTACTGCCGCAGACGCATTACTGGAAAAATTCGCACTGCTGCTAGATTCACTTCCAGATGCAGGAGCGGAAGTCACCGTAGACTCCTGCGTGGTAACAGGGGCTTCTTCGATTACTCTTTTCTCTTGCGGAATTTTCTTTTTCGGTGGGCGTTTTTTTTCGCTAACTTTTGTTAACGTGCCATTATCTACGATCGCAGTCTCAGGTAATTTATCGACCTTTTCAACAACTTCAGGTAATGACTCCTCTCGCGTTGTCATCTGTTGTTTAGGTGCATGGTTAATTTCAGGCTCTGCCTGTTGTTCAAGCTGATAAACACCCAGCTGCAACGAGATTGCCGGAGGTAACACCCCAGTCTTCGGAATTGAAGAGGTAAACCACCCGATAAAAATGATTGCCAGTGTTCCATGGAAAAGACAACTTAAAACCAAACCGCCTAGTGGACGGAAAATCGGGCGCTCTAACTGGCCCGTCATACTGCTCATATTCTGCCTCACGACTTTATTTTTTGCAGATTATAGGCATAATACAAACAAAAATGATATTCATTATTATTAGTAAAAACACAATTATTAAAACAACTTATTGATTTAAATAATAAAGTAATCTGAGCAGATTATTAATCAGCACAATTGTGCTCTTTTATGACATTAACACCAGTAAAATGACTATTGATAAATCTCTTGCCCGTAAAATTAGCGGTGCGTATCAGTCAACATATAGCCAACTTGTGCGCTTTTTCCGCAATCGGCTAGATAACAGCAATGATGCTGATGATTTATCACAGGATGTGTTTACACTATGGCTAAACCGTAAAGAACAAACGCCTGTAAAAGAGAGCCGCGCTTACCTGTTTAAAATTGCGAATCATGTTTTGATTGACCATTGGCGACGTAACCAACGCCAAACTAGATCAGAAACATCCATTGATGATGTTACTCATGAGTCTCATTTTGAACAGAGCCAAGCTGATCCCAGTGAAATATTGGAACATCAGCAACGGATCCAACGGCTAAGCGAAGCACTTGAAACGTTGCCACCCCGTCGAAGAGAAGCTTTTTTGCTTTATCGTTTTGATGGTTTATCTCAAAGTGAGATTGCTGAGCGAATGGAAATTTCAATCAGTATGGTGGAAAAACATATTGCAGCAGCACTTGTTCACTGTAAAAAACACCTTGATAATCAGGGCAATAATTTGTAATGACACACGACTCTTTGCAAACAGCAGATGATGAAAGTCGCATTGATGAAGAGGCTGCGCTGTGGTTTACCCGCATGCACAGCCAACGAATCAGTGCCCTTGAAACTGAGCAATTCAAACAATGGATTGCAGCGTCACCTGAACATGCAAGAGCTTATGATGCCATCGCTGGGCTATGGCGCGATTTTGATCACATGCCGCGCCCTGCTAGCACAACACTCCCCAAGGAAAAACGCCCTTTTTTTCGCTTATGGCGCCCTTTGGGCAATACCCTAGCGGCATTTTTCATTGCGGCTATTTTGTTTTTGCCATACAGCCACTTGCCTGCAATGTTGCTCAATAATATGACTTTAGTAGCAACGAATACGCCTAAAGAAGTCACATTGCCTGATGGCTCCCAGCTATTTCTCAACCGCAATACACGCATTCATGTTGCCTATGAAACCCCAGTACGTAACCTGTATCTAGAACAGGGAAATGTTTACTTCAAAGTCAAATCCAACCCTTATCGGCCTTTTGTTGTTCAAGCTGATAACCGACGTATTCAAGTGGTGGGGACAGAATTTGAAATTAACAAAGTGGCTCAGCAAGTTGCCGTGAATGTCAGCAAAGGCATTGTCAGTTTTGAAGATGCAGCAAGCAAACAGCCAGTATTCTTACTTGCCGGAGACAGCGCAGTCAGTCAATCACCAAATAGCCCAATCACTCGCCAACAAATCAACCCGCTAGATGTGGCTCGTTGGCGTTTTGGTGAGTTAATTTTTGTTGATAAACCGCTTTCAGAGGTACTCGACGAACTTAAAAACTATTCGTCGATAAATATCGAGCTTTCCCCCACTCAATTGGCGAAGAGTAAAATCTCAGGTCGCATCAATACTCATCAGCCAGAACAGTTTTTTCAGGCCCTTCCCTCTTTACTTCCCGTACAAGTTGTCTACCGAGACAAAAATAACGTATTGATTATTCAAAACAAAAAAAATAAATGAAAAATATTTTCATTTGCAGGTGAGGATAATTCTCATTTCACCCTCTTCTTAACTAGTCATCATTTTGCTGACCTATTTTCGCACACTTTTTGTGCAGCTTAAGAATAAGGGATATCCATGTCTATTCAGTTTACTCAAAGCCGATTAAGGCCGCTCGCCCTTGCTGTGGCGGTCAGTAGTGCTATTACTTGTCAAGTTGCCTTCGCGCAAGAAATGAATTTTTCATTACCAGAACAATCACTTGCTACCTCTGTCGCTGAAATTAGCCGCCAAGGGCAAATCCAATTGCTCTATGATAAAGGCCAATTAAGTGGCTTACGCGCACCTGCATTGTCTGGCAACTACTCCGCACAAACCGCATTACAAAAAATACTCATCGGTAGCGGATTAGAGTTAATCAATGAAAATGGTGTTTTCGTTATTCGTCAGCAAAATTTAAGCCAAGGCACATTGGTATTACCAGAAACCCAAGTCTCTGGCGTTGTTCAGAACCACCCTGCGACAGATGTGATATCAGCACCGCAATACGTGACGTCTGAAGAAATTAGCCAAAGAAATACGGGTGATGGCAATATTACGGATTTGATGAAAACTAACCCTGCTGTCCAATTTGCCAATAATGACAGCAACTCAATGAACCAAGGGGAAATCAAACCTTCCCGCATCTCAATTCATGGTTCAAGCAGTTACCAAAATGCCTATCGCCTTGATGGCGTAAGCTTTAACAACGATTTTGACCCTGCAGACAACGGTCTCGGTGAAACTTCAACCCGCCTGAGCAGTAGCGACCAAGGGATCTATATCGATAGCCGCCTTATCGACAGCATGACAGTGTATGACAATAACATTCCAGTCGAATTTGGCGGATTTACGGGGGGAACAGTGGAAGTCAATAGCCGTCGCTGGCAAGGGGAAAATAGCGCTCACGCCTATTACCGCTTAACCCGTTCCGGTTGGAATAATTTGTTCCACGATTCATCGCAAGGGATTGATACCACCAAAAATGATACCGCCAACCCAGCTCGTTTCCAAAACCGCTATGATAAAAATGACTTTGGTGGCTGGTTTGAATTAGGGGTGAGTGAAAATTCAGGGTTAGTTTTCTCCGCTTCACGTCGTAGTTCGACTATTCCAATGACAGTCACGGGCGGGGATTCCGCTATTTTAGGCGACAATAATCAACTTGAATGGGCTGATTTTTCTTATGGTAAAAAAAATCAACGTCGTACTTCTGATAACTATTTCCTAAAGTATTCTGTTGATATATCAGGTGAAAGTACTCTTGACCTATCGGCAAACTATGCGTCTTATGAAAGTCGATTATTCTCCTCTTCCATAATGAACTCTGGGTATGATTCCACGCACAATGGATTAGGGCTGACGGCTGTTTTTAAACACCAATTTCCTTTGGGGCAACTGGAAGTCACAGCTAACACTCAAAAACTAAAAGATGACCGCAAAAATGACCAAAAATATTCATTAACGGTTCAAGCATGGAATAGAGACTCTGAATTAAACAGTGGTGGACTCGGTGATTTAGAATCAAAACAAAATACACACAGTTTAAAAACCGTCATGCGATTCAATGAGCAAGAGGACAGTTTAGGCTTGAGCCATAAACCCACGATGGGTGCTGAGGTGAATTACACCAAGGGAACCTATGTCCGTGATAATGATTATCTCCGTTATACTTATGCAGGCATGGTTGATAGCGATGACAACTATAATGGATATTTGCATAACATAACGCGTTTTAAAGCAGGGTCATATTCTGCCGATTATACCAATTATGCACTATTCCTCGATGATACCATCCAAGTTGGTAAAGTAACATTGCGCCCTGGTATTCGTTTAGATCGTGACGATTTAGTTGGTCGTAACAATATCGCCCCTCGACTAAGCGGTACCTACGATGTATTTGGTGATGGTGCAACACAGTTTATCGCTGGTGTGAACCGCTATTATGGGCGTTCAATGCTAACTTATGCCCTCTATGGCGCGCAAAATGGTGGGATGCAAACCTGTAATGCATGGGGACCTGATCTTCCTTGCTCATTAAACCTGAATAATAATGATTGGGAAGATAAAAAAGACTATGAAGGGTTAGATTCACTGAAAACGCCTTATAACGATGAACTGACACTTGCATTACAGCAAGAGATTTTATCAACGACATGGCGTTTACAGTATGTCCACCGTGAAGGTTATGATGAGGTTCGTTCCCGCACAAAAACAAACAAATCTGATATGTGGGATCCACAAAGTAAAATCAAAGTCTTCGATAACAAAGGCCGTAGCTCACACGATAGCATCACTCTTTCCGTCAATAACACTCAACCTTGGGAATGGGCAGATGCATCCCATGTCATGAGTGCCTCACTGACTTGGCAGCAAACTGATAGTAATACACCAAAAGATTCTGGTTATAACTACTATGAAGGGCGTAATGACCTAAATCTTAATAAAGTCTTCTATAACGGCAAAGTTATAGATTCATCTAAATTACCGTCAACCAGTTTTAACTCACCATTTAAGCTCAACGTTGAATTAACCAGTGTCTGGGACGACTATGACCTCACTTGGTATAACCGCCTACAGTGGTGGGGAGCAAGGGATCAAGTTGTTCGCTACGGCAATGGAAACGGTATTTACGAAGATCCTGAATATGGTGTAATTCGCAGATATGTCGACCAACACTATGCCAGCAAATACACATGGGATACACGCCTTGGCTGGAAACCCGATTTTGCCTATGGATTTGGCTTCTCCGTTGAAGTGAACAACATTCTCAATAATAAAAACGTTGCCGACCGCTTCACCTATTCAGGTAGGGACATCAAGTCCTACGACCCGGGCCGTCAGTTCTGGTTACAAGTCAATTACGACCTGTAATTCCCAGCAATGTGAGCAATAAAACTCGTTAAACAATTAAAACAACAAATGAATAAAACGTCATGAAGACACTGAAACAATTTTTCTATTTAGTAAAACCTTTTTGGGGGCAGCGTGCTGCCCTTTTGTGCTGGATACTGCTGTTTGCCTCGCTTGGGCTCACGTTGTCATCCGTCTGGTTCAACGTCAAAATGAACATGTGGAATGGGGATTTCTATAACTCCCTACAAAAACTCGACGGCCAAGCGCTGTATGGCTTATTGCAATACTTTGTTGTCTTAGTCAGTGGGCTGATATTTGTCGTTGTTATGGGTAATTACCTAAAACAAATGCTCATTATCCGCTGGCGCAAAGGCATGACTGAGCAAGTACTCAGCCGTTGGTTATCGCCCAACAGCAAACATTACCTCTTAAGATTAACGTCTCAAGAACCCGATAACCCAGACCAACGTATCGCTGAAGATATCCGTTTACTGATTGAATCAACATTAAATTTAGTGGTGACATTCCTCCACTCAATGCTAACGCTGATTTCATTTGCCGCCATTCTTTGGACATTGTCTGGCAGCCTGTCGTTTAATTTTGCCGATAGCGACTGGACCATCCCCGGTTATATGTTCTGGGCTTGTATCATCTACACCCTCATTGGTATCGCGCTTACCCAATGGATAGGTTTTCCGCTACGTCGCTTGCATATGGATAAACAGCGCCGCGAAGCGGATTACCGTAGCTCGCTAATTAATTGCCGCCAACACGGTGATGCCATTGCGGGGCAGCGTGGCGAAACCCAAGACAGAAAAGAGCTAATGGGGCGATTTGGAGAAATCATCACCAACTGGAACCGTCTGATCCGTTGTGAACGAAATTTATCTTTCTATACAGTGGGTTACCAGCAAATTACCGCTTTAGCTCCTGTATTACTCGCACTGCCTAAATTCCTTGCGGGTGAAATTATGTTAGGTGGATTAATGCAGCTACGCCAAGCTTTTACCAGTGTTGCCACTTCATTGGGCTGGTTTATTTTTGCTTATAAAGAAATTGCCGCATGGCAAGCAACAGTATCGCGTTTATATAATTTTGTGGTTTTATTGGAAAACGATAACAAAGCCGTGGTGACTATCGACGAAAAATCGCCACCTCTGGTCGCTAAATTGTCCGTTTCTACTGCTGACAACCGCTGCTTAATTAATTCCGTGAATATAACCGCCAAACAAGGCGAACTAACCTTGATTAGTGGCCGTTCTGGTGTTGGTAAATCGACTTTATTACGCACACTCAGCGGGCAT
The DNA here is from genome assembly GCF_028479545.1 of Providencia sp. PROV201. Taxonomy (NCBI): domain Bacteria; kingdom Pseudomonadati; phylum Pseudomonadota; class Gammaproteobacteria; order Enterobacterales; family Morganellaceae; genus Providencia; species Providencia sp. PROV201. Next base: position 16,643 of record NZ_JAMPNW010000036.1, read on the forward strand.
TGGCCTTTCTTCAACGGGACTATCAGCCGAACAGAAAAAGTCATGTGGATCCCACAGCGCCTCTATTTACCCATTAGTCGGCTTGATAGCTTATTGGCTTATCCCAAAGCGGCGTCCCAATTCAGCCAACGAGATTTTCAATATGCCTTGACGTTAGTCGGTTTAGAAAAGCTGCATCATCAATTAGCACTCGAAACCGATTGGAATAACCGTTTATCTGGTGGAGAACAGCAGCGCATTATGTTTGCGCGTTTATTACTCAACCGGCCAAAACTGCTTTTATTAGACGAAACGACCTCAGCCCTTGATGAAACTAGCGCACTAGAGCTGCTCGCTTTATTGAAAGCTGAATTACATGATAGCGCCATTGTTTTGGTTAGCCATCAGAGCTTCGTGACTCAATTTGCGGAACAACACATATTACTCGTGGAACCTGCGAGTGAAAAATTCTTAAATACAGGAACGCCTGAATATGCTTCGTAAAATTACCTTTGCCACACTGATTGGTATTCTGCTCGGTGGCTGCGCAGGCAGCACATCTGTGAGCAAAAATTCAACTTCACTATTACCCGTACGCGGTGACCTTCAGCACTATCAACTCGAAAATGGGCTGCAAGTTTACCTTCTACAACGTAATCAACCCGGGGTTGAACTGCGTTTATTGGTCAGTAGCGGTTCATTACAAGAAAATGAACAACAGCTTGGTCTCGCGCACTTTACTGAACATATGGCGTTTAAAGGCACCAAACATTTTCCGGGAACAACGGGGTTCAAACAGCTTGAACACCAAGGGCTTAAACTCGGTAGCCATGTGAATGCCATTACGAGTTTAAATTCCACGCTATATAAATTATCACTCCCTGAGGCTACAGCAGCACAAGTCGCCACTGGCTTACAGGTAATGGCAGATTGGGCGTCAAATATGACATTTGACCAAGAAGCCTTTGAAAAAGAACGCCCTGTGATTGTCGAAGAGTGGCGCTTACGCCAAGGGATGGGCTATCGCATCAACGATAGTTTAGAAAAATTACGTTACCACGGTAGCCGTTATGTCGATCGCAACCCCATTGGTTCATTAGATGTGGTACGTCATGCCCCGATTGAGCAGGCAAAAGATTATTACCAAACATGGTACCAACCTCAGCGGATGTCACTATTGATTATTGGTGACTTCAATAGCTCATCAGTACGCAATCAGGTTGATAATTTATTTGCACTCCCTAAGCCCGAAAAAGTGGCAGAAGATAACCCACAATGGAAGCAATTTGCCCATTCAACCAATATGTTAGTGCAAGGTGTGTTTGATAAAGAGCAAGGGGCGCGTTATGTGCAATTCGCCTTACAAAAAGATGTTAGCGCACCGCTAAATACACGCTTAGGGCAGTCAGACGATTTACTGGATAACCTCTGGTTAGCCATTTTAAACCAACGTTTCTCCGTTATGGTGGATAACGGTATTTTGCCGTCAATTAGCATCAATGAACAAGGCGCAATGTTAGATAACCAGCGCTTACAACAGTTGATGATTATCCACCCGAAAGGTAATGATTACCAAGGTGCCACCGAGATTTTATTCACAGAGCTACAGCGCCTTGCCACTGAGCCAGTTACCCAAGAAGAACTTGATTCAGCAAAGCAAGCGATGTTGAAGAAATTCAGCCTGCAAGCTGCTTCAGAGCAACGTTATAGTAATGAATATTTAGCAGGACAGCTGACAACCGCGCTTGAATATGACATGCCAATGTGGAACAAACGCCAACAGTTAGATAACAGCTACCAATTGATGAAATCCGTTAAGCCACAGGACTTACAACAGCATGTCGCTAGATTCCTACAAACCGCGTCCCCACGTTTAGCATTAATTGGACCCGATACTGATGCCACGGCAATTGATAAATCGGCATTTAATCAACAATGGCTTAAAATACGCCAAAGCACACCGGGGCCATTTACACTGCGCTCCAAAGCAATTCAATTGCAATTACCTCAATCCATAAAAGGTAGTATTGTTGAGCAATCTAAGCTGCCCGTTGAAAAAACGGAACATTGGACATTAAGCAACGGCATTCAGGTGATTGTTAAAACAGATAAAAACCTGAAAGATGACATTCAATTTAACTTGCAATTACCGGGCGGCCGCTCGTTAGAAACGCTGCAAACGGCAGGTTTAACCGACTGGGCATTAAAATTACCGGAAAGCAGCGGTTATGGAAACTACAGCGCTCGCGATCTGGCTCTGCTGGCAAAGCAAAACCAAATTAGCGTTCGCCCATACAGTGAATTGCTCACGCATGGTTTTCGTGGGAAAACCCCTGCCGATAACCTCGAAACGGCTCTACAGCTACTCAACCTGAAGCTAACAGCGCCGCAATTTAGTGGTGAAAAGTTAGAGCAACAAAAACAATCCTTTGCATTAAATTTATCCAAGACCCCCGTAGAACGCACGTTCCTTGATAATATCAATCAAGAAAGCTATACCCATGGTGAATTTTTAGTGATCAATCCACAGGGTAGCTGGCAACAATTTACGGCTCAGCAGTTACAACAAGCCAACCGTCAATTACTCACCTCAACAGCAGATATGACACTGGTCATTACAGGTGCAATGAATAGCCGTGAGCTAAAACCGCTGTTAGAGCAATGGGTTGCATCACTGCCACAAAGTAACCAAAAACTGGTATCCCGCGACCAAGGGATCATGCCCAAAATGGCCAGCTTTAATAAAACTTATCCCATCAGCAGCAGTGATAAAAGCATGGTAAGCATTCAATTCGCTTCGCCAGCAGTGTGGAACCAGCAAGACAGCTTAGCGATTCAACTTATTGATACCATTGTGAGTCAGCGTTTGCGCGGTGAATTACGTGAAAAAGCCAGCGGCATTTATGCATTAGGCTTCTCGCAGATGTTAGCGAAGAAACCGCAACCTTATTACCTCGCTCGCTTGAATTTCACCACCTCACCTGAACGAGCCGAAGAAATGACGCAAATCGCCCAAAAAACGATTGGACAAATTCGTCAAACAGGTGTGAGTGAAAAAGAGCTAACCGAAGCGAAAAATATTTGGCTAACAGAGAACTCACAAGTGACGGATAGTTCAAGCTATTGGACTGAGGCTCTAGCGCAGATTGCCAGCGATGATGGGCAATATCAGCGTTTAAACCAAGAGCAAGATATTATTCGCCAGTTAACGGTTGAAGATATTAACCGCTTGGCTCGTCAATACTTAGGGCAAAATTCAAAAGTATTTATGATGACGCCTTGATATGAGTAAAAATTAGCCCGTAAATACAACGGGCTAATTTGTCTATTTTCACATAAATAAAATTAACCATTAATTTTTGGAAAATAGCCTTCGTATATTATTAATCATTCGACTGAATACATGTGAAATTATTTTTTTTAAACTCATATCCTTCATTAACTCTTCTTTATCGATATTTACTTTAGATTCCAATAACTCTAATTCACTTTCAATACTAGACTTTTTATTTTGACTCAATTCGTTCACTCTACCTATTGAATAATCTTCTATGAAACCATTAACCTCCTTAGCAATATTTTCATGAGTATAACGTGATACTTTTCGCATTAACTCGGATGAAGACTTAAAAATATCTTCAATTGGTTCTTTTTTCAAGTAATCTATAATTGCCATTTTAAATTCATTGTATTTACGTGGTGTAATATCCTGTAATGAACTCACGGAATTTATGGCACACCAGATTCGGTCCATCGGAACTTTATTTTCTCTAATATATAATTCATTTCTGTCTAAAAATTTATTGATAATATTATTTATTTTTTCACAAACCAATTTATTGTCGTATTTTTTTAGTATTTTCTGTGCATCGAACATTTCTTTTTCAAATAGATAGGGTGTTTCACTTGACTTTAATTTATTAAATCTCGCCTTAATTTTAGACTCAATCAAGCTTAATGACTTATCCGAGATTCCATTAAAAGGCACTTTAATTTCAATCGCTTCCTCTATCGTATGACTAGCAAGGATTTTTTGAAACTTAGGTTCTTTTTCACTTGGTTCAGGCTGACTTAATTTATTTTTTCTTATTGAAAGTCCATTGACCATACTATTTATTTTATCAGTAACTACCGCAATATTCAGTTTATCAACCCGTCCTTTACAGTGCTCCATCTTTTCTATAGATTCATTATTTATAGAATTACTTTCTATTGGCACAATTTTTTTTAGTTCCTGATTAGATAAATCACTATTGTATACATTGGAAGCAAGCCCTTGCTCCAAAGTACCTGCTTTTTTTGTTTTGTCACTTACCTCATTCTGTATCATTGTTTCTTCTGATATTACTGCTATATTTCCTTGACTCCCTAGGAGCTTTTCTTTATCAGGTCGAGAAGTTTCAGCGTTCTGCTGAACTAACTGAGTATTTGAACCTACAGGATATTGATATTGATCTTTAGTTTCGATATGCGGAGCTAAAACTTTGTTTATCATTTCATAAACAGTTTTACTTCTACAGCTTAATGCTAAAACTTGAGCTTCAAGCAATGTTGATTTAAACTCTTCATTCGACATTGTTTTTTTTGCATTTTTTAGTATTTCATCAATCTTTTTAATTGACTTCTCATCAATAGATTTATTTTTCACTTTGAGTGAAATAGCTTCGCATAATGAATGATTTTTGGTATTAATAGCTTTTGATTTTTTAATTAAACTCGAGTAATCCTTATTATCATTCGGTCTTAACGTTTTTGCCTGTTTAATAATAACACCTCGGATGCCATCGCAAAAATCTTGAGAATTAAAACCATGAAGAGATTTATTTATATTACCTATTATTTTATAATATTTTTTAGCATCAACCTGAACACTAACTTTCGAAATATTACTATGGAAACAATCCTTCAACAATACATCAGCACTATCTATCAATTGATACCTAGAACAATAATCAATTATTTTATTAGTTAAATCAATTCCACTTCGGGAATAATCAATTTTCCCATAACAGGATTTTTCAGCACCCATGACTTCCCCTTAATTTACAATCATTAATAAAACCATTTTATCTCAATAAATTATGAACCTCATCTGCGATAAGATAATTACTACTTAAATCATTTTTATTTATATTGAACAAATCAAAAAATGCCAATTACAAACATTGAAAGTTAAACTCTAAATGCGCATTCAGACATAATCCTAAATTAATTTAAACTAAATTACTCATAATAGTATAAGCTTCTATTTATTTTTTATATCAAATAGCGATTGCAAAACACTCAATTTATTCCATCGTTTTTATGTGATAACTCTTATATCTCATTGACATAATATATTTTTAATGTGATTAATATTATTGTAAAAACAACGATAATGAGAAAAGTAATGAACAACGTAACCATCCGCAGAGCAACGCTGGACGATGTACCAGCCATCACTAAAATGCACGCTGACTATTCTGCGTATGCCAACACCTTACAACTGCCTTACCCAACAGAAAAAACATGGGAAGCTCGCCTCGGGGAAAATGATCCTCTCGTCACCCAGTTTGTTGCCACCATTGGTGAGGAAGTTGTCGGTTTGCTTGTAATTAGCCAACCAAGCCAAGTGCGTCGTCGCCATGTCGCCACCTTCGGCATTACCGTTAGTGAAGCCCACCAAGGCAAAGGCATTGGCTCACAACTGATGCAAGTGATGGTGGATTACTGCGATAACTGGTTGAATGTACATCGCATAGAACTAGAAGTGTTTGCAGCAAATGGCAGTGGCGTTGGGCTGTATGAAAAGTTTGGCTTCGAACAAGAAGGCCGCATGAGAGATTATGCATTTCGTGATGGGCAATACGTTGATGCAGTGATGATGAGTCGGATAAAAAGTTAGTCTTAAAAAGACCATGGTAGTTGCCAGCATAGTGGTGCTACCTTAAAGTAATCTCCATCTTATCCACTTAATCTAAGGTAGCCCATGAAAACGCAAAATAATTTCACTGAGACGCAAAATAAGGCAAACCTACAACAAGATTTCCCCCTTGCTATCAAACAAAGCTCTGACGCCAAATGGAAAGAAAAAAATAGAACAAACATTGATAACTTTAATGAATTTGAACAACAAGCAGGGCTATTTACTGATGATCATGAGTATGGGGTGATTTAATGCCTCAATATGCTGTTTATCGTAATAAATCAATCAGGTCGAAAGACCAATATCCTTATCTTATTGATATCCAAAATGACCTACTGAGTGACTATCACTCACGTGTTATCATGCCTATATCGCCATTATCGCATAACAATTCACAAGTTAAGGCTCTAACCCCTGTGGTTTATATTAATGGTATTCACCATGTAATTATCACTAAATCCATAACCACTATTTCCATTAATAAACTTAAGCCACGTGACCTCGTCTGTATCATCCCGAATGTTCATGCAAAAATTATTTCGGCTGTTGACATGATCATTTCGGGGATTTAGAGTTTTTATTTCACAAAAAATGCCACTCAATCGGTGGCATTTATAGCATAATGAAAACATCTAACGATTATTTATCGCCTAACAACACTGAATCCAGTGCAATCTCAATCATCTCATTGAACGTGGTTTGACGTTCTTCTGACGTAGTTTGTTCGCCAGTTTTGATATGGTCAGAAACGGTACAAATCGTTAATGCACGCGCACCAAACTCAGCCGCAACACCATAGATACCCGCAGCTTCCATTTCAACGCCCAGAATGCCGTATTTTTCCATCACTTTGAACATATCAGGGTCTGGTGAGTAGAATAGGTCTGCTGAGAACAGGTTACCCACACGGACATTCACATTTCTCGCTTTTGCCGCTTCAACCGCATTATGGACTAAGTCATAGTCTGCAATCGCTGCAAAATCATTTTCTTTAAAGCGTTGACGGTTAACACGTGAATCAGTACAAGCGCCCATACCAATCACAACATCACGCAATTTCACGTCATCCATAACTGCGCCACATGAACCCACACGAATAATCACTTTTACACCGAAGTCAGTGATCAGCTCTTTCGCGTAAATGGAGCATGAAGGTATTCCCATGCCGTGGCCCATTACAGAAATTTTACGACCTTTATAAGTCCCTGTAAAACCTAACATGCCACGCACATTATTGACTTGGCGAACATCCTGAAGGAAAGTTTCAGCGATGTATTTTGCACGTAATGGGTCGCCTGGCATCAGAACGACATCAGCGAAATCACCCATTTCTGCATTAATATGTGGAGTTGCCATGATTATTTCCCTTTAAATGATTAAATATTTTTAAGTTAATAAGGTGGTTTCCCACCTTATTATTAAAAAA
>NZ_JAMPNW010000037.1:0-19430 GCF_028479545.1 Providencia sp. PROV201
CAGATGTATCGGCTTTTCTGGCACTCGTGGTATTAGTGTTTTACTAACGTTGAAAAATAATAAACAAGCGGTACCGCGAGGATCCACAAACTAATTGGAATTTCTCTCCATTTGCCTGCAACCGCTTTGATTAAAATATAAAATAGCAGCCCACCCGCAATGCCTGTACCAAAACTATTAGCGATTAACGTAATCATCACCATCATTAATACCGGTAAGCCATCAGTAAAATTGCCTAAGTCCACTTTTCGTAAGCCGCTGAACATATTTAGTCCAATTAAAATGAGCGCTGGAGCTGTGGCTTGGGCTGGGATCATTAATGCGATAGGCGTAAATAACAGCATTAATAAAAACATAAAGGCAGCGGCAAGGGCGGTCATACCTGTTTTACCCCCAGCCTCTGCCGCGGCTGAAGATTCAATAAGTGCAGTTGCCGCAGGAATACCTACCCACGGGCCTAATGCAGCAGCAATAGAATCGACGATAAAAGGGCGGTTAATATTTGGCATATTACCTTCTTTATCTAATAAACCGGCTTCTCCGCCAACGGCTAATGTTGTTCCCATCGTTGAAAAAAATTCAGCGGCAAAAAAGACAAATAAGAAAGGGAGAAACGCGATATTTAGTGCGCCAATTAAATCAACATGGCCTAAGACAGGGGCAACAGAATGTGGAATACCAATAAAACTTTCAGGTAATTTTGTGACGCCAAATGGAATACCCAAAAGGGTGGCAAATAAAATTGCCCATAAAATTCCGCCTGGTATTTTGCGAGCTTGTAGAGCAATGGCAATGAAAAAGCCTGCGAGTGCGACTAACGCTCCAGGAGAAAGGAAATCACCAAGCATTAATGCATTTGTTTTTGGGTTAGCGAGGACTAATCCTGCATTTCGAAAGCCTAAAACGGCAACGAAAAGACCAATTGATGCAGTTAATCCGAGTTTAATTGATTGAGGGACAGAGCGTGTAACGACTTCACGCAAGCCAAATTTAGTTAATAGAAAAAATAAGATCCCTGACCAACAAGCAATGCCTAGCCCTATTTGCCAGTCAATACCTTCACTGCCTGCAAGAGTAATACCGACAAGAACAGAACCTCCGATACCAGGGCCAACAATAAAGGGTAAGTTTGCGTAGAATGCCATTAATAAACTGGCAATAACGAAGACAATAATCGTTCCAGTGGTTGCTGCGCCTTTATCCATCCCTCCAGCGGCAAGTAAACCGGGGATCACCACAAGAAGGTAAGCCGCGGCTAAAAAACCAGTAATTCCGGCTAAACACTCTGTTTTCACTGAACTTCCACGCTTACGTAAAGCAAAGCGTCTTTCCAGCCAACTCCCTGATGTTGGCTTATCTATTGAATTGTCAGCCATTAATTGGCTCTCCTATTATTATTTTTGATATTTATAGTTTTCTAGGCATGCTTAACAGTATGGATGATTGCGTTAACGATTTGACGCGTTGTTCCATCAGTTAATCCTAAATCAGTTAAATGCGGTCCCGCATTGCATGCAAGACAAGTTCCTTCAATGGCTTTAAAGACTCGATATGGCGGCTCCCAATCTGCGATTTGACTACTTAATTCACGTAATTGACGAAATTGAGCAGCCAGTTCAGTTGCGGGTAAATCAGATAACATACCGGCAATTGGCATAGCGACATGAGCTAAAACCTTGCCATTTTGTACTAACGCCATACCTCCACCACTTTCGATTAATAAATTAGCGGCAGTGGCCATATCATCAGGATCACGACCAAGCACAACGAGGTTATGTGAATCGTGTGAATAGCTAGTTGCAATGGCTCCGCGTAATTCCCCCCAGCCCTCAAGTAAGGCTATTTGAGGTAAAGCATCGTGGCGGCCGTGACGGTGCTGAACTCGAATAAGACTGAAATTATTCGGCAGTTGTACCACGCTATTTTTGATTTGTACGTCAATTTCTCCCCACTGGGTAAAGCGTGCTCCACGAATGTGACGTAAACGCGCACTACCATTATTGATTCCATCAATTTTTAATGTGCAATCATTTGGGGTTATTGGCGAAAGTCGCATGGTATCGCGTGGTGGTAAAATATTATCAGGGATACTTAACACATTAATAAGTTGGTTGTTTTCTGCAATTTTTTGCCCTGATACATACACAGCTTGTGCTCTTAATATTTCCAATGAATCGAAAATGACTAAATTTGCTTTTCTCCCCGCAGCAATCAGGCCAAGGTCATGGCGCTGTAGGCGTATTGCCGCATTGAATGTGGCAAAGCGCAGTACGTCAGTTGCCGGCATTCCATGCTCGATTAAAAGGTTTAGCAACGCAATAATGCCACCTTTTTCTATCAACATGTCGGGCGGTACATCATCTGTGCATACCGTAATTTGTGATGATAAATGAGGTAAAGATTTTAATGCGGCAACAATATCGGGAAGGAGATAAGGATGTGAGCCTCGAATTTCTAACGTAAGACCTGCACGTAGCTTTTCAAGAGCATCTTCAGCCGAAGTTAATTCATGATCAGAGGTGACGCCAGCCGCCAGATAAGCTTGGAGCTCAGCCCCTTTTAAACCTCTTGCATGGCCTTCTATAAGTTTGCCTGATGTAATTCCTGCATTTAAAATTTCTTCCATTCTATCACTGCCATGGAGCACACCAAACATATCCATAACTTCAGCCACACCGCGGACTTCCGGCCAACTCAGCATGGTTGATATTTCATTCCCAGCAAAATCCGCACCAGACATTTCTAAGCCAGGTGTTGATGGCACTGATGAAGGGGCTGCAACCATAACATCTAGCGGCAAATTTCGGCTAGAATCAATAGCATAACGTACACCTTCTAAACCTAATACATTGGCAAGTTCATGGGGATCCCAAAAGACAGCTGTTGTTCCTTGGGCTAGAACTATTTCTGCATAACGAACAGGGGGTAAGTGTGAGCTTTCTAAATGGACGTGAGTGTCTATTAAGCCGGGTGAAATGAAATAGCCAGATAAATCATGGGTTTCATTTGCATCACTACGAGTTCCTGTAGGGTGAACGCTAGCAATTAGGTTGCCGCTTATCCCGATATCTGCAAGGCGAACTTCACCTGTGACCATATCGACAATATTGGCATTAGCGAGTAAAAGGTCAAAAGGCTTTTCACCTTTAGCGGATTGAATGACATGACGCCTATTTTGTTTTGTTATGCACATAAAGTTACCATTGCTACAGTTTATGACTGTTACTTTATGAGCAACGCAAACGTTTGCCAAGATGATAAAATTTATCATGCGATAAGAAATGGTTATAATGAACAGATATATTGGCTAACCCAATAAAAATAAAAGTACATTATTATGATAGAACCTTGGCAGAGACTGCCAGCACTCACGCTCAAACAACTGCAGTATTTTGTGACATTAGCAAAACTGCGTCATTTTACCGAGACAGCAAATCGTCTAGCGGTGAGCCAACCTGCTTTGAGTAGTGCTTTGCGGCAAATAGAAACGGTTATTGGAGGAAAGTTAATTAATCGCACCGCTTCATCCGTAACATTAACTGAGCTAGGCGCTGCAATTTTGCCATATGCACAGCAAATTCTGAGTGTTTCTCACCGTGCATTTAGTGAAATTCAGAAAATCATCGTAGAGGGAGGGGATGGTACATTACGTATTGGGTTAGTTCCTTCCGTAAGTTCTTTGTTATTTCCAGCAGTACCTGAATTATTAACTCAATATTTTCCGAGGCTTAATATTGAATTTTATGACCAAACGAATGACGCTTTGGTGGAAAAGCTTATCAATCATGAAATTGATTTTGGCATTGGTGTGTTAGATAGCTCAGTGCCTCCAAATTTAAATATCTTTCCATTGCAGGATGACCCTTTTGTTGCCGTTATCCATCATGATGACCCTGTATCTGTTAATGCGTTTCACTTGCCGTGGAAATTGCTAAATAATCGTGATATTGCCGTATTTTCGAAAGGAAATATTCAACGTTTAGTTGCTGCTACGGTGGAAAGTCACCGACTAAAATTAAATATTCGTTATCAAGTAGATTATATTGAAACCTTATATGGCTTAGTTCGTTCGAAATTAGCGATTGCTATTTTACCACAGCTTTATACTGTACATTTACGTGACCCTGAATTGAAAGTTTTGCAATTACAACAACCTGAGTTAACGCGTACAGTCGCTTTAATTCGCAATAGCCAGCAAACAACACCATTAATGGATGAGGTTTTTCAGGTATTGTTAAAAGTATTGCGTGAAAATAACGTATGAGATATATCCACTAAGTTTGGTTATTATCGCATTTATCGTAAAGTTATTTTATTCGAATAACTGAATAATGGTCTCTAATATCGACAATAATATGTTAAAGAGCATCATGGATAGCTCTGGTGTTTTTAGTTAATAAATTAATTTTAAAAAGCTTTGGAATAACATTATGAATACTATACTAAAATATAGCTGTATTGTCTCTGCAGTTATGTTACTTTCCGCTTGTGATGATATGGATCTTTTAAGTGGTAAAGGCAAATTTTATTATAGTAATCCAAGTGAAAACACTATTACGTTTACGCTAGATGGTAAAGATTATGACGTTTTACCAGATGATAAAGGGGTTGTTTTACTTTCTAGTGGGTTACACCAGTTAAAAAGTGATGAAGGTCATGTGACAGATTTTTTTGTTTTTGAAAATAACTCTGGTGGTATTATTAACCCAAATAATTTTGTTTATTACACATTATCTGAAGTCTATGCCGTCGATGGCCAAGAAGATAAGTTTAAGCCTGCGAGCTACCCCATTACAATTAATGGGCATGAGCTTGAACTACCCGCTCGCAGTTCTAACGCGACGCTTATTGATGCAAATATATTCAGGTGTAGCTACCCTGTGGGCGAAAGCTTTCCTGATTCAATTACACTTTATGATGATAAATTAGATGGAAATATTAAGTCTAAGTGCTTTGATAAACAAGAATTAGTTACCTATTTAGATAATGAGTATGGTCAAAGTTTATTGCAGGATCCTGCTAATCATAAAACTTTAGACTCTATCAATATGCTATTTATGTATGAAGTTCCAACAGTTATTTTTGATAATCCAGATGTACAGGTAAAAGCCGAAAAATTAATTCAGTTGGTTACACGATTAAAAAAAACCGATGATGTTGATATTCATAAAGAATTAAACCAAGAATTTCACCATGCTATCACAGAATTAGTACTTGAACAGTCTCGAAGCGCTTCGTCAAGCTCTGTTGCAGAAAATATAAAGTATAATAATTTTATTCAAGAAATTAACATACTTAGAGAAAATGGTATTTGGTTGAAAGAGTAACCATTTTAAGTATATTTACTTTTTTGTGTATTGATATAAAAATATTATTTTTATGTAATAGTGGTTTTTTGAAATTAATTAAGAAAATGCTTATTAAGTATACAGAGTAATCTTATTTGAAATATTTGGTGAAAAAGCGAGATTGAGGTGGTTATATTTTTATTAACCTCACCAAGGAACTCGGCGATGAATTTATCCATACAATCTGTTTTCACCGTCATATCAGCTGTATTTTTGTTTTTATTTTCTTCTATCGCTAGCAGTACAACTATTATTGATACCAAAAAAGATCCTGATGTTTTGGATTTAGTATTCATTCTTGATAAAAGTGGCTCAATGTCAGGTTTCGAGGCTGATACAATCGGTGGATATAATAGTGTATTGACTGAAAATAAAGGAAAAAAAGCAAAGACCTACATTACAACTATTTTATTTAATGATAAAACAAGTTTACTCCATAATAGAGAACCCATTGAAAAAGTTTCTAATCTAACGCTTGATGATTATCCTGTTGGTGGCTATACCGCATTATTGGACGCAATAGGAGAAGGCATTGAAAAAATGCAAGAAAATAGAAAAGTTACTAAAAATAATAATGTTCTTTTTGTAATCATTACCGATGGGCAAGAAAATAGTAGCCGTAAGTATTCCCAAGCAAAAATTAAAGCGATGATTAAGTCAGCAGAAACAGAAGACAAATGGGATTTTATTTTCTTAGGTGCCAATATTGATGCCATTTCTGAAGCTGAAAATATTGGAATTAAAAGTTCAAATGCCACTGGTTATGTCCAAGATGGGACTGGATACGATAAGGCTTATCGTGCTGTAAATAAAGCGGTGGAAGCTAAACAAATGTCTGCGCCAATATCAGAGGACTGGAAGCAAGAAGTCGAAGCGGATGTGAATGAACGTAAAAAATAATAATGAATACAAATCTAGAGGGCATTTTATTAATTAACATGTTGAATAATTGATGATATCGCTCCGAGTAAAGCCCCTATAGAAAGTGTAATAGGGGCTTTATTTTATCAGTATCATCACTCGGTTTGTTTTAAAGCCGTAAACATTTTTTCAGCAAGGGTGTCTTGTGCTGATTCGACTCCTGGTAATACAAAATAGTATCCACCACCAAAAGGTTTGATATAACGTTCAAGTGGTTCGCCATTGAGACGTTTTTGAGTGTCAATAAAGCCTGTTTTTAAATTTTGCTGAAAAGAGACGAAAATCAACCCCATATCGAGGGCTCCAGTTTCGGTCAGCCCGAGTGAATAGCTGTAACTTCTACGCCTCAGTTTTGCGGTATAACGTTCAGGATTACGAGGCTCTGCACGACGCATATGGGAATCAAATAAAATACGGTCACCATGGGGATCTTCGCCAAATTTAGGATCATCATGCTCATTTTTCATGCCGATTGGAGCCCCTGAGTCTTTATGCCGACCAAAATCATTTTCTTGATCTTCTAATGGTGTTCTATCCCAAAACTCTAAATTAAAACGAATAAGACGTACTGCTTGGTATGTCCCTCCGTCGCACCAAGATGGTTCTTGGCTACCTTTTGTTATCCATATTAATTCGTTCATTAACGAATTATCATCGGCAGGCGCATTTCCTGTTCCATCCTTAAAACCAAAAAGGTTGATAGGAGTTGAGTGGTTATCAATATCCCGTGCAGGTAAGAAGCCATCTATTTTCCAGAGAGGAAAGCTGTATGGCGAAATATGACGTAGGATGTCACGTAATGCATAGATAACGCTTTCTTGGCTATTCGCACATATTTGCAGAAGGAGATCACCACCACACCATTTTTGTTCTAGTCGATCGTTAGGGAAACTGGTCATTTCACTAAGATGTTTAGGCTTAATTTTATTTAAGCCGAACCGGTTATCAAAAAGAGAATTTCCTAAAGCAACGGTGATAGTTAGTGAGTCGGGTTGTTGTTGTGTCCCAAGAATACCTGACTCTGCCGGAGGGATCTTATCGTTATTGATTGACGGCTCTATTTGGGATTGAGTTAAGTGAGCAATACGCTGGGTCAGTAAAGTAAAAACAGTTTGTAATTGTTCAACAGAATTCGCTGTAATATTAAATGCAATAAAGCTGGCATTTTTGGGTTCAGGCGTTAAAACACCGGCTTGGTTAAGCCCAAGGTAATTGATTGCTTTGTTATAGGTGAGTTGGCAATTAGCTATTTTCCCTTGAGCTTTTAATGTTGGAGCTGCTAAAACTGCGCTACTAATAGCGAGCATTTTTAGGGCATTACGCCGAGACATTCCGTTGGTTTGCAATATACTTCTTAGTTTAGCTTGCATAAATATATGCCTTAATATTTATAGTAAACATCGACATCGAGCTCAGCACGTAATTTCGCTAAGGTTTCAGCTTGCTGAGTGAGTAATGAATAAAGCGCCATTTTGTCTTTTAATTGTAATTGGCTATAAGGTTGATATGTGGTATTTGACAGTTGATATGGCTGCATTATTTGATTAATGAGCTGTTCATTCTGCTGTATTCTCTCAAGTGTTTCTGGCTTGATAAAAGGTTTAAGAACCTCAATTATTTTTTGTGATCCCTTTAAATTAGCGGCAATATCAGTTAAATCAGACAAACTGTAGATATTTTCTTTACCACCCAATTTCGTTTCTAAGATCATTTCAATAAAATCAGCCGAGGCTTGCACGAGCTTTGGTATTTCAATAGTTTCTGTTACCACTCGTTTATGTAAGTCACGCCCTTTGAGTAATAAATCTTGGTTTGCGGTTAAAGCAAGTTTTGCATTTTTTTGCTCAAATAATTGGTACTCAACAAGATGAAACCCCGTAAAGCGATAATCAGTTTCTTTATCGAGGAAATAATCGGCTCTTGGATTAATCGTCCTATCTGTATTACCAAATAGAATAATAATTGGGCGCACTGTTTCATAGTGCTGGTGAGCTTGAATGTATGCAGTTTGAGCTTGTTGTAGCTTTCCTTGCTGTAAACTCTGTTGCAATAATTCCAATTGCGTGACCATTTCTGCTAGCTCAGTATTGGCAAAGGTGAGATAGGTTTGGATTGCATGTTGATATTTTTCTGGAGTGGGTATATCCCCTTTAGCAATAATGATGTTATCCCCTGTTTGCACAGGGGATCTCAGTGCTTTACTTTGAACTAAAGTAGGCAGCGCAACACTGAGTATTAAGCTAAAAGATATCCATTTGATATTCCGTCTCAGTGAGCTAGACATTTTTTTTGCTCCGAGCAAACAATGGGATCACAATAGCCCAATAAAGGACAAAGGTAATGACGCTGAGCCAAATAGGTTGTGAACGATAAGCAAAGAAAGAAGAGATAAAATTGCCAGCGATACCAGAATCATCGAGAAATGCAGTTGTATCCCAAGCGGGATAAATTAAAAAGTCAGGGATAGTAAAATCATATTCGATTAGTAAGTTTGCACTTTCTTCGACCCCTTTAAGCAACAGAGATAATGCAAGGAATAATAGAATAACCCCTGTAACTTTAAAGAAGATAGACCAAGAAACTAAGCGATTTGTTAATAAGAAGATATAAAGTGTAAGACCTGCAATTGCAATTCCTCCACCTACCTCGATAAAGAAAGCCGATGCATTAGATGCGGTTAAAGACATAATAAAACTAGATAGGAAGACGACTATTTCACTCCCTTCACGGGCGATGGCAATGGCAATAATTAGTGCGGCTCCCCACCAGTTATGGTGAGAGGCATTACGGCTAATTCCTGATTCAATTTCTGATTTCATTGAGCTGCCATGTTTGTTCATCCAATACACCATTTGGACAATCAAAACGCAGGCGAGTAATTCCATAAAAATCATGAACAGTGATTGCCCTGTATCATCAAGGACATTGAATACGCCATAAATCAGAAGTGCTAGTAAGATGGAGGTAATAACCCCAATAGCGACACCAGCCCAAAGGTATTTCATACCATTTTGTGCGTCAGGATGACGTTTAATCCACGCATAAATAATGCCAATGACAAGTAGCGCCTCAAAACTTTCACGCCAAACAACAAATAGAACTTGTCCCATATTAAATCCTTTTATTTCGCAATGATCTCGCCTTTGGGGTGAGAAAGGTGGAAGTCATCAAAAAAAGAATAAGTACCGGGTTTTAGAGGTGCGATAACAACAACTGAGCTTGCTCCAGGTGCTAAAACTTTTTCTTTTCTTAACTGAATGCTTTCAAATTCTGCGGGCTCAGTGCCTGTATTGGTAATTTTAATTCGAATAATCGTTTTTGCGGGAACTTCAAGAACACGTGGGATGAGATCACCATTTTTCATTTCTAATTCGACAGTGTATTTTTCCGCAGCAAATGAAGATAGGGGAATTATTGTACAAGCGATAACCAGTAAAAAACGCAGTAATGTTTTCATTTTGGCTTGGTTTATCCTTTAATAAGTACAAACAAATAATAAGTACAAATAAATAATAAGTACGAACAAAAAAGGGCTCATGCAAGAAAACTTCCTTGATTAAGCCCTTAGTTAATTTCGATTAAAATTAGTAACTACCTTTACGGCCAACACCTGCGTAGTCAAAGTCCCAAGAGACTTCGAAAGGTTGGAACCAAGGTGCTACGCCGGTTTCTTTGTCAATATGGCGCCCAAAGGCAACATCTTTATTGTGTGATGGTGGATAAATTTTATAAGTGACACGGTATTTACCATTGCCATCTAATTTAATGTTTTCCCCATAATGAGGACCATCACTGGCCACCATCGGCATAAACGTGCCCGTTTGAGTTTGTGGTTTATCACCGAGTTTGGTAACCGAATATTCAATGGTTAGGTAAGGGATCCAATCACCTTCTGCAAAGCCATTTGGGTTATCTTCAACCGCGTGAATATCTGCTTCTAAGTGGACATCTGCTTTATCTGCCGCTAAGTGCGACATTGCATGATGGCCTTCTTCGGTATCCATTGTAATGGGTTGTAGATAAACGCCTTGGATTTCCATTCCGTTTTTGATCACAGGGTGACCGAGAGGGTACTCTTGAGCTAATGCAGAGATTGAAAACAACGCAAGACCTGAAACAGCAGCTTTGTAGGCGAGTTTCATTATTTTAGTCCTTACCATAAGTGATATAGAGCTGTAATGATAATCATTACTATTACTAAAAAACAAGCGGTAATTTACGATAAGTAAATTACTTGCCACTGAAAAGTTTGTTTTTATATAAAAATCTGAGTGTTAGAAATAGTTATTATTTTAAAAAAAATAACTTACTAATAGTGTGTTCTATTAGGCTGTTTATTATTAACTACGTGATATATTTCGAACATAGATATTTTATTTCGAAAGAGTTATTCATCAATTTTATTGAAAATAAAGGTACAGCCATGCAACGACGTTATCTTGATTGTTCAGCTTCTGAAATTATAAATTTCAATAAAAAGAAACTATTAGAATCTATTAAAGCCAGTGAAGGGCGGATATTAGTTTCCGAAACCATTGGTACTATTCAACCTGTATTAATGACAGTGACGAATGCTGAATTAGCCGCAAGTCAAGGTGCAGATATCTTGCTGCTAAATGTTTTTGATGTTAATCAACCAATTATGCAAGGCCTACCTGAAGGGATTGAACCCGAAGAAATCATTCGCACACTTAAGCGTTTAACGGGACGATCAATAGGCGTTAATTTAGAGCCCGTCCCTGATGGATTTAATAATCCGACACAAGATGAGCAATGGAAAATATCGGAAGGGCGATTAGCAACAGTAAAAAATGCCATTAAGCTAAAAGAAATGGGTGCTGACATTATTGTTTTAACGGGAAACCCTGGAAATGGAGTTACTAATCAGGAAATTAACCAAAGTCTTAAAGAGCTTAAAGCTGTTGTGGGTGAAGATATTGTGCTTATTACAGGGAAAATGCACGCTTCAGGGGTTTTGAATGCTTCAGCTGAGCAACTCATAACAGAAGATGATATTCGTACTTTTATTAACAGTGGTGCAGATATCATTTTGCTCCCAGCGCCGGGAACGGTCCCCGGGATCTCGTTAGAATTTGTGCAAAAAATGGTGAGTTATTGCCATTCCCAAGGTGTGATGACAATGACAGCGATTGGGACTTCTCAAGAAGGTGCAGATTTACAAACTATTCGACAAATAGCATTAATGTGTAAAATGGCCGGGACAGATTTACATCATATTGGTGATTCAGGGTATAACGGAGTTGCATTACCTGAGAATATTTTAAATTATAGTATTGTGATCCGAGGGGTTAGGCACACTTACTCACGTATTGCTCGTTCAGTTAATCGTTGATTAACATTCTTAGGTGGTTTTTACAAAAATACTTTGCAGAAATCGCCTATTTCAAGCAAGATTTTTTTATCCTATTTCAGCTCTAAATACAGATTATTTTCGACAAAAATTTATACAATTCCCTCAATTCTTCAGGTAAAATTTCGCCCATTTTTCTAAAACAATATTTATAACACAATAAAAGAAGTGAGTTATGTCGCAAAATACTAATCCGGTGCCAAAAATTGGTTTCGTCTCTCTTGGCTGCCCAAAAAACCTAGTTGATTCAGAACGTATTTTAACTGAATTACGCACTGATGGTTACCAAGTGGTTCCAAGCTATGATAATGCTGATTTAGTTATTGTGAATACGTGTGGATTTATCGATAGTGCAGTGCAGGAATCGTTAGAAGCGATTGGGGAAGCACTGAATGAGAACGGTAAAGTGATTGTGACAGGATGCCTTGGTGCGAAAGAGAACCAGATTCGTGAAGTGCATCCGAAAGTATTGGAGATCACAGGTCCACATAGCTATGAGCAGGTACTTAACCATGTGCACCACTATGTTCCGAAGCCTGAACATGACCCTTTCTTTAGTTTAGTCCCAGAACAAGGGGTAAAACTGACACCGAAACATTATGCTTATTTAAAAATTTCCGAAGGGTGCAATCATCGTTGTACTTTTTGCATAATTCCTTCTATGCGAGGGGACTTAGATAGCCGTCCAATCGGTGATGTGTTAAATGAAGCTAAGCGTTTGGTCGCTTCAGGCGTAAAAGAGCTACTGGTTATTTCACAAGACACTTCCGCATATGGTGTTGATGTTAAAAATAAAACAGGCTTTTGGGATGGGCAACCTGTAAAAACCAGCATGGTGGGGTTATGCGAACAACTTGCTTCAATGGGCGTATGGGTGCGTTTACATTATGTTTATCCTTACCCACATGTTGATGATGTCATTCCTTTGATGGCAGAAGGTAAAGTTTTACCTTACTTAGATATTCCGTTACAGCATGCAAGTCCCAAAATTTTAAAATTAATGAAACGCCCTGGTGCTGTTGAAAGAACACTTGAACGTATTAAACGTTGGCGTGAAATTTGCCCTGAACTCACCTTACGTTCAACTTTTATTGTCGGATTTCCTGGTGAGACAGAAGAAGATTTCCAAATGCTATTAGATTTCTTGTCAGAAGCTAAGTTAGATCGAGTAGGCTGCTTTAAGTATAGTCCTGTCGAAGGTGCGAAAGCGAATGAGTTAGCTGATCAAGTTCCTGAAGAAATTAAAGAGGAACGTTATCATCGTTTTATGCAACTACAACAGCAAATTTCTACACAGCGATTACAAGATAAAATTGGTAAAGAGATTTTAGTTATTATTGATGAAGTTGATGATGAAGGTGCCATTGGCCGTAGTATGGCTGATGCACCAGAAATTGATGGCATGGTTTATCTTAATGGTGAATTTGGAGTTAGCGCTGGAGATATAGTGAAAGTATTCGTTGAGCATGCAGATGAATATGATCTGTGGGGGAATATAGTTACTTCGTAATTTGATGAAAGCGTTTTAAAAGTCTATGTGGCTAACTTAGGTAAATTAAGTTAGCCATTTTGTTTTTTAGGACACAGATATACTGCTTTTAATTATAAAATTGATGCAGATCAATGGTTTTAAATCTATCAATTAATAACTTGATCTAGAATATAAAAATTAAATGGCAAGTTGACATAATCAGATAACTCTTATCGAAGAATAAGGATAACTATGTCAACCCATTTAACATTTCCAACTACAACACCTGTAATAGAAAGTAATTATAATTCAGATGATTACGAAGACATCGTTGAGCTTGCTTATACAACTATTGAAGATGGATTAGCCTCATTACATGATGATCATATTCGTAGTTCTCTCGTTAGCACTGATGGAAAAACGTTTTGACTTAGTAATGAGTTTAGCGGTAATTTTGAAATAGCAAACTTGTTATCAGGTAATTTAACTTGTGGATCACAAGTTAGGCTATATGCAGCTCCAATTGAACTACATGGGATCTTTTATTATTTAGCACCAGTATATTCACACACTGGTGAGCCTGTATTAGTTGTCGCTATATCTTCAACTCAGAATTGCTGCAATGTTTTGTTCGCGCTTACGCAATCTTTGGCAAGAGAAGTGAGTGAAAAATTGAAATTCCACTATTATGAACAAGAGGCTTTTAAGGTAGATAAGGAAGAGCAACGATTCACTAACTTGGATATTCACTCAGTTGAGAAAGCTTTGATTATTGAAGTTGCACAAGCTTGTAAAGGTAAAATTCAGCAAATGCATAAAGTCCTTGCTATGGGGCGGACAACGTTATGGCGCAAACTAAAGCAGTACGAAATCAACATTAAAGACTATAAATAGTTTCTTGCATGTGTTCTGATGAGTAAAAAAATAGCGCTTTCGCATGTTTTTGTGGACAACAACAAAACAAAAATAGCAAAGCGCACAAAATTTACCAATATTTTGAACGACAGCCAATAGATAAATAAAGCGTAGCTATCTGCTTGTATCGTTACTTGATGTATCGAGAAAAGAAAATGAAAACGATGCTCATTATGCAGGGATTTGGTAAGGCGGTATACTGTTTTTAGCCTTGTTTTTTTAGATTTATGATGGATGAATACCGATGAGAAAGGCTATTGTCTTACTAAAAAATGGCGTGATAGAAAACATTTTATTTTAAATAGTATTTCAATAACCTAAAAAAATATTATTTTATCTTGTAAGTATTAGGGGCTGTTATTCCTATTGGAATTATCAATTTACTTGGTTTTTTAATCCATAATAGAGTGGTACTATTGTTTATCTCATGTAAAAATAAATCATTATTTCATAATTGGCAGAATTTTAATCTATATTTATCTAAATTATAGTGTCTTTAGCATTTCTCAGATAATTAATTTCTGATGGTTTAGAATAAAACCATCAGAAATAATAACGCTATAGAAAAGTAAACATATCATATGAATTAAATATATTTAGGATAAGTATTAATGTATTCGTATTCTTGAATAAGTTGTGGCAATGACTTAATACCTAATTTTGTATAAATGTTAGAGCGATGAACCTCAACAGTCCTTGGTGATAAAGACAGTTTTTCAGCCGTTTCTTTACTCGTATTGCCCTCTAATATCATATCCATAATTTCTCTTTCCCTAACCGAAAGGCGGTTAAATTTATCAGAGAGATGAGTATATTTCTTATGCTTTTCATGCGTGCTTAAAAATAATTCCGTTGCACTATTGATGGCATTTGAGATTTCAATGTCCTTGAAAGGAAAGGGAAAAAAATCAAAGCTTCCAGCTTTAAAGCTCTCTCGACACAGACTGACAGAAGGCTCTTCGGCAAGCACAATGAATGGAACAATACCAAATGAATTACTTATATTGTTTAATCGATTAATACGATTTTCATCATTGTTTAAGAATAATAAAATACACTCTTTTACATTATCCTCATTAGGATAAGTATAATTACTCATAAACACTTCTTCATTATTATAAAATCTCAAGGTGAAACCAAAAGATTCTATCATTAATTTCAGTTTATTCTTAAAGACATTATCACTTTCTACAATTATATGAATGGTGTTATTCATCACCATACTCCTGTTGAACTGATTTGATATTCATATCAATCTGATAAAATACGTAGATAAATAAAGTGAAATTTAAATTTCACAATAATATTTTCTACTGATCGTTGTTTTTTTTATAATGTATAACCGACCTTAATTTATATTAAAAACATCATCTAGCTAAATTTAATATAAAAATAGAAACAATAGTTAAAGTTTGTGTCATTGAGTAATATTCGATTAATGATGTGTAACATCTTAGGTAAATTTACTTATTAAATGTGTTCTTTAACATAAAGTGATTGATGGAAATATTGTTAAAGCTAATCAATAATATCTTAAATCATTAGTCAGAAAAAGTCTTAGATGTGAACTTTATGCTATTTTTTTAGGTGATAGTACTTAACTTGTGAATTGATGAAGATTAAGTGCTTTTTATATCTAACATGTTAGAATTTATTTTTATCTAGTTTCGATGAGTGAATATACGTAATGGCTTCTTTAAAAGACGTAGCTCGGCTTGCAAACGTTTCATTGATGACAGTATCACGGGCAATTAATAATCCTGAATTACTTAGGCCTGAAACCTTGAAACAGGTCCAACAAGCTATTGAGTCACTCAATTATGTTCCTGATTTTTCGGCACGAAAAATTAGAGGAAAAGGTTCTAGGGTGTCAACCGTCGGCGTTTTGGCCCTGGATACAGCAACAACCCCGTTTTCTGTCGAAATCATTCTTTCCATAGAGCAAACAGCGAGGCAATTTGGTTGGAGTAGCTTTGTTGTTAATATTACATCTAGTGAAGATAATGAAAGAGCTGTTCGGCAATTATTATCTCAGCGGCCAGATGGTATTATTTATACTACAATGGGGCTTCGAGAAGTGGCTATTCCAGAAGCATTGCATAATAATCGTTTGGTTTTAGCTAATTGCATAGATAAAAAAGGGCAATTTCCAGCTTATGTGCCAGATGATTTTAATGGTCAATTTAATGCGGTGAATCGCTTAATAGAGAAAGGGTATCGAAATCCTCTTTGTCTTTATATTCCACAAGAGACTCTAGCTGGAAAAACGCGCCGTGAAGCGGTGGAGTCTGCATGGGCAAATGCTAATTTACCACTATCATCACTTCAGCAATACCATTTAGAGTTAGGTGATGAACACTATTTAGATGTGATAGCTTTAATTAATAGTCATTTTGATAATAAAAAACCTGATTTTGATGTCATTATTTGTGGAAATGACCGTATTGCCTTTTTAGCTTATCAAGTACTGCTTAGCCATGGTTTGCGTATCCCACAAGATATTGCAGTACTTGGCTATGATAATATGATAATATGATAGGGGTTGGGGAGCTGTTTTATCCACCATTAAGTACGGTTGTGTTGCCACACTATCAGTTAGGCCAACAAGCTGCTTTGCATATTATAGAAGAACGGCAGCAAAGCCGTGTTGAATATGTTGCTTGTGACTTGTTAGAACGTGATTCTTTTTAATTTTGTCGAGAAAATCAAACCTAATAAGCAGCTATTCAATTGATTTTTTGAGTTCCCAATAAACCGCTTTTTCTAACAAGTTTTATTTTCTGCATTTTGGCGTATGATACGGAGCTAATATATTTAATCAGATTGTATTGTGGATAAATTATGTTGCTTCGCTCGGGAGTGGCCCTTGCTATTTTTTCCTATATCTTATGGGGAATAACACCATTATTTTATCGTTTACTTCCCGGCGCTGAACCTCTAGAGCTGCTTGCTGAACGTCTTATCTGGTCTATCCCTATACTTTTTTTTGTTCGCTTAATTATTAAAAACAAATCTTTGTGGTGCCAGGTATGGTCTGATAAACGGTCGATAATCCTCTGTTTATTTAGTTCGTCAGTTATGGCGATATCTTGGACAACATTTACCTACGCATTAACTCATGGGCAGGTGTTAGCCGCTAGCCTTGGGTATTTTATTAACCCATTATTTTCTATTTTACTTGGCGTTTTGTTTCTTCGCGAACGGCTTGTTTTCGCAGAAAAAATGGCTGTTATTTTTATTTGTGCGGGGGTCGGTTACCAAATTTGGCAGTATGGTGAATTACCTATTTTAGCGTTAGTTATGGGTAGTGCATTTGCGATATATGGGTTAATTCGTAAATTTATTCGATTTGATGTGATTACGTCTTTATTTCTAGAGGCACTTTGGCTACTTCCTATCGCAATAGCGATCACGTGGTGGTTAGTATCTAATGGTTTAAGTGAAGTGGCACAAGGCGATTGGCAAATCAAAATTCTTTATATGTTGGCCGCTCCTGTTACGATAATTCCGTTGCTCTTTTTTACAGCAGCAATTAAAAGAACATCATTAACTGTGATCGGGTTGGCACAATATATAGAACCAACAATTCAATTTTTATTAGCCGTATTTTTATTTAATGAGCTATTTGATTGGGTTAAAGGCATCAGTTTTTCACTCATCTGGGTTGGTTTAATGTTTTGTGTATTCGCTATTTTACGCAAACAGTATATTAAATTTTCACATAAAGACCCCTTTATTACAGGGCGTGATAAAACACCGCTAGATTAATTTATTGATATTATTATCAAATGGTTATGAGGTTTTTGTTTTGTGATTTTTTATCCTTGATAGTAAAAGCAATCGATTGCGTATATAATTGATATTAACTTTTTGTCGGTAGGGTTATCAATTATGAATCAATTAGGTACTGCGCTGTGTAAATCAGCAACAAAAGTGATGTTGTTAGGCGCTGGAGAGTTAGGCAAGGAAGTGGCGATTGAATGTCAACGGTTGGGTATCGAAGTTATTGCAGTTGATCGCTATGATAATGCGCCGGCGATGCATATTGCACACCGCAGTTATACGATAAATATGCTTGATGGCGAAGCGCTGAAGCAAATCGTTTCAATTGAAAAACCCGACATTATTGTGCCTGAAATTGAAGCGATTGCGACACAGGTATTAATGGAGCTTGAACAGCAAGGGCAAAAAGTGGTTCCGTCAGCGAAAGCCATTGTGCTTACTATGGACAGAGAAGGGATCCGACGATTAGCCGCAGAAGAGTTGAAGCTGCCAACATCAGAGTACCAATTTGTGGATAGCAAACCCGATTTTGTCACAGCGGCAGAAAAAATTGGTTTTCCTTGTATTGTTAAACCGGTGATGAGTTCGTCAGGGAAGGGGCAAAGTGTGATCCGCTCTCAAGATGAATTAGAGCAGGCTTGGGATTACTCACAGCTAGGTGGGCGAGCAGGGCAGGGACGTGTGATTGTTGAAAAAATGGTTAATTTTGATTTTGAAATTACATTGTTAACGGTCAGTGCGATAGATGGTATTCACTTTTGTGCACCCGTGGGGCATCGGCAAGAAAAAGGCGATTATCGTGAGTCTTGGCAACCACAGTACATGAGTGAGGTTGCATTGAAAAAAGCGCAGGACGTTGCTGAGAAAATTGTTACCTCTCTAGGGGGCTACGGAATATTCGGTGTTGAATTATTCGTGTGTGGTGATGATATCATCTTTAATGAAGTTTCACCTCGCCCTCATGATACGGGGATGGTGACACTTATTTCACAGAGTTTATCTGAATTTGCCTTACATGTGCGTGCATTTCTTGGTTTCCCAATCGGTGTGATCCGCCAATATGGGCCAAGCGCTTCAGCCGTTATTTTACCCAATTTACACAGTCAAAATGTGGTTTTTTCACATATAGGTTCAGCGTTGGGGTCTGATACCCAATTACGATTATTTGGTAAACCTGAAATTGCAGGTACTCGCCGATTAGGTGTTGCTTTGGCTATTGCGGATTCTATTGAAAATGCATTAGATATGGCCAAAAAAACCGCTAGTACAGTGTGTGTTTCTGGTTGACTTCGATGAGATCTGCGCTCATCCACTTTAAGTGAGTGAGCGCTTGTATATTGCCGCGATAGCTGCCTGCTTTGATTGTTTCAAAATGGTCGTTGTGACCGTTTTATGAAGGGCCAAAACGGAACCGAGTCATCCCCTAGCGCCAATTACTGACACTGTAAATTTCATCCCTTTCACTGCATCACCTTTTGTTATTTATTGTTGTGAGTTATTTTTCAACCGGAATATATTTTATTAACGCTGTAGCCCAATATTACTAGTTGAAGAGGAGTTAATATTATTTTAACGTTGTCATTTCTATTAAAATAATTTGGCTCATTTAAAATAATCAAAC
>NZ_JAMPNW010000038.1:0-11840 GCF_028479545.1 Providencia sp. PROV201
ATTGCAGTGCCAAAAGGTTGATGTTCGCAAGACAACCACTAAAAAGATACTTTTCCGCTCTGGTGTTGAAAGGTTGACGTTTGCAAGACAGTCGTGCAGTGAGTGTCTGTGTAAATATCAATAAATATCAATAAGATAGGCTATTTCAGCGCCGAAAGGTTGACGTCTGCAAGACAACCACTAAAAAGATACTTTTTAGCTCTGGCGCTGAAAGGTTGACGTCTGCAAGACTGAAGTGGCTCCCTGCGTGTTGAGTAGGTTCTGAGGGGTTAAAGGTTGATGCCTGTGAGACACGACTGGCAACCCAAGCGTAATGCGGGTTCTGAGAGGGCGAAAGGTTGATGCCTGTGAGACACGACTGGCAACCCAAGCGTAATGCGGGTTCTGAGCGGGCGAAAGGTTGATGCCTGTGAGACACGACTGGCAACCCAAGCGTAATACAGGTTCCGAGGGCGAGAAAGAATGATACTGTTGGATAGATAAAAGTATCTATTGATAGATATTTTAGATAGATAGATTGTTTTATGTGTTCATTGGTAACAACCACCAGCAAAAGGTTGATTTTAAATTTACCTAAATCAACCTTTGTTGTATATTCTTCATCTATTATTCTACTTTAGTCTAAAACAGTATGCTGCTATGAAGAAGAAACAACTCAGTAATCTGACACTTTTCACGAATGTTCGTCATTCTGATGATTTCAATCTATCTCTTGCTAGTTTGCCTATATCTGCCAAGCGGGTCCTGTTTTTGATTCTTGCACAGATATCCGATCCGAGAGAGAGGGTGGAAGAAGAAGAAATTAGTTTTGATGTGACCGCAAAACAGTATGCAGAGATTTGCGGGGTGGACATTAAAACAGCATATAATGCCTTACCGGATGCAGTTGACACTCTTTTATCATCACACATTTATGAGGATCTAAGTGAAGAAGGTTTTAAACGTGCTTTTAAAACGAACATCACTTCAGGTGCTAAATACTTCTTCGACGAAGGCTATTGTACAATTTACTTCAACCAAAAGGTATTTCCTTACTTCTTTGAATTATCTAAAAAATTTACCACTATGAATTTATTCCATGTAGCTAGATTGTCAGATGTCAACATGACCAATTTTTATCAAATGATCATGAAGCGCTATTCAAAGAGCAATACTGTTCGGGAATACAACACTTCTTTTACGATTGGTGTAGAGGAACTGAAAGATGAGATGTGGTTATTTAAGCTCGATAAGAAGGATAATAAGCAGTATTTATACCAGAACTACAAAGACCTAGGACAGTTACTGAAGAAGCTGGCTAGAGGATTGAGCGAAAAAACGAATATTAAGGACATCACTATTACAATTGAGTCGCGCAAAGCCCGCAAGGCTTCTGTATTAAGGATATCGTATTCAGTTATTAAAGAGAGTGCTACTAATTCTTTACCAACAGAAGAAGAATTGGATGCAATCGAAAAACAGTTAGGTTTATTACAGTAATAATGTACAAAAATAAAAGGTTAAAAGAGAAAATAACTCTGTACGCTTTGCAAAACCAGAATTATAAAAAAAATGCTATGTTGAGTCATATTCAGGATGATTTATTCGAAATGAAATCTTCCGGTATGTCTTGGAATGCGATCATGGATGTATTACCGGCTTACGGCTTGATGGTCAGTGATACGTGTTTCAGAACCTTTCTGAAGAAAGTCAGAGAACAAGGATGATTGCATGATCGGTCATATTTCATTTTGTAAAAGTCGCCATGAAATATGCCAACATACAAAAGATGGTGTAGTTACATGGGCGTTCCACCCTGAACAGCCGCGTCTAGAGAAAAGGGGGAGAAAAAAAGAGAAAAAGAGAGAAAAAAGAGCGAGTCAGGGGCGCAGATGTCTAAGTTTCGCTCCTGTATTTGTTGAACGCTTATTTGTATGTTGGCATATTTGGTTATGATTCTTTCTTTCTAAGAACAGGAGTTTCATGTGATGCTTGATAGCTATATTGGTTCATTGCTGAAGTACCTCCACCAGCTTGACTCTCTTTTTCGAGATACAAAGGTAATTTCAGCCCTTACCTGTGTCATTCCACCGGTAGAAAATGGTTGTGATGATATCGGTAAATGCATTGAGCCGGTTGTGAATTGGGGTTCTCATGCCTATACATCGGTTATCTCATGTTGGCAGGACTTATACATTTCTCCGTTGTACTCACAAAAGTTTGCGAGGCGAACAGCCGGATATGTACAGTTATCAACTGCGGCTATGGAACTTGCTGATCATCTAATCAAAATCAATACCGTAAAAAACAATATCAGAAGCTCGGTTGTCGCACTGCCGAAATCTGAGCGTTTCAGAATTTTGCGTAAACATCTGAGTAACGTAATGACACTGCATTTGTACCGGAACATTCCTGTATTTAACTCTGACGATGTGATCACTCATGCTTCATATACGTGGGGCTTAAAAGGACTCATGCAGAAAACAGACCCTGTTAAGCTTTATCAGCTCATAGCTGACATAGCAAAAGGCAACGCTGAGTTACAGGACTTAATGGATAAAATCCAAGAGT
Organism: Providencia sp. PROV201; assembly: GCF_028479545.1. Classification (NCBI taxonomy): domain Bacteria; kingdom Pseudomonadati; phylum Pseudomonadota; class Gammaproteobacteria; order Enterobacterales; family Morganellaceae; genus Providencia; species Providencia sp. PROV201. The sequence continues at coordinate 2,551 of NZ_JAMPNW010000038.1, forward strand.
GCCCTGCTAATAGGCTCAGAATAAAGCGTAGCGTTACGCCGCAGCCGATCTGCAACCTAACCTTTGCCAGTGGGAAAAAACGCTGCATAAACGCTCCTGTGCCGTTTTTGATAGTGCAGGATCAGGATTTTAAAGTAAGTCCCCTGCCATTGTTTACTGCTGAAGCAGACAGACAGGAGCGTTCTGACAAACACAAAACGACTCTCCTTGGCGTGTTTAGGGGGCAACAGATAATTAAGTTGGAAAAATGATGAAGAAAAAAACACAACGGGAATTCTCAACCGCTCGTTTTTACTCTTGTGCTTCAGTTGCCATGTTTTCGTTGATGGGGTGCGTCTCATTGGAGGAACGTGAAAGAGTTGCGTTTGAACTCGTAACAAATGAACCAAACCAAGAGAATATTCAATCTTATCTGAAGCTGGCTGAAGAACTACAAAGAAAGCAGGTTGATGAAGCCAGACAAGCGGCAGATGCGGCTACGTATGAGCGAGACAAAGAGCTCAATGAATATTTCAAACAGTATGGGAGGACCTATAAAAAATGATGAACAACACAGCGTTGTTACAGCACATAGCCTCTGAATTTATAGCCCATTCAGGAGTTCCTGCGAAACCGGCATTTGATAAAATTAGTGCAGGTGATGAAACATTCATTAATGAACTGTCACCATCGGATCTGCTTGAATTACTCGAAAACCCCCTGCCTATTATCATCAATACTTTGACCGGTGAGCATCATTCCGCAATACATAGCCACAGTGACGATATATTGCCCGACTGTACAAACTATGCATATGGGATAGGGTATGAGTCTGCTACTGCTTTGTTTGTATTGGTAGAGGGGATTGAGAGTTACTATCTCGCGCTTAAAGCAAAAGCATATCTGAAGAACCAAAATTATTTGCCGTTCCTGATAAAATTTAACGGTTTAGACAAACATCCTGACAGCCAAAATCTATACTATTAATCACAGAGAAATCATTATGAAATTAGCCTACCCACGCACCAAAGAAAACTACACCCTTAAAGTATTACGTTTGTATGCCCTTACTGAAATATTTGTAACCCCGCCAGTTGTGACCGGTGATATCTATACCGTAGATCTAGCACTGCTGCATATTATGACCCCTAACAATCACTTTAAAGATGAAAGTAAAATAGCGAGTCTAAAACATTCCTATACACATGGCGAAAAGGTTTCACCACTATTGGGGGTCGTCTCAGAAAACGGAAAATAAAGCACGCTAAGCCGGTGGCAGCGGTCGCAATGGCCTAAACTTCCCCGCACCGACCTTGGCGCTGCTGCGCCATAGGTAATCGCCGGTCAGGTTGATGTGCTCCCACCCCAGCGGCGACAGATATTGCAACAATGTGTCGTCCAGCGCCGTGCCGTTGCCACGCAAAGCACTGGTGGCACGCTCCAGATATACCGTGTTCCACAACACGATGGCCGCCGTCACCAGATTGAGGCCGCTGGCCCGGTAGCGCTGCTGCTCAAAACTGCGGTCGCGGATTTCACCCAATCGGTAGAAGAAGACCGCCCTGGCCAGCGCGTTGCGCGCCTCGCCCTTATTCAGCCCCGCATGGACGCGGCGGCGCAGCTCCACGCTTTGCAGCCAATCCAAAATGAACAGCGTGCGCTCGATGCGCCCCAGCTCGCGCAACGCCACGGCCAAGCCGTTCTGGCGCGGGTAGCTGCCGAGTTTGCGCAGCATCAGCGAAGCCGTTACCGTGCCTTGCTTGATGGAGGTGGCCAGCCGCAGAATTTCATCCCAATGGGCGCGTATTTGCTTGATGTTCAGCCTGTCGCTGCTAATCATCGGCTTGAGCGCGTCATAGGCGGCATCGCCCTTGGGGATGAATAGCTTGGTTTCGCCCAAGTCACGGATACGCGGCGCGAAGCGAAATCCCAGCAAATGCATCAAGCCAAACACGTGATCGGTGAAGCCTGCCGTGTCGGTGTAGTGTTCCTCGATGCGCAAGTCCGACTCGTGGTACAGCAGGCCATCAAGCACGTAAGTTGAATCACGAATGCCCACGTTGACCACCTTGGCACTGAAGGGCGCGTACTGGTCGGAGATATGGGTGTAGAAAGTCCGTCCTGGACTGCTTCCATACTTCGGGTTGATATGACCAGTGCTTTCTGCTTTGCTGCCGGTTCTGAAGTTCTGGCCGTCCGACGATGACGTGGTGCCGTCACCCCAGTTGCCGGCGAAGGGTTGCCGAAACTGCGCATTCACCAGCTCGGCCAGCGCCGTCGAATAGGTTTCATCGCGGATGTGCCAGGCTTGCAGCCAAGACAGCTTGGCGTAGGTGGTGCCAGGGCAGGACTCGGCCATTTTGGTCAGACCCAGGTTGATCGCGTCGGCCAGGATCGTCGTCAACAGCAAGGTTTTGTCCTTGGCCGTGTCGCTGGTCTTCAGGTGTGTGAAGTGGCGGGTGAAGCCCGTCCATTCATCGACCTCCATCAGCAACTCGGTGATTTTGAGGTGCGGCAGCAGCATAGCTGTCTGGTCGATCATGGCTTGCGCGGCGTCTGGTACTGCCGCGTCCAGCGGCGTGATCTTCAGGCCTGACGCGGTGGTGATGATGGCATCCGGTAAGTCGTTGGCCGCAGCCATGCGGTTGACTGTGGCGAGTTGCGCCTCCAACAATTCCAACCGGTCATGCAGGTATTGGTCGCAGTCGGTGGCCACTGCCAGCGGCAATTCGCTGGCCAGCTTCAAAGTGGCGAACTTCTCGACCGGCACCAGGTATTCGTCGAAGTCCTTGAACTGGCGAGAACCCTGCACCCAGACATCACCGGAGCGCAGCGCGTTCTTCAGCTCCGACAGGGCGCATAACTCGTAGTAACGCCGGTCGATGCCGTCGTCGGTCAGAACCAGCTTTGCCCAGCGCGGCTTGATGAATGCGGTTGGCGCATCGGCGGGCACCTTGCGCGCGCTGTCGCTGTTCATGCCGCGCAGCATGTCGATGGCATCGAGCACACCCTTGGCGGCGGGCGCAGCCCGCAATTTGAGCACGCCCAGGAACTGCGGCGCGTAGCGGCGTAGCGTGGCATAGCTTTCACCGATGTGGTGCAGGAAATCAAAGTCGGCAGGCCGCGCCAATGTTTGCGCTTCGGTGACGCTGGCGGCGAAGGTGTCCCAGGGCATAACGGCCTCGATGGCGGCGAACGGATCGCTGCCGCTTTGCTTGGCCTCAATCAACGCTTGACCGATGCGCCCATACATCCGCACCTTGTCGTTGATCGCCTTGCCGGAAGCCTGGAACTGCTGCTGATGCTTGTTCTTGGCCGCGTTGAACAGCTTGCCGATGATGCGATCGTGAAGGTCGATGATTTCATCGGTGACGGTGGCCATGCCTTCGATGGCCAGCGCTACCAGCGTGGCATAGCGTCGTTGCACCTCGAACTTTGCCAGATCAGCAGGCGTCATCTGGCCACCTTCACGAGCGATTTTGAGCAGGCGGTTCTGGTGAACCTGCCGCTCGATGCCTGCGGGCAGATCAAGTGCTTGCCAGGATTTCAGGCGCTCAATATGTTCGAGCATGTGGCGAGAGTTCGGTTTGGCAGGCGACTGGCGCAGCCATGCCAGCCACGTCACTTTACTGCCGTCCTTGCGCTTGAGAAGTTCGTCCAGGCGCTGACGGTGGGGTGATAACAAAGAATCGGTCAGCGCCGCGTAAATGCGTCGGTTGGCACGGGTGATGGCCTCGGCGCTTGCGCGCTCGATGGCATTCATGGCGGGCAGGATAATGCTCTGCCGCCGCAGATTCTCGACAAGTGCGCTCGCCAGCACGATGCCTTTGTCGGTCTGCAAGGCCAGCTCGGTCAATGTATGCACGGCTTGCCGATAGTGGCTCATGGTGAAGGGCTTGAACCCAAAAACCGTTTGCAGCTCGACCAAGTGCTCCCGCCGTGTCTGTTCGCGCTGGCCGTACTCGCTCCAACTTTCCACTGGCATCTTGAGTTGCGCGGCCACCATGCGCAACAGGGGCGGAAACGGAGGCTCATCGACGCCCAAAAAGGTGCCAGGGAATCGCAAGTAGCAAAGCTGCACAGCGAAGCCCAATCGATTCGCGGCGCCGCGACGCTGACGGATCACCGACAGGTCGGTTTCGTTGAACGTGTAGTGCCGTATCAGTTCGTCTTTGGCATCTGGCAGTGCCAGCAGGCTTTCGCGCTCGGTGGCGGACAGGATTGAGCGGCGTGGCATGGTCAGTCTTCCCGCAGGTACTGGTACAAGGTTTCGCGGCTGATGCCGAAGTCACGGGCCACCAAGGTTTTTTGGTCGCCTGCCGCAACTCGCCGTTTCAACTCGGCAATTTGTTCGCTGTTCAGCGATTTCTTTCGTCCCCGGTAGGCACCGCGCTGCTTGGCCAGCACGATTCCCTCGCGCTGACGTTCGCGGATCAGGGCGCGCTCGAACTCAGCGAAGGCTCCCATGACCGACAGCATCAGATTGGCCATCGGTGAGTCCTCGCCGGTGAACTTCAGCCCTTCTTTGACGAACTCCATGCGCACGCCCCGTTGTGTCAGCCCTTGGACGATGCGGCGCAGGTCATCAAGGTTGCGTGCCAGCCTGTCCATGCTATGCACCACCACGGTGTCGCCCTCGCGGACGAAGGCCAGCAGCCTTTCCAGCTCGGGACGCTGGGTGTCCTTGCCAGAAGCCTTGTCGGTGAACACCCGCGCCACCTGAACACCCTCCAATTGCCGTTCCGGGTTCTGGTCGAAGCTGCTGACGCGGACATAGCCGATGCGTTGACCTTGCAAGATGCCTCCAAAGGCAAAAGTGTCAGGATGAAATCTATTACCTTTGACGGAATATGTCAATCAATAGGAAATTTAACTCTATTCTGACATCGTTTGCACATGGTGTCGTTTTCAGAAGACGGCTGCACTGAACGTCAGAAGCCGACTGCACTATAGCAGCGGAGGGGTTGGATCCATCAGGCAACGACGGGCTGCTGCCGGCCATCAGCGGACGCAGGGAGGACTTTCCGCAACCGGCCGTTCGATGCGGCACCGATGGCCTTCGCGCAGGGGTAGTGAATCCGCCAGGATTGACTTGCGCTGCCCTACCTCTCACTAGTGAGGGGCGGCAGCGCATCAAGCGGTGAGCGCACTCCGGCACCGCCAACTTTCAGCACATGCGTGTAAATCATCGTCGTAGAGACGTCGGAATGGCCGAGCAGATCCTGCACGGTTCGAATGTCGTAACCGCTGCGGAGCAAGGCCGTCGCGAACGAGTGGCGGAGGGTGTGCGGTGTGGCGGGCTTCGTGATGCCTGCTTGTTCTACGGCACGTTTGAAGGCGCGCTGAAAGGTCTGGTCATACATGTGATGGCGACGCACGACACCGCTCCGTGGATCGGTCGAATGCGTGTGCTGCGCAAAAACCCAGAACCACGGCCAGGAATGCCCGGCGCGCGGATACTTCCGCTCAAGGGCGTCGGGAAGCGCAACGCCGCTGCGGCCCTCGGCCTGGTCCTTCAGCCACCATGCCCGTGCACGCGACAGCTGCTCGCGCAGGCTGGGTGCCAAGCTCTCGGGTAACATCAAGGCCCGATCCTTGGAGCCCTTGCCCTCCCGCACGATGATCGTGCCGTGATCGAAATCCAGATCCTTGACCCGCAGTTGCAAACCCTCACTGATCCGCATGCCCGTTCCATACAGAAGCTGGGCGAACAAACGATGCTCGCCTTCCAGAAAACCGAGGATGCGAACCACTTCATCCGGGGTCAGCACCACCGGCAAGCGCCGCGACGGCCGAGGTCTTCCGATCTCCTGAAGCCAGGGCAGATCCGTGCACAGCACCTTGCCGTAGAAGAACAGCAAGGCCGCCAATGCCTGACGATGCGTGGAGACCGAAACCTTGCGCTCGTTCGCCAGCCAGGACAGAAATGCCTCGACTTCGCTGCTGCCCAAGGTTGCCGGGTGACGCACACCGTGGAAACGGATGAAGGCACGAACCCAGTTGACATAAGCCTGTTCGGTTCGTAAACTGTAATGCAAGTAGCGTATGCGCTCACGCAACTGGTCCAGAACCTTGACCGAACGCAGCGGTGGTAACGGCGCAGTGGCGGTTTTCATGGCTTGTTATGACTGTTTTTTTGTACAGTCTATGCCTCGGGCATCCAAGCAGCAAGCGCGTTACGCCGTGGGTCGATGTTTGATGTTATGGAGCAGCAACGATGTTACGCAGCAGGGCAGTCGCCCTAAAACAAAGTTAGGCCGCATGGACACAACGCAGGTCACATTGATACACAAAATTCTAGCTGCGGCAGATGAGCGAAATCTGCCGCTCTGGATCGGTGGGGGCTGGGCGATCGATGCACGGCTAGGGCGTGTAACACGCAAGCACGATGATATTGATCTGACGTTTCCCGGCGAGAGGCGCGGCGAGCTCGAGGCAATAGTTGAAATGCTCGGCGGGCGCGTCATGGAGGAGTTGGACTATGGATTCTTAGCGGAGATCGGGGATGAGTTACTTGACTGCGAACCTGCTTGGTGGGCAGACGAAGCGTATGAAATCGCGGAGGCTCCGCAGGGCTCGTGCCCAGAGGCGGCTGAGGGCGTCATCGCCGGGCGGCCAGTCCGTTGTAACAGCTGGGAGGCGATCATCTGGGATTACTTTTACTATGCCGATGAAGTACCACCAGTGGACTGGCCTACAAAGCACATAGAGTCCTACAGGCTCGCATGCACCTCACTCGGGGCGGAAAAGGTTGAGGTCTTGCGTGCCGCTTTCAGGTCGCGATATGCGGCCTAACAATTCGTCCAAGCCGACGCCGCTTCGCGGCGCGGCTTAACTCAGGTGTTAGACGGCAAGAAAAGGTTCCACGAACTCTGATGAAAAACTACTTTGACAGCCCTTTCAAAGGGGAGCTTCTTTCTGAGCAAGTGAAAAATCCAAACATCAAAGTAGGCCGTTATAGCTATTACTCTGGCTACTATCACGGCCACTCATTTGATGAATGCGCGCGATACTTGCATCCAGATCGTGATGACGTTGATAAATTGATCATTGGCAGCTTTTGTTCTATAGGAAGCGGGGCTTCCTTCATCATGGCTGGCAATCAGGGGCATCGGCATGACTGGGCATCATCCTTCCCCTTCTTCTATATGCAAGAGGAACCTGCTTTCTCAAGCGCACTCGATGCCTTCCAAAGAGCAGGTGATACCGCCATTGGCAATGATGTCTGGATAGGCTCGGAGGCAATGATTATGCCCGGAATCAAAATTGGAGACGGTGCCGTGATAGGTAGTCGCTCGTTGGTGACAAAAGATGTAGTGCCTTATGCCATCATCGGAGGAAGTCCCGCAAAGCAAATTAAGAAGCGCTTCTCCGATGAGGAAATCTCATTGCTCATGGAGATGGAGTGGTGGAACTGGCCACTGGATAAAATTAAGACAGCAATGCCTCTGCTGTGCTCGTCAAATATTTTTGGTCTGCATAAGTATTGGCGCGAGTTTGTCGTCTAACAATTCATTCAAGCCGACGCCGCTTCGCGGCACGGCTTAATTCTGGCGTTAGCCACCAAGAAGGTGCCATGAAAACATTTGCCGCATATGTAATTATCGCGTGTCTTTCGAGTACGGCATTAGCTGGTTCAATTACAGAAAATACGTCTTGGAACAAAGAGTTCTCTGCCGAAGCCGTCAATGGTGTCTTCGTGCTTTGTAAAAGTAGCAGTAAATCCTGCGCTACCAATGACTTAGCTCGTGCATCAAAGGAATATCTTCCAGCATCAACATTTAAGATCCCCAACGCAATTATCGGCCTAGAAACTGGTGTCATAAAGAATGAGCATCAGGTTTTCAAATGGGACGGAAAGCCAAGAGCCATGAAGCAATGGGAAAGAGACTTGACCTTAAGAGGGGCAATACAAGTTTCAGCTGTTCCCGTATTTCAACAAATCGCCAGAGAAGTTGGCGAAGTAAGAATGCAGAAATACCTTAAAAAATTTTCCTATGGCAACCAGAATATCAGTGGTGGCATTGACAAATTCTGGTTGGAAGGCCAGCTTAGAATTTCCGCAGTTAATCAAGTGGAGTTTCTAGAGTCTCTATATTTAAATAAATTGTCAGCATCTAAAGAAAACCAGCTAATAGTAAAAGAGGCTTTGGTAACGGAGGCGGCACCTGAATATCTAGTGCATTCAAAAACTGGTTTTTCTGGTGTGGGAACTGAGTCAAATCCTGGTGTCGCATGGTGGGTTGGGTGGGTTGAGAAGGAGACAGAGGTTTACTTTTTCGCCTTTAACATGGATATAGACAACGAAAGTAAGTTGCCGCTAAGAAAATCCATTCCCACCAAAATCATGGAAAGTGAGGGCATCATTGGTGGCTAAAACAAAGTTAAACATCATGAGGGAAGCGGTGATCGCCGAAGTATCGACTCAACTATCAGAGGTAGTTGGCGTCATCGAGCGCCATCTCGAACCGACGTTGCTGGCCGTACATTTGTACGGCTCCGCAGTGGATGGCGGCCTGAAGCCACACAGTGATATTGATTTGCTGGTTACGGTGACCGTAAGGCTTGATGAAACAACGCGGCGAGCTTTGATCAACGACCTTTTGGAAACTTCGGCTTCCCCTGGAGAGAGCGAGATTCTCCGCGCTGTAGAAGTCACCATTGTTGTGCACGACGACATCATTCCGTGGCGTTATCCAGCTAAGCGCGAACTGCAATTTGGAGAATGGCAGCGCAATGACATTCTTGCAGGTATCTTCGAGCCAGCCACGATCGACATTGATCTGGCTATCTTGCTGACAAAAGCAAGAGAACATAGCGTTGCCTTGGTAGGTCCAGCGGCGGAGGAACTCTTTGATCCGGTTCCTGAACAGGATCTATTTGAGGCGCTAAATGAAACCTTAACGCTATGGAACTCGCCGCCCGACTGGGCTGGCGATGAGCGAAATGTAGTGCTTACGTTGTCCCGCATTTGGTACAGCGCAGTAACCGGCAAAATCGCGCCGAAGGATGTCGCTGCCGACTGGGCAATGGAGCGCCTGCCGGCCCAGTATCAGCCCGTCATACTTGAAGCTAGACAGGCTTATCTTGGACAAGAAGAAGATCGCTTGGCCTCCCGCGCAGATCAGTTGGAAGAATTTGTTCACTACGTGAAAGGCGAGATCACCAAGGTAGTCGGCAAATAATGTCTAACAATTCGTTCAAGCCGACGCCGCTTCGCGGCGCGGCTTAACTCAAGCGTTAGATGCACTAAGCACATAATTGCTCACAGCCAAACTATCAGGTCAAGTCTGCTTTTATTATTTTTAAGC
>NZ_JAMPNW010000039.1:0-9868 GCF_028479545.1 Providencia sp. PROV201
AGCTAATGGTGTTTGATTGATACTAATAACTCGAGTCTCATCTAATAATTGGACACCAATCACTCCGTTAGGGTCATCATTAAAGAAATTATTACTGCCTGTTAAGGTATTTCCAGATGCTAAATAAACGACAGCAGTTGTTTGATCCGTGCTGGTACAGTTTCTTAAGCCAATAGGAAAACTTTTTGAGACTGTATCATTCTTAATTTCACTGACTGTTGTCACACCCGATGCATTACCCAATATAATTTCATTAGGAACATCAATTTCACACGTTTTAGCTAAAAATATCATCCTCGTTGGTATCGAGAAATGCTAAAAAAAGAAATGAAAGATGGGATCAAAAATAGACAAGCAAACAGCGCCCAAAGGTGACGCTGTTTACCTTACAAGAAATCACTTAAATTTAAGTTGTTTCACAGCCTCATCGATATCAATTTCATCTTCCGAAAATGTCAACGATGCTCCATGTAACGTGCTAATTTCTAATTTTTTCAATGAACGCATTTGGTTAGGTTTATCTGATTTTGGTTTAATACTATTCATTAATGCACCAATTGATAACACGGTATTTTCTTTATCAATATGCGTATCCGCAGGTACTTCTACCGAATAAACACGATAGGATTTGATTGATGTAATCTTAATCCGTTCACCTGCAATATAAATGTACTTACTTTCAGGTATGACTTTGACCGCAAAAGCAGATAACCCTTTATTATTTGTCGTCGGTTCAAAAGTGACTGCGGCATTTTTTTTAATCAAATCTGGGTTGGCAACCTTAACCACATGAAAATAACGGTTATCGCCATTCTCATCTTTGATAAATCCAAAACCTTTATCTTCGAACCATGTTGTGATCGTTCCATTCATTGCCATTACCGCCTAATTAATCTTTTATTGACTCAGTTTTTACAACGCGCAGTATAGAGCACAATGCGTGCGCAGACTACGGCTTTGCTTTTAGTCTGAGTGATAAATTTACCCGATGCAAGCGGCAAGCATTCGCCTGCCTAATAAAAATTGGTTATTATCAACAACCATTTTTTGTTGGAAAGGCTAATGACTGAAATCATCGACACCTTTATTGCTCCGCCTTGTCACGATGAGATAGAAATTATCTATCAAGATGAGTATCTGGTTCTTATTAATAAGCCAAGCGGCCTACTCAGCCTTTCTGGAAAAAACCCACAAAACCTAGACTCCGTCCATCACCGATTAGTACAAATATTCCCAGAATGTACTCTTGTTCATCGTCTCGATTTTGGTACATCAGGGTTGATGGTAGTTGCTCGCAATAAAGCAATTAATGCCGCACTGAGCCAGCAATTTAGCCAACGTACCGTAACAAAAATATATCAAGCGCTACTTTGTGGCCACTTAACTGATGATAAAGGTGTCATTGATGCGGCAATAGCAAAAGACCCTGCACAGTTTCCCCGCATGTCTCTTTGTGAAATTAATGGCAAACCTGCCCGCTCTCACTATCAAGTAATTGAGCGCCTATATCACCCATTAGATAATGGCACATTGCTTCCAGTAACCCGAGTCAAACTAATACCTGAAACGGGACGCACCCACCAGCTACGCATCCATTGCCAACAATTAGGCCACCCTATATTAGGCTGTGACTTATATGGAGGCCAAATACCAGAGCATGCATCTCGGCTCATGTTACATGCCAGCGAACTGCATTTTGTTCATCCCATTAGCCAAGAAAGAGTTAATACTCACTGTGCGAGCCCGTTTTAACGCCAAAGCTACGGCTTAAATTTGACGAGTATTACCACATCAGGTCGTCAGGGATCTTAAAGTCCGCATACGGGTCATCTTCATCCTGTTCTTCTTGGCTGAGCGCATTGTTGAGTACGATGCTATCTGCATCTCTTTGCGTTATTTTATCCGCGACGCTTGCTGGGATAATCACATACTCGTTAATATCACTGTTATCAATCGCTAAACGAGCAATAGCCAGACGCCCACTGATCAGTTGCGTTTGTGTTATCTTGTCTACAACAACTTGCTTGATAACGTTGTTATCGGTGAAATTAAAACTAATATCTCCCTTTGAAATATCAACTTTATTCATTTCAATAAGTTGTTTAACTTGCGCTTTGAACTCTTTGGATTGCACCATTTGTTTATGCTGCTCACTCAATTGCTTATCACGCTCAAGCTGTGCTTTTTTATTCTCTTCTACGGCTTCCCTTGCTTCACGCGCTTGAACGCGTGATTTTTTAGCCGTTCTTTGCACTTTCGCCATTTTCTTACTGGTGACTAATCCAGCTTTTAGCATTTGCTCTTGTAAGGTGAGTTTTGCCATCTTCGCCTCTAAATCTATCGGATAATTATGTGATTATACCTGTAGCAATTGAGGCCGGATAGGCTTTGAGCTTCATTGATGGAGAAATTATGTGATGTTATTTAAGAAAATATGCTAACGATGATAATTTAAAATTCGGCGTGTTTAACTTATTTTGTCTAATCTAAAATGTGCTTATGCGAAAAAATAGAGGCTTTCATCCACATAAAAACCTCTCAACTTCAATAGCTACGGAGTGGACATAATAATGGTAGCTGCTGAACTAAACTGGCCTTCTATCAATTCATTTGGAGATAAATTAGGTTTTTTAACTAGCGTGAACATTAGTGTATCTCTACCATGCCCATTTTCTATTTTTGAATCGAAATGCCCATTCATAGGGGAAACTCTTTGCCCTTGATGATAAATCTCAACACCTAATCCCGGCATAATAGGACCTTGACTACCAATATCTCCAGTTCTAACAAGTAAAGCATCAGATGAAAAAGTCGAAGTTTCTCCACTAATAATCATCTTTATTGGCGCTGTCAGATTATTATCTTCACAACTATAAGTGATTTCTGCGTTACGTTGAAAACGACTTGCACTTCCCACCGTTGAAATACCCGATGCATTTACTGTTTCAAAATCAACAATGATGATCTGGTTATCATTGATATCACACGTACCCGTTCCAACAACCACGTCATTACCTGCATAGAAATTCCATTTAAAATAAGCATGGTCAATATGCTGATTACTATTTACAAATGTCGCATATTTATGGAGATCTAACGTCATCAGCAAATCGCCTTTTCTTACCAAAACTGATGGCGTTGGTTTAACATTTACCTGTAAATATAATTTAATTTGTAAAGGTTCACTTGCTGTGGTTAAACGAAATACTTGAATTTCTTTACCACTAAATGGTGCTAAATAGTAAGCGCCACGTACGACCACACCCGCTTTTAATTCTGGGTTATTCTTAAATGTAGGACCAAGGTCAGCACCTGTCACATTTAAATAATCAACGTAAGCACTAGGTGCTTCATTACGGCAGGTCATAAAATCACTCACATCCGCGAATTCATTTATACGATTAGGTACAGCAAAAATATCATTATCGAGAGGAACATCATAAATACTTTGTGTTCCCCCACCAACTTCTTGTCCTCCATTAGTTTTACATTGGAACGCAAAAATAGTTGGGGAAAATAATAAGGTTGCGAGAAGTAATATTAATATCTTCATTGTTGCTGATACCTTAATCATAAATTAAACTAAAAATAGCGGTTGCAGTAAAATGACCAAATGCAATACTTTTATTTTTTATTGCATCAGGTTCCCCTTGCACATTCGCATTAAAACTTAAAATATTCGTGCCATTCTCTAGATTGTATGCAGGTGTCGTACTATTAATGGGAATTTTTTTACCACTATACTCTAAGATTTCAATTCCGATACCTGAAGCCATGCTGCCAGAATCTAATGCAAGAAGGCCAGGTAAGTTGATATTCTCATTTCCTGTAAACTTAACGGTCACCGTTCTAAAGATACTATTATCACAGTCATCTAAATGAATATTAAAATTTTCAAGTGGCGTTTTTTGGTTAATATAGAGGTACTTATTAACAATAGTACCAAAGTCCACAATGATATTTTCATCACCCGGTCTTACTGTACAAGCTTCAGCGACAAGCTGTCCTCGTATCTTAATTTCACCGATTTGACCATTTTTTGCCTGACTCTGTAACGAAAAAAATAACAAACTTAATAGCATCGAGAGTATTATTTTTTTAAATTTATAAAAATTGAAATTTAAGTTATTCATATAAATACCTTCAATGCTATATCAGAAAACCTATTAAGATTATTCATACGTTATTTGAAAAGAAATAACACTTCGATAAGCTCCAGCCTGTAATTTTTCTGCAATTCTTACGGGAGCTACATAATAAGTTAAAATATTTTGCCCCGTAGAAATAAGCTCAGGTTCACTGTACTCACCAAAAGCAATTTCTTTTCCTTTAGGATTAGTTATCTGTAATCCAAGCCCATTCACACCTTCAACTCTCGCGATATTCGGTCTAAAAGGGACAACTGGCGTAATAAACCTAATTTTCATGCCAGGCTGAGAAATACTCCATGTAACATTACCTGATTTATTGTTTCTCAAAACCGTTGGGGTTTCGATACAATCCAATAACTCGATGTTTATCGGCGTCTTGTGGCCTTGGGCACCAATTGTTTTTAATGATGCAGTTTCAATATTTCCTAAATCAACGGATTGAAATGCAGAATCCATCGATAAATGGCATGCACTCTCCGTTAATGAGCCATAAACGAAAATTTTGCCATTTGCACCTTCAACATCCCAATTACCTGTTGTGTTATAAAAGGCATTATTTGATGTCGCATATATCACAGATGAATGAAATATAAGAGATAAGCCAAAGAGTAAGGAAAAGCTTTTTTGATTAATCATCATTTTCCTCTCTATTTATTTTCAGGAACAACCTGACATGTATTTGCTTGACATTTAAATTGAAGTTTTGGACGGCCACCATAGTCATTTATATAGGTCAATACTGGGTTTGCCCCTACAGTAGAGCTTGGAACCCCTAATTTTTCTTCACTAAATGGTGCAACCATAACTGCCTTAAAATTCTGGTTTACAGGTGAATTTTTTCGCTCGGCCGCACCAATAATCGTAATATAAAAAGGAGTTGGGTTTTTAATGATATATTGGTCGCCTTGTTTAATAAGCTGTGTTTTTTCTTGCCAAGGATTATTCAGCATTTCAGTTTCGCTTAGCATGATACTTTTAGGGCGATAAAATAATTTAATTTTGCTTTGTAACGCTAATTGCAAAACATTCGGTTTATCACTTTTTGGCGGGATCTCCCTTAAATTAAAGTAATAAACACTTTCTCTATCCTGAGGTAACTGGTTAATTTCAGGAAGTGCCTCAATACGGACTTGGCTTGATTTTTCGGGCTCAACTCTCTGCACTGGAGGTAATACCGCAAACGGTGAAGTAATTTTTACCCCTTGAATATTTTCAACCCACCCTTGGGCCAAATAAGGTAGCTGGTTATTTTTATTCGTAATAGTAATTGAAACGCTTTTTTGATCGCCATTAAAAATAACTCGGGTTCTATCTAAAGCAATTGCCGAGAACGCACTTCCGCTAACTAAACTGCTTAATAAAATAGTACTGATATATAAATTAGTTAATTTTTTCATAGCAATCACTCATTTACAGATTATTATCTGCTTCATTACGTTTATTTGATAATGGTTTACAAGGAATGAATAATCCTTGGTTAATTGTTTCTAAGTTTTCAGGAAAATTAATTTCACATTGTGCTTCACCACCCCAATGAATAATCATGACTTCATTTGGATTGATACCACTAACATAGGCATATCCATTATCAGTAACTATTCCCGTTTCTTTTCCTTTCAAATTCGTGATCTGAGCGCCAAATGGCGGTGCAGAACCGTCAGACATACGCATTGAAAGCATCATCTTTTCACCAGACAATACATTAAATTTGCGATAGCCAATCGCGCCTTCTGTTAATGTCGCTTGAACAATAGAATCCGTTACCTCGGCATTATTCGGTAATGCATTTAAATCGACTTTAACTTTACTGCGGTAGTAGCTATTTAAGTCAGGAACAACCACTTTACCAAATGCATTTGATGCAATAGGGATCCCTCGGTCTGATACGGGAATTTTAGCCACACCATCAGTGTCGATCAGCAAACGAGTTCCGCCAATATTTGAGACTCGGTGAGCATCCGCACCATTTAAAGTCATGGTAAATCCACCTTGTGCCCCTACCCCAAATGACGTGTAATTATTATGAATATAGCTAGCATTCGCAGTTAACTTAGTATTATCACCATAATGGGTAATATAGGTGCTTGCGGTTCCACCTTTGTTGGTTGAGCCTGCACTGACTTGATAATTGGTTCTATCTGACAATTTGTCATAATAGGTTGCTCGATTAACGGTATCATCCCGTGTTGCTTGTAATGAATAACCAATATTTGCACCATTTCCCCAAGGCATTGAAGCTGAGATATACAGGCCATCATCATTTGTTTCGTTATATTTATTACGATAGGCCGATAACGAAATATTAATATTCTTCAGGCTTCCCCAATCTAAGGTTTTTGTCACCATTAAATTGTAGCGATTACTTTCTGGCTTATCCCAATAGGTTTGGTGCGAGTAGTTTAAATACGCTGTAATTCTCGATTCTCTAAAGTTTTTATTTAAAGAAATCACATACATTTCTTTATTACTACCTTGACGCTCACCAGAATCTTTAGCCGTTAAAAAATCGGTTACAGTCATAAAACTGCGTTCTGAGAATCGGTAACCTGCGAACTGAACTTGGCTATCATAGTCATCAAAACGTTTTGAATAGTTTATTCGATAAGAATTACCTGTGAGTTTTTTATCATTAGGAATATTTGCAATAGAATGCGTAATATCGAAAGATAAGGCACCAAATGCCAATAAGTCACGACCGACACCCACGTTAAATGCATTATAGTCTTGGCTATTTAGTGAACCTGCAAGCAATGACCAACCATTAGTGACACCCCAGGACATTTCACCACTCGCAAATGTATCTCCATTAACATGATGACTCATATCCGTTGGGCGACCCATCGCTAATTTATATCGAATACTACCTGGTCGAGTTAAATAAGGGATATTGGCTGTTTCAACCTGATATTCTTGAACCGAACCATCCTGCTCTTCGATTCGAACATCCAGTTTTCCCGTCGTCGCATCACTTAAATTTTGGATACGGAAAGGACCCGCAGCGACTTGTTCTTGATAAATAATTCGCCCTTGTTGGCTAACAATCACCGTCGCATTTGTCGTCGCAACACCTGTTATTTCAGGTGCATACCCACGTAAATTAGGTGGTAACATTAAGATATCAGAGCGTAAGCTAACACCTGTAAATCGAAAACTATCGAATAAATCGGTGTTAAAATAGTCCTCACCCAAGGTCAATTTTGCTTTAATACTGGTTAACGCTTTGTAGGCGTATAACCGGCTCCATTGAAAGTCATGCTCATTTTTACTATTCGAGCCAGTTTCTCGTTGAGCACGCCCCTGCCAATCCCCCCTAAAGCGCCATGCACCAAGGTTCACACCTGCGACACCATTTGCTGTCACATTATAGTTACTATTGTTATCATGAGGCTTATTCGCTCTTGCGTTGATATTGTAGTCTAAAATAGCCCCTGAGATTCCTTCATCCCACAGAGAAGGCGGATCCCAGTTAGCTGTTCTATATTCAAGGTAGGCTTGAGGTATACTCAGATACAACGTTGAGTCCGATAAATCCCCTCGTGCTTGAAAGCCGGGTAAGCTGCGTAAATCAAGGCACTCATTATTATGCCACCACGTAATTTGCTTCAACGAACTGGCTGTTAATCCTAGCTGCTGGACTTGCTCTGGTGTGATACAAACGAGGCTATCTTCAGGGTCATTTTCTGGCGCATAGAATGAAAACCGTTGCTCAGGTAAAGTTTCTTTATTTACTTGTACTTTAAGAGGATAAGTGCCAGGCATAATATAGCCTGCCCGTGAGA
Source organism: Providencia sp. PROV201 (assembly GCF_028479545.1). Lineage (NCBI taxonomy): Bacteria > Pseudomonadati > Pseudomonadota > Gammaproteobacteria > Enterobacterales > Morganellaceae > Providencia > Providencia sp. PROV201. Next base: position 7,931 of record NZ_JAMPNW010000039.1, read on the forward strand.
ATTGTTTAATATCAATGTTTTTTTTGTCTTCTAAATCAAATAATGCCGTATTAAATTGTATGGTATCGGCAGCATATAACTGAGCGGATAATGCCCCAAATGTAATCATTATCGTTGTCGTTATTATATTTATTTTGTGTTGTTTAAAAAACATAAAAAACATCCCTAAAACACCAATATAATTTCTTAGAATTAATAATAATCGACCTTGAACCTTAATAAGGTTTGGTAATTACCCGCTTTAACAGGATGATAATTGGTGACTAATTGCATTTGATATTTCAGGATCATTGTCCCTGGTGTAATTCCTAATGCAGGTAATGGCTTTCCTGGTGTAATGGAATATCCCGATATATCATGCAATGCCAATTGCACTCCTTTTGCTTCACCCGAGAGTGTGAAAAAATCACCTTCTGATGGACCATCAAAAGTGACTTCGAGTGAATTCCATTCGTTATTATCTTTCGAATATTTTTCCCAACGACAATCAATGAGCTTAATATCGAATTCTTTTATGGGGCCTTTCCCAACTTCACGAATATAGCTTGTTGGAAGTACCCCCATATTAATGGTCTGATCCCTAGACCCAATATCTATTGCGCAGGCAGTATCGACTATTTCGCCATTCATCGTGACTTTTCCCCATCCATGAGATGATGCAGCCATTTGTGGCGAAAGAAATAATGTTAGAAGAAATAGGGAAGATACTTTTCTTCGCAAATAGATAAATCCTTTCACTTTAACCTCTGACTTAATTTGGTGATTAATAGAGGAACACAAAGGTATTCCTCTTAAACTAATCAATTAGTTATAAGTTAAGGTAAAGTTAGTTACGCCTTCGAATTTACCTAATGGAATTTTATCAACCGCAACGTTTGCACCTTGTACATAAGCGCTATAACGTAATGTATTATCACCCGCTTGTAATTGATGTTCTTGAGCTGTTGCAACTCCCATATCTAACGCTGCGCCATTAGTATCCGTTAATTGAATACCCACGTTGCCAGCAATAGTTGTATCTGTTGCGTCTAAGCCTGTTACTCCAAGTAATTTAGAGTTGAAAGCAGCGCTAGAACCAGAGAATGTGATACTCACTTTATCGTTGTACACTTTATCATCTGCATCTTTCGGGAATACACAGTCTTCCAATTCAATATTGAATTGCTTCGCGCTAGAAGTACCGCCATTCGCTAAAACAGAGTTAGCGATTTGGCCTAACCATACTGTTTGGTCAATAGAATCTGAACTAATTGAGCAAGGTGCATCGATGATTTCACCTTTAAATGTGACTTTACCATGCCCTTGATCAGCGAGTGCTGGAGATGCAATAGCGGCAGAAACTAGTGCGGCTAAAAATACTTTTTTCATTTGAACCTCATTTATATATAACAACGTGATGATTACCCAACATGATGTAGGGCATAGTTAGAATTTATTATTTTTAAAATAACTATTTGCTGTATAAAGAATTTAAAATAATTTCTGTTTGTCGATTAAAAATATAATGGTAGTTATCCTTTTCATCGGATAAACATGCACTATTATGAATAAATGAATTAGCACTAGGGTTTTTTTCATTTATTTTCAATGATACACTGTCAAAAAATGCACTTGGGCTAATTTCTAGATAGAATAAAATTGAAAATAGCATTCCACAGTTAATGCTACATATTCCTCTTTCATAACGAGATATTTGTTGTTGTGATATATTTAATTTTTTAGCTAGATCACTACCACTAAGTCCTTTCTCTTTTCTAAGATGCGATAATTCCATGCCAATTTGTTCAGTTAGTATTTTCTGAAAGCTATCTATACTGGTCTTTAATTTATTACTTTTCATATCTCACCAATAAAGCCTTATGTAATGTGGCAAAACAATCAGAACCGCTCGCAAAATAAACAATTTATTTTTTGAAATGCAAAAAAAACGCAACAAAA
>NZ_JAMPNW010000040.1:0-5691 GCF_028479545.1 Providencia sp. PROV201
AAAAAGGTGGTTTATACTTCCTATACCCTAAAAAGGCAGCTTTGGCTGCCTTTTGTATAATTCATATCGACTTATCAAAAGGACAATCCGATGAATGTCATTATAAAAGCTGTAGTTACTGCCTCGACGCTACTGATGGTATCTTTTAGTTCATTCGAAACCTCAGCGCAATCCCCACTGTTAAAAGAGCAAATTGAATCCATAGTCATTGGAAAAAAAGCCACTGTAGGCGTTGCAGTGTGGGGGCCTGACGATCTGGAACCTTTACTGATTAATCCTTTTGAAAAATTCCCAATGCAAAGTGTATTTAAATTGCATTTAGCTATGTTGGTACTGCATCAGGTTGATCAGGGAAAGTTGGATTTAAATCAGACCGTTATCGTAAACAGGGCTAAGGTTTTACAGAATACCTGGGCTCCGATAATGAAAGCGTATCAGGGAGACGAGTTTAGTGTTCCAGTGCAGCAACTGCTGCAATACTCGGTCTCGCACAGCGATAACGTGGCCTGTGATTTGTTATTTGAACTGGTTGGTGGACCAGCTGCTTTGCATGACTATATCCAGTCTATGGGTATAAAGGAGACCGCTGTGGTCGCAAATGAAGCGCAGATGCACGCCGATGATCAGGTGCAGTATCAAAACTGGACCTCGATGAAAGGTGCTGCAGAGATCCTGAAAAAGTTTGAGCAAAAAACACAGCTGTCTGAAACCTCGCAGGCTTTGTTATGGAAGTGGATGGTCGAAACCACCACAGGACCAGAGCGGTTAAAAGGTTTGTTACCAGCTGGTACTGTGGTCGCACATAAAACTGGTACTTCGGGTATCAAAGCCGGAAAAACTGCGGCCACTAATGATTTAGGTATCATTCTGTTGCCTGATGGACGGCCCTTGCTGGTTGCTGTTTTTGTGAAAGACTCAGCCGAGTCAAGCCGAACCAATGAAGCTATCATTGCGCAGGTTGCTCAGACTGCGTATCAATTTGAATTGAAAAAGCTTTCTGCCCTAAGCCCAAATTAACAGACTATCAGCACTATCTAAGCCGCTGACTCTGGTTGTACACTAAAGCTATGGTTTGAAATTGGAGTAGGTTATGCAGTTATTAGGTTCAGTGGCTTCCCCTTTTGTTCGTCGTTTACGTTTAGTACTGGCAGGGCAACCTTATCAGTTTGTAGCGCTTAATATTTTTGAGTCTGAAGGCCGTTCAGTGTTGGTACAACATAATCCGGCACGCAAAGTGCCTGTGTTAGTGGATGGAGAGCAGGTTATTTTTGATTCAGGCGTAATTTATCGTTATTTGGCTTCGAAACTGAAATTCAAACCATTGAGCTGGGATCAGGAAAACGGTCTGACGACCATCAATGCCTGCACAGACTCCTTGGTTGAATTACTGCTTTGTAAGCGCTCAGGTTTTGACGTGACTGAAGATAAATTGTTTTTTAATCTTCAGCATGAGCGAATTCAGGCGACGCTAGAGGCACTTGAGCAACAAATCAGGGCAGGGCATTTCGGTGACTGGGACTATCCTGGTATCAGTCTGTTCACTTTAATCGACTGGATATTGTTCCGCGATTTAGTCGACTTAAAACCCTTCCCTGTATTATTACAGTTCAGAAATGCGCATTTAAACCGGCCGATGGTCGCTGAAACCGACCCGCGTTTAAGCTAAAAACAACAGGTCAGAGCCAAGACTCTGACCTTTATTATTTATTCCACACCAATAAAGCCGCCGGTTTGATGCGCCCATAATTGAGCGTAAATACCGCCTTTGGCGATCAGTTCCTGATGACTGCCTTGTTCCACAATACGACCTTGATCCAGAACGATCAGCCTGTCCATAGCTGCTATGGTAGATAAACGGTGTGCAATGGCTATAACCGTTTTGCCTATCATCAACTGAGTCAGACTATGCTGAATAGCTGATTCTACTTCGGAGTCCAGCGCTGAGGTGGCTTCATCCAAAATCAGAATAGGGGCGTTTTTCAGTAAAACCCGAGCTATTGCAATACGTTGACGTTGACCACCAGAAAGCTTGACTCCACGTTCGCCCACCTGAGCGTCGTAGCCACTGTTGCCTTTAGGATCGGTAAGCTCCTGAATAAAAGCATCGGCTTCGGCTAAACGGGCTGCTTCAATCATTTCCGCTTCGGTAGCGCCAGGACGACCATATAAAATATTTTCCCTTACAGTACGGTGTAGCAGGGAGGTATCCTGGGTCACCATAGCTATATGAGCGCGAAGACTTTCCTGTGATACAGTTTTGATGTCCTGACCGTCTATCAAAATCTGGCCTGAATTGACATCATAAAAGCGCAGCAGTAAGTTCACCAGCGTGGATTTACCAGCACCAGAACGGCCGACTAAACCTACTTTTTCACCGGGTTTAATCGACAAGTCCAGACCATCAATCACAGGACCATGTTCACCTGCTGCTTTGCCGTAGTTAAAGTTCAGTTGCTTAAACTCAATCTGACCTTGTGGCACTTCAAGCGGCTTCGCATCAGCTTTGTCGATGATTTGCTGAGGCTGAGACAAAGTCGCAATACCATCTGCCACAGTACCTATGTTTTCAAACAGTGCACTGACTTCCCACATGATCCACTGCGACATACCATTTAAACGCAGCGCCAGACTGACTGCGATGGCAATAGAGCCCACAGTGACGGCATTGACAGACCAAAGCCATATCGCCAGCGTGGCAATAGAGAACACCAACAGATAGTTCAGACCCTGCACACAAATATTGAGCCAGGTAGCCAGTCGCATTTGTCTGTACACAGGCACCAGAAACAGCTGCATGCTATCGCGGGCGTATTCTGACTCACGAGCCGTGTGTGAAAACAGTTTAATAGTGCTGATATTGGTGTAGCTGTCGACAATACGGCCTGTCATTTCTGAACGGGCATCGGCTTGTTCTGTTGCAACTTGTTTCAGTCTCGGCACAAAATAAAACTGCAAGCCGGTGTATATGACTAACCAGGCAATCATCGGCAGTACCAAGCGCCAATCTGCATCGGCGATCAGATACAACATAGAGCCAAAATACACCACCACATACACCATCACATCCAGCAGCTTGGTGGCCGTTTCGCGCACTGCCAAAGCCGTTTGCATCACTTTAGTGGCGATGCGACCAGCGAATTCATTCTGGTAGAAACCCAAACTTTGTTTCAGTAAATAACGATGCGCCAGCCAGCGGATCGACATAGGGTAGTTACCCAATATAGTTTGGTGGATCAGGGCTGAGTGAAAAAATACCAAACCAGGCAACACCAGCAACATCACTATGGCCATAGTGATCAAGGTATCCTGCTCTTCCTGCCAGAAAGTAGCCGGATTCTTGGTTACCAACCAATCGACTAATTGCCCCATATAGCCAAATAAGGACACTTCTAATGCGGCCAGTAAGGCTGTCGCAATAGACATCAGGATCAGAGGCAACACCATGCCTTGACTGTAATGCAAACAAAATGCAAACAGGCCTTGAGGTGGCTGAGTTGGCTCTTTATCAGGGAAAGGGTTGGTTAAGCGTTCAAAAAAGCCCAGCATAAAATTCCTCTGCAGCAACGAAAAAGGCAGTTATTGTACGTCAAAGTTTAAAAAACAGATGTAACTATTTGATGAAAGCCCGGTTTAGAACGGCCATCTTATTTTATAACCGATAGCTTGTGACTCGCTTTTTTGCTGAACAGAACAGCAGATTGTTGAAAATAAATACAAAAAATCTGAAAAATCCAAAAGATGCTATATCACATGAACTCAGCAGCTTAGATTTATTGAAGGACCGTTAATAGGTAATAACTGGAAAATCTATAACTTAGCTTCTGTTTTGTCAGCTTGCAAAGGACTTTTTGCTTTCTACACTGAAAATACAGAGTACCCGAATCAGGGTGTTGTCTCGTCTTACAGGAGTGTTGAAATGGATGCCAAAGAATTATTGGTCTACATGAAGCAGGCAGAACTGCAAGCTGAGTTAGTCGTTGAGGCTGGTCAGCAACTGGACAGAGCCATCAAACAATTACATGACTGGTCTGAAGACTGGGATTGTCAGCGCCGGGCTTGTGAAGATATGTACGATGCCGTGCATTTAATTCTGATCCATAGCTATCAATTATCCCGGATTTTCTGGCCCGCCAAGTGTTGCGGAGAACTGGGGCTGGATTTGTGTCATAGAGCCATGGCGCTGCGAAGTGAAATCAACCTGCCTGATCTAAACCATCCACTGCGGAATGAGGCGTTATGGCGTCATGCAGATGAGCTGGATCATTCAGTGCGGGATAATACTGCTCTGCGTCGTTATCAAGCGCATCATTTAACCGGTTTTAATCAGGTGATCACCTGGATGGATAATGAAGCCATGTTTTGCTGGCTTGAACCTGCCAGTAAAACCTTTGTGTTTCATGCCGAGGAGTTTGCTTTAGCCCAATTACTGGATGCTGTGCATCAGGTTCAGCAAGATATTCAGAATTTTCTTAACAAGCAGCATCAGTCAAATCTAAAGGTGGCCAAAGCTGGCGTGCATCACTATGAGAAGCAGTGGGGGGCATTTAAAATAAGACAAGACAGATCTTGTCCACAGCTTTGTTGTTATGACTACTTATCTAATTTAATAAATCCGTAGGCAGAAATCTCGCTGAGCTTATGTTCTCTGATCTTTTTTGCGACTTCTGCTTGGTAGTCTTCAATGTACAGGTGCAAAAAATCTTTAAACTCTTCATCCAAAGCACGTCTATCCACAGAGTTACCGAACCGTTGCGCTTCGTATGCAAGCAGGCATAATCTATGCGCCCGGATCTCCATATCAGCGGCCACCTGCTTTTCGATAATGTTTAATGCATCTGACATTCCAATCAACTTCTTGTAGAAAAACAGACTTAACAGTAAAAAGCCAAACGTAATTGCAGACATAACAAAAGTCAGCATTCCTGAAGTTCCTTTCTGTGCTTGACGGCTCCTGATATGGACCATAAAAATATCGCTAAAATTGCTGCGATATTTATAGCTGGTATTCCATATTTGTATATACCACCCAATAGATCAGTGCCAAATATGACTCTGTCTGTGAATCTCGCTACCTGCAGAACAGAGTGCATCAAGATGCTTAAACAAATGAATTGAGTGATTTGTTCAACCGCCCATACGAATTTTCTATGAATAACCCAGATGATACCAAGCGTCAATGTTTGACATATCACCCAACTTGGGTACCAAAGTAAGCGAGCGAGCTCAGGAGATGTTTCAGATATCCCCATCAGCAAAGGAGCAATCCTGTCTTGAGCTAATCCCGATAAAGTGAGTATCAATATGGTTATTCGTGCAGATTTACTGGCCGACCAGACTAAGGACAGCAGTAGAGAACCTATGCACAACACCCATAAGTACTCAGCAAGAGTCGTAATAAATGTCCCCACAAACTACCTCTTATTTTGGTGGTTCATTACCCCAGCCACCACCTAATGTAGTCAGTGTTGGATTTATTGCTTTAGATTCTTGCTGCTCTGCAGCCAGCTTCGCCTTTGCTTCAGCAGATAAGGTGACAGTGTCTGCAGTAGAGGGTGCTGTTGTAGTGGTGGTTTTAGCCTGAGCAGCAGGAGCAACAGTTTGTATTGTTGATGTAGCCGCTGTGCCCGGAGTATTTAAGTTGATTTGCATAACTGTTCCTTACCATTGTCACTAAATCAGAAAACAAATGTA
>NZ_JAMPNW010000041.1:0-4365 GCF_028479545.1 Providencia sp. PROV201
TTAGATTGTCCCTCTAAGACACGGAATCGGTGGTTAAACCACATCAACCAAGCAAGAATTTATTTTCGCTTGTTTTTTTCAGGAGACAAATCAGGGAGATAATTGAGAACATGAAGGAAGTGGTGCTGATAGGCAGATTCGAACTGCCGACCTCACCCTTACCAAGGGTGTGCTCTACCAACTGAGCCATATCAGCACATCTTGGAGCGGGCAGCGGGAATCGAACCCGCATCATCAGCTTGGAAGGCTGAGGTAATAGCCATTATACGATGCCCGCAATGAACTCGGCTACCTGAGTTATCAGCTGTTAAACTGTTCCTCAAAATTTTCATTGAAGAAAATTTCTTGGAGATGGTGGTGGGAGAAGGATTCGAACCTTCGAAGTCTGTGACGGCAGATTTACAGTCTGCTCCCTTTGGCCGCTTGGGTATCCCACCTATCCAAATTTTTAATGGTGCCGGCACCAAGAGTCGAACTCGGGACCTACTGATTACAAGTCAGTTGCTCTACCAACTGAGCTATGCCGGCATCAAGTGCTGCGCATTCTAGGTAGAGTCGGCGCAGGTTGCAACAAAAAAATTAACTTTTTTGTCTGTTCGCTCACATTTTGTTCGCTTTTTGCATTTTTGTTGATTTTTTAACTATTTTAAGCTTAAAACATCAACAACAGCTGTTAACTATAGTCCATTACCATTTAGTCAGTAAAGGGAGAAAAAGACTTAAAATTTTTAAAATTATTATTTTTTATTCGATATCATAATTTTACCCTTTCATTTTTAGGTGTTTTTTTCGTCACTCAGTATCATTTTTTCTGCGTTTATCAAAAAAAACTCATAAAAAATAGAAAAAAACCTACGCCTACCCACTTTCACTCGCTATGATGCTAGCAAATTTTATGGATACGGGTGTTTAGGCAACCTGTCCAACCTGCACAAAATAGGCAGATGTTGGTTTATGAAAAAGAAAGAAAATTTTATTACTACGCCATACTTAGAGTTTGATAGAGAACACTGGGCAACTTTACGTGATTCAGTTCCACTTACATTAACATCGAGCGAACTCCTAGAGTTAAAAGGGATTAACGAAGAGCTCTCTATGGAAGATGTTATAGAGATTTATCTACCTTTATCGCGTTTATTGAATTTTTATATCAGTTCAAACTTACGTCGTCAGGCTGTCTTAGAGCAGTTTCTTGGAACTAATGGCGCAAAAGTGCCTTATATTATTGGTATAGCGGGTAGCGTAGCTGTTGGTAAAAGTACAACGGCACGTTTGCTACAAGCACTACTCACTCGTTGGCCAGAACACCGTAAAGTTGACTTAATTACGACTGATGGTTTTTTACATCCTAATCAAGTATTGAAAGATAGGAATATCATGAAGAAAAAAGGGTTTCCGCAGTCTTATGATATGCGAAAACTTGTCAACTTCGTGTCGCAAATAAAATCAGGTGCACGTAACGTTAAAGCACCAGTTTATTCACATTTAACGTATGATATCGTTCCTGACCAGGAACAAATCATTGATCAACCTGATATTTTAATACTTGAAGGGCTGAATGTCTTACAAAGTGATATGGATTACCCACAAGATCCTCATCATGTCTTTGTATCTGACTTTGTTGATTTTTCTATTTATGTTGATGCTGCACCTGAATTATTAAAACAGTGGTATATCGGCCGGTTTCTTAAATTTAGGCAAGGTGCATTCTCAGATCCTGATTCTTATTTCCATAATTATTCTAAACTAAGGGAAGAAGAAGCAATTAATATTGCAGGCTCTATCTGGGATGAAATTAACGGATTAAATCTTGAAGAAAATATATTACCAACAAAGGAAAGAGCAAGTTTAATTATGACTAAAGGTGAAAACCATTCTATTCAGAGTGTTAGACTAAGAAAATAATTATTTATATTGGCCGGCTTATTGCCGGCCAATAATATATAATCAATTAGGCCGCAATGATATTTCACCACCTATATACGGTATTATTTCATCATTATCTTTTTGTAATAACAAAGCACCTTGATCATTAATACCACGTTCAACACCCGTTATTATATCATTACCTATCAATAGCTTAACAGGTCTATTAAGAAAGTTGTCTAATTTAAACCACCGTTCTAAAAATGGTTTCAGCCCTTCTCGCTCAAATATAACCAAGGACTTTCTTAATGACTTAATAATATTTGCAGATAATTCATTACGCTCTATATTCTCAACTTCATCTCTTAGTGATGACCATTCTTGTGTTATTGTATTAGCGTCTTCAATATTGTTTTTATTCATACCAATATTAATTCCAATCCCAATAATAATGTGAGCGGCATCTCCTGTTTTACCTGTTAATTCAACTAGAATTCCGGCAAGTTTTTTATCATTCATATATAAATCATTAGGCCATTTTACTTTTACTTTATCTTGGCTTATTTTATTCAATGCTTCCGCAATGACGATACCGACAACAAGGCTTAGTCCTACTGCAGCGGCAGGGCCTTGATCTAATTTCCAATACATAGAAAGGTAGAGATTACAGCCAAATGGTGAAATCCACTGGCGCCCTCTTCTACCACGCCCAGCACTTTGATATTCGGCTAAGCAAGTATCCCCTGACTTCAGGCTATTAATACGCTCTAACATGTATTGATTCGTTGAATCAATAACTGGCTCAACAATAATATTCAAGCCATCAACTTGTTTTTTAATAGCTTCTTTGCTTAATAAATTGATTTGATATGGTAGCTTATAGCCTTTGCCAGCTATTGTTTCTATGTTTAGTCCCCAAGAGCGCAATGTTTTGATATGTTTATTAATTGCAGATCTTGTCATTCCTAATTGTTCACCGAGTTGCTCCCCCGAATGGACCTGAGCATCAGCTAAGATATCAATTAGCTGTAAAGGAATATTAGTTTCTTTCATCGAATATAATCCATTGCATTAACTTCACCCCTTCTGCCTATAAACCTGACTTCTGGCTCTAAGATAATATCAAAACGCTTTGCTACCGTTTGACTCACATATTTCGCCAAGTTAGCAATATCTTGCCCTGTTGCGTGGTGCTTATTAATTAGCACCAACGCCTGTTGGGTGTGAACGGCAGCACCACCGATTTGATGACCTTTTAAACCACACTGGTCAATTAGCCAGCCTGCGGCTAATTTAATACTGCCATCAGCTTGTTCATATTGGGGACAATTAGGATAAGCTATTTTTATGGCCTGTGCCTTTTCTGCCGAAATAACGGGATTCTTAAAGAAACTCCCCGCATTGCCTGTTACTGTTGGGTCAGGTAATTTACTTCTACGTGTTTGGCATACAGAGTTGAATACTTGTTCTGGCGTTACTGTATTGGGGTCAAGTTGAGCAAGGTCACCATACATAAGCTTAGGTGCCCATTCTTTAGCAAGTTTTAACCCAACACTGATAATGACATGACCATATTGATATTCATGCTTAAAAATACTATCACGATAGCCAAACTGGCACTCAGCAGCGGTTAGCCGAGCTACTTTACCTGTTTCTAGAGAAAGTACATCAACATACTCACATATATCTTTCAGCTCTATACCATAAGCACCAATATTTTGAATGGGAGCAGAGCCAACACAACCCGGGATCAACGCTAAATTTTCTGCACCAAAAACACCTTTACTCAATAATGTTTCAAGCAATTGATGCCAATTTTCACCTGCTTGGGCATGAACATACCAATAGCTGTTATCTTCTGTTATTTTTATACCCTTCAGCTGATTGATAATTACCACACCTTCAAAGTCTGCAACAAATAGAACATTGCTTCCTCCCCCTAATAATAATACGGGAAGTTGCTGATTTTTAGCCTCGGCCCATTGTTGGAGTAAAGATTCTTGATTATCCACAAAAACAATTGATAATGCTTTTGCTTGAATGCCAAAGCTATTAAATGATTTAAGTTCAGACATTAGGTTCATTACAGCCTTCAGTACAAATAAAACTAGGATAGGATAAGTCTATCAGGCTGGATTAAGAGTGAATAGCAAGATTAGGAAAATAAGATAATTAGTAAAAATTATTCTATTCGTAGAATGAAAAAAGCCACCCAATGGGTGGCTTCTTTGTATTTAAAACCTAGCAGTTCCCTACTCTCACATGGGGAGACCCCACACTACCATCGGCGCTACGGCGTTTCACTACTGAGTTCGGCATGGGGTCAGGTGGGACCACCGCGCTATTGCCGCTAGGTAAATTCTTTTTAAATGCCGATTATATGGTGCTGATACCCAGATTCGAACTGGGGACCTCACCCTTACCAAGGGTGTGCTCTACCAACTGAGCCATATCAGCAATATGGTGCGGTCAGTCAGTACTGACACAACCTTAAAATTT
>NZ_JAMPNW010000042.1:0-4104 GCF_028479545.1 Providencia sp. PROV201
TAAAACCAACGACTTCCCCGGCTAATTCCATACATAAAAAACCGTCTGGATATTGCTGAACTCGTGTTGCTATTTTTTCTTTTGTAGCCGCTTCATCCCCTTCATAGGATTCGATTTCAATCGCATAACAGGCGTCAACATCATCAAGTGTGGCAGTGCGAAAGACTGGAGAATGCATGAAATTACCTCATTAAATTATTTTTTATGATTTTATCACTACATGGTTTATTTTCTCGTTGTTTTTAATGGTATTCCTCACATTCAACTGCCATTTTTTGTTGTGTTTTATCCCGTAAGTAGCTCAGCCATGTTGAAATGAAAACTAAAACTCCACCAGAGATTGCGACGGCATAACCTGCATAAGGACCATAGGTATCCACCATTTTGCCCGTTAGCATCGCACCAATCGCAACGCCAATATTTAACCCTGCGAGTAACCATGTCATTCCTTCTGTTAATTTATTCCGTGGAACAATTCTCTCAACTAATGTCATTGCAATAATCATCGTCGGTGCAAAGAACAATCCTGAAATAAACACCACCACAGACAAAGAATAAACACCTACCACCCACCACATTGGCACAATAGAAAGAAACGTCATTAAGCCACTGAGGAATAATAAACGTGATAACGGTGTGTTAAAGGTTAATCCGCCAAATACAAGCCCCATCGCACATGAACCGATCGCATAGGCCGATAACACTAAACTGGCCATCGCTGGTTGCTGTTGTAATTGAGCCAACGTGACACTTAAAATATCCACACTGCCAACAATCACACCTAAAGCAATCATTAATACAATCAACAACTGCAAGCCAATCATTGAAATAATTGATTTATTCACCAATACAAGAGAGTCATGCGCCACAACTTTGGGTTCTGTGCTTCGCTGTGAAATAAATAAAGCCATTCCCACGGCTAATAAAATTGCCGCAACCAGTAAACCTGCTTGAGGAAATAAAGCGACAGTGATCCCGACAGATAACGGAGGGCCAACAATAAAAGTGGCATCATCAAATACGGTTTCTAATGAATAGGCTGTTTGTAGTATGGGTTGATCTTTATACAGCGCAGTCCACCTAGCCCTTACCATGGCAGACATACTGGGCCTCGCCCCCGTTAATAAAGCTCCGATAAATAAGCCGATATCGGGTAATGATAACCACGTAGTTAAGATAATAATAAACACACCAAGCACACTGATTACGGTCACCACTGGCAAGACGCGAAATTGACCATATTTATCCACTAAGCGAGAAACTTGTGGAGATAGTAACGCATAAGTTAAGACAAAAGTTGCAGAAACAAGCCCTGCTAAGGTATAGCTTCCTTTTAGTTGCGCTAACAAGGTAATGATCCCGATCCCCATCATCGGTAACGATAAACGTGCCAGTAACCCTGCTATCACAAAACGTTGGTTTTCTTTTGCCTGAAATAACTGCTGATAGCGACCTATCATATGAGCTCCAAAATGAAATTTAATTATACATACCTTGCGTATGTATAATCATGATATAATCATACACATTGAATGTAAATAATTATACGCTATGTATGTAAGAGGCTTTTAATGGCAAGAAGAACGCAAGCCCTCTAATCGCCAGTTTGGTGCCTTAAAATGGCCATTTTGGGGTGTTTTAAATTGATGTTTTTAAAGGGTTTGTTTTTCTTGAGAACGGATGCCCACATGGTAGTCTGCGCACTCCACAGGCTTAGGGGAAAAACATGAAATTAAATCATCACACTTACCAACAAACTGATTTCTCGAATCGAGATCTGTCGAACTTAGTTTTCAACAATTGTTGCTTTTATCAATGTAACTTTAGCCGTGCCGACATGCGTGATTCTAAATTCATCAATTGCAGCTTTATTGAGAAAAGCGATGTGGAGGGATGCAATTTTGCGTATGCCGATCTCAGAGATGCATCTTTTCAACACTGTCGATTGGCGATGGCTCATTTCAGCGGGGCGGACTGTTTTGGGATTGAACTGAGAGATTGTGATTTAAAAGGTGCCAACTTTTCTCGCGCCCGCTTTGTTAATCAGGTCTCGAACTATATGTATTTTTGTTCCGCTTACATCACGGGATGTAATTTATCCTACGCCAACTTGGAGCGGCAGTGCCTCGAAAAATGTGATCTGTTTGAAAACCGCTGGATTGGCGCCAACTTGCACGGGGTTTCTTTTAAAGAGTCTGACCTAAGTCGTGGTTCATTTTCAGAGGACTGCTGGGAACAAGCGCGTTTCCAAGGCTGTGATTTAACCCATATTGAACTGACCGGGTTGGATCCCCGCAGAGTGGATTTAACGGGAGTGAAAATTTGCGATTGGCAGCAAGAACAACTGCTGGAGAAGCTGGGTGTGATTGTGGTTCCTGACTAATTCGGCATCGTGGCTTTGCCTTCGTGGGGACTGCTTACCATTTACTTTTTTTGGGGAGTTTGATTGTCACGCCGGTCGGTTCATGAGTTTCTCTCTGTATTGTGGCTGCTTGGTTTTAGGAATGTGTGCTCTCAGAGGGAGAATCGTTTATGCCCCATTTTAAGTTGTGCCTATTTGAATCATTATTTCTGAGAGCGGCAATTTGACCTATTTGGGGTCATACTAAAAGTGGCTTCTATAGCGGTAGCTATTCACATAAAGGAACAAAGATGTCTTCAGATCATTACGGAACCAGTGCCCGTTACGCACGTAAAGAAGCCGATTACCGAGAGAAAGCACTCAAACTTTACCCTTGGGTATGCGGAAGGTGTGCCAGAGAGTTTGTCTATTCAAACCTGCGTGAATTAACCGTTCACCACAAAGATCATGACCATACCAACAACCCCGAAGATGGTAGCAACTGGGAGTTGTTGTGCCTCTATTGTCACGATCATGAACATAGCAAATACCTAGAATATGAACTTCATGGCAGTGAAATAAAGCCCGGAGAAGATGAACATCAGGGGGCAACGTACAATCCATTTGCTGATTTAGCAAAGATGATGAAGAAGTAATTCAAAGTATTAAAACGATTCGAGGTTTGCGCTCTAAAGCATTTTTTTCCTTAGTGTTTTAACGTAAATACTCAGTTATGGGGGAGGGGGCTCGCCTCTGAATTTAAAGTACTTTTTCCTATGATAACTAGCCGTAAATGGTCATATCTCTACTACATTGGTAGCAAAATGATTTTTCCATGTAAGTTCGTAGATTTGGACTCGATTAGCTTGATAGCGTTCTGAATTTGTTCCAATGGAATACAACGATCTACATCTAGTTGTATTCCATTGGTGATGAAATGGTCTAGCATCATCGAAAATTTTTCACGTCGGATATCTTTACCAACAGCATTCTCCCAGTAACGTAAGAAAAATGTACTGAATTCAATGTTTAGGTTCTTCGCATACTCAAAGAAATGAGGCTGATAGAACTCCAGAGAAAGAGTTCCATAGTTGATATACCGTCCATTCTCGCCGATGGTATGAATCAGTTCTGTTCCTTTTTTGCCTCCAATAGCGTCGAACGCAATATTTGGGCCAGGGAAATCAAGTTGCTGTATTTGAGTGAGTAGGTCTACTTTTGCATCTATTACATGGTTTGAATCATATGGATAATTTTCAGGCTTCGACGTTACGACAATAAGAGTGAACCCTAGCGATGAAGATAGCTGTGCAAAAATTTTACCTATTGCAGAACTTCCAGCGTTGATAATCAGTACATCTTCTTGCTTCAACTGAGCAATTTCGGTGGTTAAAACCCACGCTGTTAGCGCATTGATATACAACTGGCACGCATAACCTTTGTCCAGGTGCGGCGGAATGATGAAAAGGTTATCTGGTGATACATCGATATATTTCTGCCAAGTACCGCTGGTAGCCACGACAACTCTTTGCCCTACGGTAAATTCTGCATGGTTGGAGACGATGATTTGTCCAACAGCTTCAAATCCGGGTACTCGGGGCGGCTGATGACTATGCCTGTATTGACCTACACCATGTATAGACAACAAGTCGCTTGGATTAATATTAGTTGCTTCGATTTTTACTCTGATTTTATCTTCTTCAAGCGAATTCAAAGGTACCTGTTCAATCGTCAATGAATCTTGCGGTTGACCGAAACAGAGC
>NZ_JAMPNW010000043.1:0-3775 GCF_028479545.1 Providencia sp. PROV201
AATAATATAATAATATAATAATATAATAATATAATAATATAATAATATAATAATATAATAATATAATAATATAATAATATAATAATATAATAATATAATAATATAATAGTTATACCTTAACACTATTTTCATTGTATGTCGTGTAGTTTCTATGAATTTGGCAAATTATTATTTAAGACTTAATGAAATTATAAAAATTACTACTAACCTTATTGTTAGAATTCGCTCCCTAATTTCAGGTAATAACTGAGATTTTCATGGAATAGGTACTCTTTATGAAATTAAGTATGAAGTTAAGAGAGTTATTGTGCTCTTTATTGTCAGCTCATGCAGCAACCTCTTTGATTTATTTTTCATATATGTATGGTGAAATAACCAATCAAATTATATTACAGGTGTTTTTTTTAGGCTCAGTCTGTATTGCATTATTTTTATTTATAAGAAATAGTTTGTCACATGTAGTATTAATTTCATCATTAATTAAATTAGTAATAATATTGTCACATAATGAATTATATTTAACACGATATGTGGATATTTTTTTGTCTGGCTTGATAGCGTCCACTAGTATAATATTTGCTATAGGCGAGGTGTCTAAATCAGAAAGTAAGCCTAAAGCATCGTCCAGATTGCTTATATATATTAATATCATAACGTTAACCTTAGTTTCAGTTTTGAGCTATCTATCTACCCCTTCCTTTATTACTACCGTTTACCTCGCATCATTGCTTTTAATTATTTTTTATATGTACATAGGTGGTCATGGCTCGCTTGAACGGCCTAATTACACTAGGATTTACGCTGTTTTTAAGAAGATCCCAACAATTGCGATTTTAGTTTATATGTGTGCAGTTTTTACTATTAATACATTTTACTTAATCGTTGGTGAACTGGACCTTAATAGTGGTTATTTTAACGAATTCACTGTCTTTTATATCCAGTTGGCTTTTATTATAGGCGTCTTCATAAGCTTTATAACTATTAAAAAGATAAACATAAACTTCAATAAGTATAGTTTTTTAGGGCTTACACTAATAAGCGTAACATTTTTTGTTTTTAAAGACTCATTCGAACGCGTTTCTGTTCCCACTTTTCTTGGAAGTCTTGTTATAGGATTTCTAACCTCATTTGTAATTTCAAATACAATTTCTGAGTTTTCTACTTTATCTAAAAATTACGAAAAAATAACTCTAGTTACATGCTTAACGGCAGGTCAGTTCTTCTTGTCAATTATTGTGCAAGGTGGCTCAAAGTTAGTAGGAGTGGCTGTTACGGATTGGGATACAGTAATCTACATCACCTTATTACCTATAGCAGCGAAGGTTTTAATACCTAAATATCTCACACATGAAAAAGGAAGGGAGAAAAATGTTATCTGAAAACCAAATAAATGAAATAAGTTACACAGACTTTGTCGCTTTTATTAATCAAACGAATGTACCGCCAGGTTCACTTTCAACGGTCACTCGTTGGAGAATTAACTCTAACATTTCAGAAGATTCTCATGCGCTAGAAGTTGCTTGTACAACAGGTTTCTCGATTAACAACTTAGTATTAGAATCCGGATGTACTGGCGTTGGTATCGATATAAGCGAACCTTCAATAGAACGGGCAAAGGAGAATGCTGCTAAGTTAGGCATCGAAAGTAAAGTCGATTTTCGTTACGCAGATGCAACATTATATGAAACAAATAAAAAGTTTAGTCATATTATTGTTGGCGCAGGTTTAGGGTTCTTTCCACAACCAGAATTAATGATCAATCAAATGAATAAACTTTTTGCTGATGCAGGTTACTTACTTGCCTCTCCTTTCTATGTGACCTCTGAAATTCCTGACGATATTATTGATAAAGCTGAAAAATTGTTTGGTATAAAACCAACTACTGGCACCTATAAAGATGTCATGAGCCTTTATAAGGGATTTGAGGTTTATTATGAAGATCGACTTAAGCCAGAGCTTGAGACAGAAGAAGAGATGCATCATTACTGTAATTCAACTATTAATCGTATTGTATCAGAAGAAAGCATTGTCGATAAGTCTGTCATTAATGCGATGTATAAGCGTCTGTACTCAATTAAAGAAATGTCAAATATTCTAAGAAAGTATCAAGAATATTCTGTTTGTGTGTTTAAGTACAACGCAAATACCTACTCTAAACGTTTTATTGAACTGTTTTAATAAGGTTAAATTATGATTCTTACCGGAAGTAAAATTGAATCTGAGTTTATTAATGGCAATATTGACCTTATTCCATTTAATAAAGAACAGTGCAACCCTAATAGCTACAACTATCTATTAGGCGAAACTCTAAAAGAGTACATAGGTAAAGATAGGAACAATAAAAATTTATTCAGGGAAATTGTAATACCCGAAGAAGGATTTGTTTTACTTCCGGGTAAGATGTGCCTAGGCGTAACAAATGAAGTTATTGGTAGTAATAGATATGCAATGTCCTTAATTGGTAGAAGCTCTTTAGGACGATATGGGTTGTTTCTGCAAATTTCTGCAGACCTTGGCCATACAACTTCATCTCATCGATGGACATTAGAACTGTATGCGTGCTTGCCAATTAGAGTTTACCCCAGAATGCCTATTGGGCAGGTTTCATTTTGGAATAACAAAGGTGACATTTCATGTCTAGGTAAAAAATTTGCACTTTATAATAAACCTATGGAGAGTCATATCTAATGATATTAACAGGTAACAAGATAAGTGATGAAGTAAATAAAGGTAATATTGTAATCATGCCTTTTTACAAAACACAATTGAGTACAAACTCATATGATATTAGATTAGGTGAGAAGTACATTAAATATGAAGATGGTGTTATAGACCCAAAGAAACCTGCCAGATATTCTACTCATAATATCCCTAAAATGGGACTGAATCTTAAGCCTGGAAACTTTATTCTAGGTGAATCCAAAGAAGTTATCGGGAGTGAACATTATGTCCCTATGCTTCACGCAAAATCGGGAACTGCAAGATCTGGACTTTTCGTTCATGTTACTGCTGATCTTATTGACATAGGTTCTGTTGGGAAAATTACTTTTCAATTATTTGCCACATTACCAGTTACAGTTTACCCAGATATGTTGATTGGGCAGATGTCCTTTTGGGTACCAGATGGTGAGATTGAGTTGTATAACGGGAAATATCAGCACTCGAGTGGGCCGATGCCGTCGAAAACATTTCTAGATTATGCTTAATTTTGATGTAGGAAGCTAGATATATGAAGATTGTTAATGAATTAACAAGTGTTCATCTGTTGGAATTTTCTGATAGTGATTACTCTGGTATGGCATATAAGTACAAAGGGCCCAATATAAATACATTTGATGAAAATAAACGGATTGCCATGAGTCTACCTCAAGACTATTGCATTCAGATTATCAATGAAGGAGGTTTTTCAATAATCAATAAAATTCATGACTCACTAGCGCAGTATATAAATGATAAGTATATATTAGGCAATTTTATTCATGAATTAACTTTAGCTATTAAAAGCCTAGCCTCAGTTATCTCGATAGACTTTAATTTGGCCTCATTAAGGATCGTAGATGAAAAATATATAGAGAAAGAACATCCGTCTGTAAGTAATTTGTATCATAGAGACTCTTCTTCGCTTACGTTGACTAAAACTTTCTATGGTGAAGGGGCATTGTATTTAGATGAATCAAATGTAAATAGAGAGTTCTTTGTGGATAATTCAATTGCAACACACGATTCATTAGCAATGATTGATCCGAAAAAATTTGAAGTTGTAGGTGATGGCATT
>NZ_JAMPNW010000044.1:0-3736 GCF_028479545.1 Providencia sp. PROV201
TATTACGAAAAAGGAAGTGAGAAAAACACGCAGTGATAAAACCAATAAAGTCACTGAGTTTACTGCTGGTGGCGATATTAATCTGTATGCCAAGGATGATGTCACATTAGAAGCGACCAAAATTAATGCGGGCAAGAATGCCAAAATCACCAGCCAAACGGGCAAGGTGAATTTTAAAGCGGTCAAAAACTCGCAATTTGAACAGGTGATTACAAATTCAAACGGTTTTTATATCACCCAACGTAATAAAGGCTATACCTCAGATAAATGGGTTTTACCTGCATTGCATATTGGTGGAAAACTGACTGTTGATGCGAATAAAGGGATCACTGCGGATGTTAAAACTAAAGAAGGGCAGTCATTCGAACAGGCACTAGCAATATTAAGTCATACTCCTGGGTATGAGTGGCTCGGGGACATTAAAAATAACAAAAACGTCAATTGGGCTGTTGTAAAAGATGCTTATAGCCAGTGGGATATAAAAACTGAAAGCCTTAATCCAGTCGTAGGTGCTGTGATTGCCATTGCTGTAGCGGCTGCTACTTATGGAACCTCTACAGCCGCCAGTGTTGGTGGATTAGCGAGTTCTACTGCTACAACTATGGGGGCTTCAGCGACAACAGCGTCAATGGCTTCTGCTGCGGCACAGGCGGGGTTTGCCTCACTCGTTTCTCAAGCTTCTGTCGCGTTAGTTGAGAACAAAGGAAACCTGTCAAAAACCTTATCCAGTCTAGGGGAAAGTGATACCGTAAAATCAATTGTGACCAGCATGATTATTGCAGGTTCACTTGAAGGATTTGATATTGCGTTATATGGCAAAGCGACTGATCCAGCCAAAGTGACCTTACCAAAACTCAGTGATGGAAATTGGACTCAAGTCGCACAGCGTGTAGCAGGGCAAAGTGCTATCAGCTCAACCATCGGAACAGCGATCCAAGGTGGGAGCTTTAGTGAAAACTTTAAAACAGCCCTACTCAGTAATGTGGCAGGGCAAATTCAAGCTGAAGGGGCTAACCTGATAGGCGATAAATTCCAGTATTTATATGTAGATAAACAGGGAAATATTCTAGGACATACAGGAAAAGCTCTTAGTCATGCGGGTTTGGCTGCACTAAGTGCAGAAATTAGTGGTGGCAATGTAAAAGGAGCCGTTGTTGGTGCATTAGCCGCTGAATTGGCTGCACTATCTCTTGATAACAAAAGTAAAAATAATTTAAATGCAGATACTCAAATAATCAAGGTGGTTGGGGCTTTATCTGGCGGTATTTATACAGGTGAAGCGAGTGGTGCATACAGTGGTGCTAATGCCGCAGAAAATGTATTTCTTTTTAATCACCATTACCATAATTTTTTTGGAAATACGGGCGATAACTTTTTCGCAAGTGGTTTTGAACTTGAAAAAGTATTAGCGAGTGATAGCAGCCTTACGGAGCAAGAAAAACGTAGTATTCGGAAAAATTATCTTAACGGTGCTGGGGGAGAAGACCCTGTAAAGTTAATATTAGAGCATCTTCCCGTTTCAGATACTATGATGGCATTAGCACAGGCCAAGGATACTAAAGATTACGCAATTGCACTATTAACATCGTTACCATTAGAACGAGCTGTAGCCGTTATGGGGCGATTGATCAAAACAACAGGCACGGCTCTTCAGCGGAAACCATTAAAAGGAGGGGCTGGAGGTAACTGGAATGTCATGAATGAAATCGTTGACCCAACTGTAGTGAAACAGGTGACGCCGACTAGTTGTGGCGCTGCATGTGGGGAAATGATATTAAAAGATCGTGATATTTTCACATCTCAGATTAAATTAGGTACAGAATTAACATCAATGAATTCACTTGCCAATAAACTAAATAAAGTTGATAGCGGTTGGGTTGCTAATAATGTTTCTTCCTCAAGTTTTGAGTCATTAAATCGTACCGGTTCTTGGAGTGCAATGATGTGGGACTCAGGTAATAAAGTTGGTCATTGGGTTGTTGTTAAAGGCGTAGACAATGGAGGTAATGTAATAATCAACGATCCATTTAAAGGAACACGGTACACAATGAAAGTTAACGAATTTAAGGATGCATGGAATGGACATAGTGTCTACAAACCATAATATATTTTTATTATCAATAGATTATGATAATACAACGAAAAATATTAGCTATGGTTTTAGTGTCAATAAAGAAACTAAATTTTTCATGGCAAGTATATTTGAGGCTAAAGGAATAAAAGGTATAAATTATACGGATGAACTCGATAAGTTAATAATGTCTATAATGCCATATAAACCAGAAATATCTAAATTTTTAAGTGAGATAACTTGGGATTATATCGAAGGCAGAAATATATCTCTACCAGCTAATTTAATTTAAAACATGGTTCTACGCTAGAATCATTATTCAAGTTTTGTAACAGTCTCCTATTGATAACCTGAGTGAGCTTGATGAGGCTTCCAGTATTTGAATGGGTTTGTTGGATCAGCGAGGCCATTTGAGCAGAAATATACGGTTCATCCACTGTGAGGTGTTTTGACTTGAAGGAGGGTTTATCCGACGAAGCCTTATATGTATTAGCTCAGACCTTACAGTTACCGGTTATTTATAAGGTGTCTGTCAGGTCAAATCTAGTTCAGTTTTTTCTGCCGGGGGGAGGGCGGCCTAGACTGTAATTTAAATTGTGTACTTGCCTGCTTTTGATATGTTAATCCCAACAAAAAAGCACGAGCTATCAAATGACACTACGAGAATTTTTAGAGGGGCCTTGGAATGGAAATGCCGTTTTTAGTCAGTAGTGTATATCTTAATAATATACAATATATTAATGGAAAGGCTTTTTTAACTATATCGATAAACGGTGTTAGTCACGTTTTTATAGCGTATCCTGAAGGGGGGAGATATCAGTCATGAGATCATCGGATGAACTATCAAAACTATTAATGCACCTATCACAATATGAAAGCTCGATATATAAAAAGATATTCACCTTGGTATGGGATTATGTTAAAGGCAAAGACGTAATACTTCCTGCAAAATTATTATAAGAAATCTGGTAATAACAATCAGTAAGCCCTAATGATAGGGGGTAGATAGCTCTAAGTTCAATAGAATTGAGCAAAAAAGATTGAAAACACAGGCGGTTATGATTTTAGCCGCCTGTGTTTTCTTATCGACACATTTTAGGTAATGTTTCTTTTTTAGGACTACTTACCCAATAAGTGTAAGAAGTGAATATGTTTTTCGTACTGATCAAGAATATCGTGAATGATCTGCTCTTTTGCCCAGCCCACACATCGTAGTCTTGTCCACCTTTTTTTAAGTGAATTTCTTCGCGGTAATAGCGTTGTTCTTCGCTTTTTTCTTCATCTGTTTCAGTACCCATACCCGATAACGCAAATGACGGTTGAATATAGTAACGGAGGCGAACTTCATAGAAAAAGTTCATATCGTCGCCTAAATCCACTTCAAAGCTAAATTACCAGTCCTTCCCACATGATTTAAATAACAGAGCAGTCGGTTTCTATATCACAATCAGCAACAGCAGCAATAATGCGAGGCTCAAGTTGCGTTTTAAACTCATCGCAAATGGCAATGTCACGTTAAATGCAGCCCGTGATATTGACTTGCAGTCGGCTAATCTCCAATCCAAAGACAAAATTATTGCACTTTCTGGCCGTGATCTTAAATTAACCGCTACCGCTTACTCTGCCATTCCCAACCCCAATGAAGATAACCAAGATGTACGTTAA
>NZ_JAMPNW010000045.1:0-2313 GCF_028479545.1 Providencia sp. PROV201
CTATCGGCTCATGTTATCTTGAACACCCTCTTCCCGGGCAAAGAAATTTGGGAACTGAGTGAAAGTGAGAAACAGCAAGTCAGTGCACTAAGCCAACTGGCTTCAGGATTAGCGGGTGGACTGACTACCGGTGATGTGGCCGGTGCGATTACTGGCTCGCAAGCTGGGAAGAATGCGGTTGAGAATAACTACCTGAGCGACTCAGAGCACCGCCAGAAGACGTCACTGGAGCTTAAAGAGCAGCAAGGGAAGATCACTGAGGTCGAGCAACAGAAGCTTGCTGAACTGCGGATCAAAGATACGGAAACAACCCAAAAACTGCTTGATACTTGTGCCGGCGGTGTTTCACCTGAATGTACCGCCGCCAGAAAAGACGCATTCGAAACGATAGATACCTATGTCAGTTTGACGTATCAAAACCCGAAAACAGCGCAGGCAGGTTATCAAGAAATCGAGCGTTTGTTGAACTCGACTTCACCCGAAGCACAGCAGGCGTATAATCTATTGGAATCCTATACTGAAGCCTTTAAAAACTTCGGTTATACCGATGAAGAAGCACGAACGCGTGCAGGTATGTATGTCGGGTCGATTTATCTATTAGGTGGAATGTCTGCTATTGCGAATTCAGGAGCTCTTGTTAAACAGTTTGGGAAAGATGTTGCGAAACCAGGTGTAACCCCAACAAAACCAAATGAACAAATGCCACCCAAAACAATGCCTAACCAAAGCAATGGAGATAAGTTAAATAATTATCAAGTTCATGACTTGAAGCAAGTTAATGATCCTGCACTGAATTTAGATGCTGTGAGAAATGCAACTCAACAATATTTAAAGAAATCTTCACAACAAGATGGGGCGGCAGTTAGTTATGCCACCGCATCAGTAACCGCAAATGGTAAAACTGAATATTATCTTTCGGTTAGTGGTAAATCATGGTCAGGAAAATCACCAGATACAGTGAAGATAGACGGGATTAACTATAAGGTTATTCGTGATGATAATAATAGTTTTACTAGTGTGGGTAACATTGACTCTAAGAAAACAAATTTTAATCATGCAGAACAAAAGCTATTTAATCATATTCAAGATGCTTATAATGGGCAAAAAGCAGATGTAAATATGGCAATACAAAATACATCTAGTCGAGATCCTGGTATGTGCGTAAGCTGTGGTTATACAAGTCAAAATTTTGCAGAAAATAATAAGAATCTTAATGTGAATATTTATCAAGGCTCTACGGGGAAAAATAAATAATGAATAGTGAACTAATCAAATATCTGCATTCTGTGTACCCTGAGTTGCCTATTAATTTAGGGTATATGAATGGTTATTCAGATGAAGAAATTGGTAAAATCGAGCGCTTATACGATATTAAGGTTAAAGACCAGTTGTATGATTTTTTAACAAGTATTGGTCGTTGTAGTGGAGGGCTTTTTGGTGACGACCCTCTGTTTTTTTATCGAAATGGACAGACGGTTAGAGGTAATATCTTATATCAAGATGCACTAAGAGATGAGCTTCCATCTATCCAAGAATATAATCTGCGGAAACAAAAAGCATTATTCATATCAGTGGAAAGCTATACTCAGTACTTCTTCTTGCTTACCGAATCTAATGATCCTAATAGGGTCTATCAATATGATGAAAATGAAGAGACTATAGAAGCTACTGATTGGGATTTTAAAGACTATCTAAGGTATATTGTGAATGTTTATACTCGTAATTATAAAATAAAAGCGCCTTTCAATGAGTCAGGTGAGCTTATTATAATTTAAATTATAATCTCAAAAATATAGATCCCAATTTATTACTGAGATGCCATTATTTGTTTTTACTCCCTCTCTGCCAGCTGGATGATCAGTTGCCCAGCTTGGCGTGTGAGAGTAAAATGACTGCCGACCGTAAACCCTAGCTCATTCAGCCACTTACCACTGATGATCAGCTGTGGACTGGGGTTCGGGCGTTGTCGGTTGGGCAAGTAGCCCGGCTAAAGTCAAAAACACCATCTATAGATGAAGCTAATAATTTAATATTTAAGCCTTATTGCGTTAAGTTTTTTTCAGAGCATAAAGTATCCAAACATGTTACTGAAATAATTTCTAAAGGTTGTGAACTTGAGGATGTGCTAGGGAAGGTGCGAATAAGTTCCAGTTATGAGCTCATGGAGGCATAGCAATTCATAACCCACCGAGGTCATATGAGCCAGCAGTGAGAACTCTGCATAATCGCTTCACTCCCCCTCAGCCAGCCGGATAATCAACTGTCCGGCTTGGCGAGTGAGGGTATAGTGACTGCCTACCTCAAACCCCAACT
>NZ_JAMPNW010000046.1:0-2206 GCF_028479545.1 Providencia sp. PROV201
AGAGTTCATAACTGATACGCCATCTGCTACCTGTCATATTTTCACCTTCAGAAATTACCTGTTACGACATTCTGATAATCCCTTTTAGGATAGGTTCTTAGTGATACTATTAGGTACTAACAGTTCGCTTAGGCATGGAAGTTTTGCGGCATTCTGGCTACACAATAACAAGGGAAGAGTTACTCGTGGCTGCAACCCTACTTGCTCAAAATCTATTCAAACACGGTTAAGTTTATTAGAGATATAAATTGCTTTTTCATTTCAATAAAACATCATCTTAATAAATAAAGATATAATATGTCAAAGAATTTAAGTTATTATTTTTTATGCATACCTCCATTGTTCTATTTAAATATTTTTGGATATGATAATATTGGCTCTATATTATCATTGGTTGGTTTGACCATAGCAATTATTTTTTATTTTCCTTTTAATTTAAGCCTTAACCCAAAAAAAATAACATTATTATTTTTTATTTTTATTTTTATTTTTTATTTATTTTCTAATAATATACTACTTAACCCTCAATTAAATGCATTTTCTGGCATTTACTGGTGGATTTATCTTTTTATATCAATATTGATATTCTCTCCTCCACCAAAAAGGCTACTAGAAAAATTATCACACTGTACGATTATTACTAGTATTTTTATTTTGCTTTTGGATTGTTATTATCGTTTCTTTATTAATGCAATAGAAAAAAACGATATAGGAAGATATGCTTATAAATTCGGATTAATTGATATGGACTCAAACTTTTCTGGTATTTATGCATCCTTGATTTTTTTTTATTGCTTATTTTTGCGTAAAGTTTGCTATAAATATACTCTAATTTATATGATAGTACTGTATATGCTCGTATTATCTTCTTTATCATTAGCAGCTATATCTATTACAACTATCTTATTTATCTATTTCCGTTTATCTAAAAAGATTAAAATATATTTATTACCTATCGGAATATTTTGCATGATATTATCATCATCATTCATTATTCACATGATAGAAATGGATGATAGTGGTTCTACTAAAATCAATTTTATTAAACGTGGATTTGAAATATTGATATCTCGTGATATTTTTACAACATTATTTGGAACAGGCCTTTTTAGTGTTAAGTTAAATGGATATGAGCCGCATATTGTTATATTGCAATTGCTATTGCAGTTAGGATTAATTGGGTTTATATTATATTATCTGATTCAGTTCATTCTCATAATTAATTACAAACGTATTCTTATATATGTGGTACTTCCTTTTTTTCTTATTGGCTTTTCTGTTGCCTCAATTTCTAGTCCTATATTCACTACTATTATTATTTTGTTATACTATCAATCTTTTTATATTCAGAACGATGACTCTAAATTCCATGTTCCTTATAGAGAACTAATTAATTAATTAATAATTAATGGCTCGCGAATTCAGATAATAAGTGCAACGCTCGGTCATGTTAGATGGAAGGACGGTTAGCTACTGATAAGCTATCCTGCTCTTCCGACCAAAGATGAGCGAGTAAGTATGAAGTATCAGCAACTAACCGAAGGACAACGATACCAGATATCGATACTGCGTGAGGATAATTTATCCTGCCATGAGATAGGTATCCGTATCGGTGTAAGCAAGTCCACGGTCTCCCGTGAACTGAGGCGTAACACTTCAGATACTGGTTATAACCCACAACAGGCACACCAGAAGTGCTGTGATAGGCGGCTGTCATCTGCCAAAAGGACAATTCCTCAGCAGACCATAGATTTCGTGATATTTGCTCTGGAGTGGAGTCCTGAGCAAACAAGTGCAATTGGCAGCATTATTGGTCTTAGCGTCAGCCATGAATGGATTTACCAGTATATCTATGCGGATAAGCGTAGCGGTGGCGAGTTGTACAGATTTTTTATGCGGTAATTAATCCCTATTGAGATAGGCTCTTAGTTAACAACTATCTTACTCAAGCTTATTTAGGTATAATAGCCAAAATTAGTTGAGTAAATTAAAGATTATCAGTGAACAGGTAGCTGTAAGCCCGGGGCGGTAGCGTGCCAAAATCATGAGATAATCACTTTTAGAGTTCTCATTTTAACAATCAAAATACGACCTGTTACTCCAAGATGAAAATATTAGTTACTGGTGGTGCAGGCTTTATTGGTTCTGCGGTTGTTCGTCATATTATTAATAATACCAATGACGCTATTATTAATGTCGACAAACT
>NZ_JAMPNW010000047.1:0-1984 GCF_028479545.1 Providencia sp. PROV201
AATGTCTGGCAGTTCCCTACTCTCACATGGGGAGACCCCACACTACCATCGGCGCTACGGCGTTTCACTGCTGAGTTCGGCATGGGGTCAGGTGGGACCACCGCGCTATTGCCGCCAGACAAATTCTATTTGTTCCCGTTTAGTTTTCTCCACTAAACCAGAACCTCAATCTCAAACAAGCTGTGTGTCCTTCACCTCTCGGCTTCTCACTCTTTCTTGAAAAACAACTCTAATCTCTCTAAAACACCTTCGGTGTTGTCAGGTTAAGCCTCACGGTTCATTAGTATTGGTTAGCTCAACATATCGCTATGCTTACACACCCAACCTATCAACGTCTTAGTCTTAAACGTTCCTTTAGGACCCTTAAAGGGTCAGGGAAGACTCATCTCAAGGCAAGTTTCCCGCTTAGATGCTTTCAGCGGTTATCTCTTCCGCACTTAGCTACCGGGCAATGCCATTGGCATGACAACCCGAACACCAGTGGTGCGTCCACTCCGGTCCTCTCGTACTAGGAGCAGCCCCTTTCAATCTTCCAACGCCCACGGCAGATAGGGACCGAACTGTCTCACGACGTTCTAAACCCAGCTCGCGTACCACTTTAAACGGCGAACAGCCGTACCCTTGGGACCTACTTCAGCCCCAGGATGTGATGAGCCGACATCGAGGTGCCAAACACCGCCGTCGATATGAACTCTTGGGCGGTATCAGCCTGTTATCCCCGGAGTACCTTTTATCCGTTGAGCGATGGCCCTTCCATTCAGAACCACCGGATCACTAAGACCTACTTTCGTACCTGCTCGAGCCGTCACTCTCGCAGTCAAGCTGGCTTATGCCTTTGCACTAACCGCATGATGTCCGACCATGCTTAGCCAACCTTCGTGCTCCTCCGTTACTCTTTGGGAGGAGACCGCCCCAGTCAAACTACCCACCAGACACTGTCCGCACCCCAGATAACGGGGCTACGTTAGAACATCAAACATTAAAGGGTGGTATTTCAAGGTTGGCTCCACGCAGACTGGCGTCCACGCTTCGAAGCCTCCCACCTATCCTACACATCAAGGCTCAATGTTCAGTGTCAAGCTATAGTAAAGGTTCACGGGGTCTTTCCGTCTTGCCGCGGGTACACTGCATCTTCACAGCGAGTTCAATTTCACTGAGTCTCGGGTGGAGACAGCCTGGCCATCATTACGCCATTCGTGCAGGTCGGAACTTACCCGACAAGGAATTTCGCTACCTTAGGACCGTTATAGTTACGGCCGCCGTTTACTGGGGCTTCGATCAAGAGCTTCTCCTTACGGATAACCCCATCAATTAACCTTCCAGCACCGGGCAGGCGTCACACCGTATACGTCCACTTTCGTGTTTGCACAGTGCTGTGTTTTTAATAAACAGTTGCAGCCAGCTGGTATCTGCGACTGGCTTCAGCTCCATCCGCGAGGGACTTCACCTAGCGCCAGCGTGCCTTCTCCCGAAGTTACGGCACCATTTTGCCTAGTTCCTTCACCCGAGTTCTCTCAAGCGCCTGAGTATTCTCTACCTGACCACCTGTGTCGGTTTGGGGTACGATTAATGATAATCTAGAGCTTAGAGGCTTTTCCTGGAAGCGGGGCATGAGCTACTTCATCACCGTAGTGACTCGTCATCGAACCTCAGCATGTAGTGAACCGGATTTGCC
This sequence comes from Providencia sp. PROV201, assembly GCF_028479545.1. Lineage (NCBI taxonomy): Bacteria > Pseudomonadati > Pseudomonadota > Gammaproteobacteria > Enterobacterales > Morganellaceae > Providencia > Providencia sp. PROV201. The sequence goes on from NZ_JAMPNW010000047.1 coordinate 1,676, forward strand.
TAATTCACCTGCCTACATTCTTAAACCGGGACAACCGTCGCCCGGATAGCCTAGCCTTCTCCGTCCCCCCATCGCAATTATCACCAGTACGGGAATATTAACCCGTTTCCCATCGACTACGCATTTCTGCCTCGCCTTAGGGGTCGACTCACCCTGCCCCGATTAACGTTGGACAGGAACCCTTGGTCTTCCGGCGTGCGGGTTTTTCACCCGCATTATCGTTACTTATGTCAGCATTCGCACTTCTGATACCTCCAGCATACCTCACAGTACACCTTCACAGGCTTACAGAACGCTCCCCTACCCAAC
>NZ_JAMPNW010000048.1:0-1945 GCF_028479545.1 Providencia sp. PROV201
TGGAGCAATAGCACCCTGAACCCAAAACCTTCTCGCTCAACCGGTAGTGGCTGATAACAACTCGTGAGGGCTATTGCGGGTTAAGCATTTAGCGATGTCTAGGGCCAGACTGGACGTCTGAACGCAAGCCGCTGATACTGTACATAACCACAGTATCAGCGGAGGATACCCATGTCGCTGGCAAGGAACGCCACGGCGAGTCAATCGCCCACTCAAACAAACGGTTACGAACGCCACCAACCCGACCAGACGCTGCTCTACCAGCTGGTTGAGCAGCACTACCCAGCCTTCAAAGCCTCACTCGAAGCCCAAGGTCAACACCTGCCTCGCTACATCCAACAAGAATTCAACGACCTCCTCCAATGTGGCCGTCTGGAGTATGGTTTCATGCGGGTTCGCTGCGAGGATTGTCATCACGAGCGTCTGGTCGCCTTCAGCTGTAAACGACGCGGCTTTTGCCCTAGCTGCGGTGCCCGCCGGATGGCCGAGAGTGCGGCGCTGCTGATAGACGAAGTCTTCCCCAAGGAGCCCATTCGCCAGTGGGTGCTCAGCTTTCCTTTCCAGCTACGCTTTTTGCTGGCTCGCCATCCCCAGCTGATGGGCCAGGTCTTGAGTATCGTCTATCGTACACTCTCAACTCATCTGATCAAAAAAGCCGGTTACACCAAAGCCTCTGCACAAACTGGCTCAGTGACTCTTATCCAACGCTTTGGCTCCGCGCTAAATCTCAATGTCCACTACCACATGCTGTTTCTCGATGGTGTCTATGCCGAAGATGACTATGGCAAGCAACGCTTCCATCGTGTCAAGGCACCCACTTACGATGAGCTGAATACGCTCGCTCACACCCTCAGCCATCGCATCGCTCGCTGCATGGAAAAGCGTGGGATTTTGGAGCGTGATGCCGAGAATACGTGGTTGACACTGGAAGAGGGCGAAGACGATACGCTGACTCAATTACATGGTGCTTCGGTTACGTATCGCATTGCCGTCGGCCCCCAGCAAGGGCGCAAAGTCTTCACCCTGCAAACCTTGCCAGGGCGTGAGGATAAAGCCGACTCAAGCAGTCGAGTAGCCAACCATGCTGGTTTCTCGCTACACGCCGGTGTGATGGCCGAAGCGCATCAGCGGGATAAGCTTGAGCGCTTGTGTCGCTACATTAGTCGGCCAGCGGTTTCAGAAAAACGTCTGGCATTAACCGCCAATGGGCAGGTGCGTTACGAGCTCAAAACTCCGTACCGCAATGGCACCACCCATGTGATCTTCGAGCCGCTGGACTTCATCGCCAAACTCGCTGCGTTGGTACCTAAGCCGCGAGTCAACCTCACACGCTTCCACGGCGTCTTTGCACCGAACAGCAAACACCGAGTTCAAGTAACACCCGCCAAGCGGGGCAAGAAGCCCGACAAATCGGAAGGTCTCGATACTAACTGGCGTGACAAGAGTCCTGCAGAGCGCCACCGCGCCATGACCTGGATGCAACGCCTCAAGCGAGTCTTCAATATTGATATTGAAGTCTGCGAACACTGCGGCGGTCACGTCAAAGTGATTGCCAGCATCGAAGATCCGAAGGTCATTGAGCAGATTCTCAAGCATCTGAAACAGAAAACAGCCAAGGCGAATGCCGCCAAGCAGCGTGAGCTGCCACCAGAACGAGCGCCGCCACTGACTCCCAGCCTGTTCGATCCATCACAGAGTCGTCTCTTTGACTGACGACCCCAAATCCAACACTGCTCAACACTGCCAACTTTTAAACGGGGCGGTGGGGCAGTTTGTATCTCTCGAGCTATCAGGCTAGAGATTTTACCGCCAAATCGAACCTTATTAGAGCGGTTTAGGCTGGACCGGCAGTTAAAATTGGGGCTTGAGCGGTAAACGAGTGAGGGAATTTCAGGTAAGATACTTCGGATGAGGAGCAAAAAGGTGGTTTATACTTCCTATACCC
>NZ_JAMPNW010000050.1:0-1751 GCF_028479545.1 Providencia sp. PROV201
CCCAGGAAAAATTACGACAAGGTATTATTTACCGTTCCGCCACGCAAGGAGCTGCCCCGATGTTTGTGCAACCAAAAAAAGGACGGGAAGGGATCAGACCACTGGTAGATCTGAAACGACGGAACGACCTAGTAATCAAAGATTCACCATCCATCCCACGATAACAAGATATCCTGAATGCAGTTGGACGAGCAAAGTACAGAAGCAAAATCGATTTAACCGATGCATACTTTCAGACACGGGTGGAACCCGAAGACGAGAAAAACAATGCGTTCAAATCACTATTTGGAGTAATGGCGAGCAAGGTAATGCTGCAAGGAGATAAAAACGCGCCAGCCACATTTATGCGCATAATGGAAGACATCCTAGGAGAATATCTGCACAACTTTGTGTGGGTCTACATTGATGATATACTAATCTACTCCGACACACCTGAAGAGCACATGACACACCTACGAAAGGTTTGTGAAAAATTACGGACGGCACAGTATTATGCGAGTCGAAAGAAAACAACATTCTTTGCTACACAACTGGAAATTCTTGGTCACATCATTGACGAAAAAGGGATCCATGCAGCCCCTGAAAAAATACGAGTGTTACACGAGTGGCACACGCCATCGACGAAAAAGGAACTCCAAAGGTTCCTGGGATTACTAAACTACGTGGCACAGTTCTGCCACACCATGCCACACTGGCAGCCCCACTCACCGATTTGACCGGAGATGCCGAATTCATATGGACAGAACTCCAAGACCGAGCTATGGACAATATAAGAAAATTGCTGCAGGAACAACAAGTGATGCAACCCCTGAACGACTCCGGAGAACCAGATATGGCTAATCACGGATGCCTCAAACGTAGGGGTAGGAGCATGGGTAGGACAAGGACCCACTAGTGATACGGCTAGACCAGCGGCGCTCCACAGCAGAAAATTCTCAAATGCACAAATAAACTACGGTACTACCGACAAGGAAGCACTAGCCATCATTGATGCTTTACACAGTTTCAGCCACATATTACTTGGGCGAAAGTTTACGATAGTTACCGACCACCGCCCATTGATACACCTGAAAACAGCAAAAAACCCTAGCAGGAAACAACTTAGATGGTTGACAGAGCTCAGCAAGTACGATGCAAACATAGAATACCAACAAGGATGCAAAAACTATTTAGCTGATGCTCTTTCCCGCGTTTATGAGGACTCAACAACAGACGGCAAAAATCCATACTATGCTAAAGACACTACTCTCGAAACTGACGATCTCTCTGACACCACCATATTCGAAACCACGAAAGCACCAACTCGAGCTACATGTCGGGATACCAACCACCGGCAGTGGAAGAAAGCCCAGCCACCCTGCCACCCGCTGTTCTGCGGGAACCCGAGGCTTGGGCAAATGACCAATTCATCCGTGAAGGTAACGACTGGGGAGACCGAGTCTCACATCCAGGCACCCCACCAGGCGATCGCGCCCATGCTGAAATGCACTTTACGGCATGCGAAATCGACGAATGCCCCTACCACTTAACGGACAAGCTTGGATCGGGATATTCACCTAAGGCGAGATCACATAAATCTGGTACCTCATACGACACCCCTGATGAGGAAACGGCGCGGCAGATGCTATTACTATCAGATGAAATATCACCACCCGAGTTAAGCCACCCCCAACCTACGAAACACGTGGACCCTTCGAAACTCGAAATTCCAATGGAGGAATTACCGAGTAGTCCACCTCCAATACCACTAC
>NZ_JAMPNW010000051.1:0-1630 GCF_028479545.1 Providencia sp. PROV201
TTGTCGGCTCATGTTATCTTGAACACCCTCTTCCCGGGCAACGAAATTTGGGAACTGAGTGAAAGTGAGAAACAGCAAGTCAGTGCACTAAGCCAATTGGCTTCAGGCCTTGCTGGTGGACTGACTACCGGTGATGTGGCTGGGGCAATTACCGGCTCGCAAGCTGGGAAGAATGCGGTTGAGAATAACTCAATGGCACTTGGTGGAAACCTTGGGTTCTTATTTGCTGATATCCCAGATTGTGATGCGAGCTGTAAAGCAGACATAACTAAAGGCATTAATAATGGTAATTTAGTTGTGTCTGGAGCATCGATGGGCGTCGTTGCAGCTGGCTACTCATTAGTTATAGCACCAGAAATGATAGCAACTGTTCGAACTGCTTTAACAGGCTGTAAAGCAGCACCTGTAATATGCTTAAATGAAGTGGGTATATTTACAGCAGAGGTAGTAACACCGGGAGGAACTGGTGCCGGCGGTGCATTGATTATTGGTAAAACAGCACAAGAAGTCTCGACAGTTAAACAAGTAATACAGTCAGAAGCCAAGGCTGGTAAGATTAACTTGAATCAGTTGACGAGTGCGGAGTCAACAGTAATAAACTCAGGTAAAGATATCCTTAAATTACCTAATGGAAAACAAGGGACAGTCATACAGAATGCATTAGAACCTCATGAATACCAGCAAGCATTAGATATTGTTAAATATAAGGGCGGTAATTTTAAAGGCGTTGAAAAAGAAAATTTCCAAGGAATAGATGGATGGCTAGATGGTGTTCCGGTCCAATTAAAATTAGTAGAAGGGCAGAGCATCAACGCTGTTAGGCGCAATATTGTGAGTGGTGCCAAAGATATGCAAAAAGCTGGCTATCAAGGGGATCTATATGTGGATGCATCTAAAACAGGTGTAAGCATGAAAGAAATGATTGACCACTTTAAATCTGGCTCTCCAGTTAGCAATATCACAAAAGAAGGCACGGTAAATAATATTTACATTAAAACCCAAGATGGCTGGCTTAATGTTACAAGTGGTTCAATTAGTACCAATGGAGGAAAATAATGTCTAACGAAATTTTATTTCCAATTAAAAAGCTTCCTCAATTTGAAGATATCCTCAATAGTATCGTCGATGGGTTTAATGACTTTTCTTTGTCTACAAAACAATTAACTATAGGTATATCAGCTAAAAAAGGACTAAATTTACTTGATAAGTTTATCTATATACACGACCACCAATATGATTATTTTTGTTGGATAAGTTTTAACTTTATTGAAGAAAATCTACGTGATATAGATGATATAGAGTACCCATACATGGTAAGTGTCTCCACAAGAGGTGAGAGCAACTTAAAGTTTTCAGTTTTAATTTTGTATATAATATCTAGCTCATTGAATTCAAGAGTAATTTATGATGATGCTTATTTAATCCAAGCTAAAGAGCCTTATCCATCTTCTGAATTAAAACTATTTGTTGAGCGTTACATTCAAGATCTTTACTCTATTAATTAATGAGACGATCCCAGTTATCTGCTGGGATCGTCCTTAAATATCTTACTCGTTCTCAACCAGCTGGATAATCAACTGTCCGGTTTGGCGAATGAGGGTATAGTGACTCCCCACCTCAAACCCCAATT
>NZ_JAMPNW010000052.1:0-1524 GCF_028479545.1 Providencia sp. PROV201
TGGCTAATAACAAAGATGTTAGAGCCCGAGTCTAATAATATGCGAATTGGTACTCTTTTGTTTTTTGATATGAGGAAGGCCTTGCCTTCGGGGCATTTATACCGTTCTGGTTTTGGTATATCATGCTTTGTTCGTTTAGGGTCCCCATAGGGACCCTGTTCAGTTGTCTGTCATTTGCTCATAATGGTTGGAGGTAGTGATTGTTACCACGCCCGCGTGGTTTCGGCCAACTAGGCCTCCTCAGACAACCTGGATAATGTGCGTTCATACCCTCAATAACGATATTTAATCATACCGAACTCAGAAACCCATACTGAGTCGAGGATCGACCTTTTAACCCGGCCTTAGGAGTTGATTTCGATTCCGGTTGTGGGGGGTTCACAAGGCGCGAGCACGCTGTCGCCTATCTCCCTCATCCTAACAACCGACTACTCCAATGCCGTCGCCATTGGATGCCCCTTTCCGTACTTGTATCAGCCTCCCTAGCGAGCCGCCCCGTTTATGACTTATGCGTGTGGAGCCTTTGGACATCGGGTTGTCTTCCCTCGCATCGGGCCATTTTAAACTGGTACGTCTTTCTGGAACTCTTTCTGTTGGACCAATGATCTTGCTGAGCGCTTGAGTGCTGGCTTCAACTCATATCAGGCTGCGTCCAGCCAGCTTGGGCTCCTGTCTAGCCAGTTCGCTCATTTGCACTATCTGTTCAAAGGTCCAACCTTCTTTCCTCGTTTTCACATGCAACGCCTAAATTCAGCATCATGGGAGTGTGCATCCTGCTATACGTGGTAGCATAATCTAGTCGTTAACACTAGCCACAGCTCTTTGCATTCCCAACCTCCGTAACGGTTCGCTGTCATTCTTAGCTAAGCCGCCCTAAGAGAGCACATTTTTAGGCCGTAAGTGGTGTACTCGCAGAAAACACGTATTTCTCGTTAACTCCCGCGAGCCATCCTTTTAACGGATGCTTATACGTCGCCGTGCACCGAGGAACTATCCCTTTGCTTATTCCTCAGTTTCCCATATCCGAGGTGCTGGGTTTGCTCGGGCTTGGCCGACCTTTGCGTTTGACCGCGGTGGTCGGACTTCCACCCGTCTGGGCCTCGGGGTTGCGATCCTGCGCCCGGTCACTTGGTTGACCGCGGCGGCCTTCAGACATGTCTTCCAACTGTAGTTGGAAAGTCCACAACGTGTGCAACTCTTTTTCTCACGTCGTGTGTCTACCAATTTCTGTGGGATTCCTTCACGTGCAGCCGACCAATCGGTATGCACTCGTTTCGTGGGTCACAACCCGGTGGTGGCAGGCTTTAATTTGCCTGTTGAATCGCTTTGGTGGGGACCATGTTTTGGCTTTGCCTTTTGCTTGGCTAGACCGGTCCCCGTAATCGTTTTTTCGCTTAAGAGTAGTCGTCGCAGAGCTTCCTCCTTTCAATTTTTGTCGCTCGTTGTACTCTTCGTCGGCTTGTCCGACTAAGCGAAGTTGCGTTATCCACTCGTCATCATCATCCTCCCTTTGTAAAGACATCC
>NZ_JAMPNW010000053.1:0-1453 GCF_028479545.1 Providencia sp. PROV201
TTCGCTGCCGCAGCTTCGGTGCATAGTTTAGCCCCGTTACATCTTCCGCGCAGGCCGACTCGACCAGTGAGCTATTACGCTTTCTTTAAATGATGGCTGCTTCTAAGCCAACATCCTGGCTGTCTGAGCCTTCCCACTTCGTTTCCCACTTAACTATGACTTTGGGACCTTAGCTGGCGGTCTGGGTTGTTTCCCTCTTCACGACGAACGTTAGCACCCGCCGTGTGTCTCCCGTGATAACATTCTTCGGTATTCGTAGTTTGCATCGAGTTGGTAAGTCGGGATGACCCCCTAGTCGAAACAGTGCTCTACCCCCGAAGATGAGTTCACGAGGCGCTACCTAAATAGCTTTCGGGGAGAACCAGCTATCTCCCGGTTTGATTGGCCTTTCACCCCCAGCCACAAGTCATCCGCTAATTTTTCAACATTAGTCGGTTCGGTCCTCCAGTTAGTGTTACCCAACCTTCAACCTGCCCATGGCTAGATCACCGGGTTTCGGGTCTATACCCTGCAACTCATTCGCCCAGTTAAGACTCGGTTTCCCTACGGCTCCCCTATACGGTTAACCTTGCTACAGAATATAAGTCGCTGACCCATTATACAAAAGGTACGCAGTCACCCCACCCCAAAGCACATTCACTGCTTGTTTTGTGTGTTGGACGTCGCAAAAAGCGCTCCGTCAACGCGTGTTGAATGCCACTTCAAAGTTGTCCTCAACACCAGAAAATGCTTTGGTGGTGGGGCTCCCACTGCTTGTACGTACACGGTTTCAGGTTCTATTTCACTCCCCTCGCCGGGGTTCTTTTCGCCTTTCCCTCACGGTACTGGTTCACTATCGGTCAATCAGGAGTATTTAGCCTTGGAGGATGGTCCCCCCATATTCAGACAGGATAACACGTGTCCCGCCCTACTCGTCGAGTTCACAACACTAACACCTTCGGATACGGGGCTATCACCCTTTACTGCCGGACTTTCCAGACCGTTCTCCTGATGCTAATGCTGATTAAGACTCTGGGCTGCTCCCCGTTCGCTCGCCGCTACTAGGGGAATCTCGGTTGATTTCTTTTCCTCGGGGTACTGAGATGTTTCAGTTCCCCCGGTTCGCTTCGTTTGACTATGTATTCATCAAACGATAGTGCAACGAATTGCACTGGGTTTCCCCATTCGGAAATCGTCGGTTGTAACGGTTCATATCACCTTACCGACGCTTATCGCAGATTAGCACGTCCTTCATCGCCTCTGATTGCCTAGGCATCCACCGTGTACGCTTAGTCGCTTAACCTCACAACCCGAAGGTGTCTTTTTTGTCACTCGACACAAAACCCGACGGCTTCTGTCTGTTGACGACATCTTCAAGTTGAGATTTTTGAGAGACTCTCACATTGTTTAAGCGATAAACAATGTGCGTTGTTTTCAATTTTCAGCTTGTTCCAGATTGTTAAAGAGCATAATT
>NZ_JAMPNW010000054.1:0-1428 GCF_028479545.1 Providencia sp. PROV201
TTGAAGTGAACCCATAAAGTTGGACACTTTTAGTTAAGCGGCTTGTAAGGCCTGATTTCGATATTCAATCGGAGTCAGGCCTTTTAATTTGGCTTTAATTCGTTTGGTGTTGTAATACTCTATGTATTCGCCAATTTTATCAATCAGTTCATCGGCATCTCGAAAATGATATCCATGATACATTTCCGATTTCAATAGACCAAAAAAATTCTCAGCAACGGCATTATCTAAACAGTTACCTTTCCTTGACATACTTTGTTTAATTCCATTGTCTGTTAACTGTCTCTGGTAGTGCTTGTGTCGATATTGCCAACCCTGATCACTGTGTAAGAGTGGTTTTTGAGCTTCTCCTAACCGAGATAGCCCTTTTTTTAGCATCTCTGTAACCAACGTTAAACGCGCATTTTTAGCCACTTTATAAGCCACAACCTCTTGGTTATATAAATCAATAATAGGGGATAGATACACTTTTTGTTCATTCACTTTAAATTCAGTGACATCAGTTACCCACTTTTCATTCGGTTTAGTCGCTTTAAAATTTCGTTTGAGATAGTTAGGCGCTGCTTTACCCACATCTCCCCGATATGAACGGTATTTCTTCGGTCTTACTGTTGATTTTAAATTAAGTTGCCCCATCAATCGTTGTACGGTTTTATGATTAAGCATAATACCTTCATTTTTCAGCGTTAAATGAATACGTCTGTAACCATAACGACCTTTATGTTCATGATAAATAGTTTCAATTCGCGTCAGCTCTTTCTCATAAGCTATTGGTTTTTTTAATACGCTAACGTGATAATAGAACACACTTTTTGCTAGTTTCGTAGCATGAAGCAAGTGTTTGAGTGAATATTGATTTTTTAGGGCTAAAACAATTAACGTCTTTTCTTTGCTTGCCGTCGTTTTATTTGTTCCAACTCTTCCAACTTTTTTAGTACAGCATTTTCTGCACGTAAGTAGGCAAGCTCTTCTTTCAATTCTTCAAGTGTTTTTTCATCGTCAGGACGATCAGTTATTATTTTGGAGAAGTCCATAGGCTTTCTTCCTCTTGAGCAACACTCTAACCCTTTGAACCCGTATTTATCATATCTATCAAGCCAGAGAGATAGAGTGCCAGTCGTAGTTAAGTTAAGTATGGCACTAGTGTGACCGAGAGACCAATCATGTGTCCACATAAGTTTTATGGCTTGTAACCTTGCTTTTGCACAACGTAAATGAGGTGTGGGCTGGAAAGCATTATTACCATGAATAGTCACTACTTGGGCCCAATATCGGATCTGCCGAGAAGAAATATCATACATTTTTGAAAGTGCTTCTGATGATTCTCCCGCTAGGCATTGGTTGGCGATAGCAATTTTTAAATTCCGATTATATTTAGACATAAAAAACCCCCAGTAATTGATTGTCCAACTATTGGGGGTCACTTCA
>NZ_JAMPNW010000055.1:0-1272 GCF_028479545.1 Providencia sp. PROV201
GAATCCTTCCTTCTACGCACCAAAAAAAATTAATGCTGACTTTTCAAGGATGCTATGGATGAGGTTCATAACCAAGGGGTGTCATCCACCTGGCCACACAATTTGTCTCCTGCAAGTTCGATTAAGCATGCCAAGACATCCTATGGATGTGACAAACACCTCATCACCTCTGCTCTGTTGCCCCTTCTTCCCCCAGTTCCTGTTCTCCTTCATAATACCTAGTTGTTCTCTCATTATGAATCCTCCCTTCCCCTTATCAGTGTCAATGGAATCATCGTTCCATGGACAATGAGTCGTCCCTTTCCCCCGCTTGGTCCGAGAGTATTACCTCTGTTCAGTGGCTTGATCCAGGGTGATAGTGCTCGTTCTAGGCGCTGTAAAAAGCGAAATCTATATCCTATGTCCTGATTTTGGGTATCTAACATTAATGCAAAACAGTAATCCTCACACAGTTTTTATTTCATTCTGTAGCGTCGGTGTCGCTATCAGCTGCCTGCGGTAAAGGTTCACGGAAAGGTCTTACATTCTTCGCTGGGATCCATCTAGGTCCTTTTTCTGTAGAGACACAAGCATAACCTTTTCCCCGTGTAACAAGAGGATATGGTCCCATAATTTTACCTGTTTCTGCATCTCGGACCGATACCGGGCCTTTAACCCGTGCCTCGACGGAGGTAGCTGCAGTGAAACGTCGACCTATCGGTGGGCCGTTATCTATTCAAGAACAATTCAAAAAATTAAAAACATACAACGCTTTCTGTAACCGTTCCTCGGGAATAGCCATGCCCATTCCCCCTTTTTGTTGTTGTCATAAACGTTTCAGAGACCGATGAGACCCTTCAATGAGAGATCGACCGGTGGGGGAATGAGCAATGCCGGTAATATGAGTTCTACCCCATAGGGCAAAAGAGGTTTTTACAGTTGTTGAAACGTAAAGATAAAGACCGACAACGGTCCAGCTTAAGGGAATACCTAAAGCAGCAAAAGCACGCATTAAATGTCTACGAACAGCTCGTGCCTTTTCTCCTGTGTGACACGAGGCAACCAAGGCACCTGAAAATGTATCAATGGAAGAGTGGATATATTTAAGGCTACCAAATTCAGAATCATGCGTGACATCTGTTTGCCATAACGGTAGGCTTTGTAATCCTCTAGGATTAACTCCTGCAGCAACTGATGGGAAAGAATGTTTTTGACAATCGGGACAGACAGCAATAATACTTGATGCTTGTTGAGCAGCAAGGCCAAACTGTCGCTTAAGAGCTCCAGCGTTTC
>NZ_JAMPNW010000056.1:0-1187 GCF_028479545.1 Providencia sp. PROV201
TGTCTAAAGAAAAATTTGAACGTTCAAAACCGCACGTTAACGTTGGTACTATCGGCCACGTTGACCACGGTAAAACTACTCTGACAGCAGCTATCACTACTGTTCTGGCTAAAACTTACGGCGGTTCTGCTCGTGCATTCGACCAAATCGATAACGCACCAGAAGAAAAAGCGCGTGGTATCACCATCTCTACTTCACACGTAGAATACGATACTCCAACTCGCCACTACGCACACGTAGACTGCCCAGGACACGCCGACTATGTTAAAAACATGATCACTGGTGCTGCTCAGATGGACGGTGCAATCCTGGTTGTTGCTGCGACTGATGGCCCAATGCCACAAACTCGTGAGCACATCCTGTTAGGTCGCCAAGTAGGTGTTCCTTACATCATCGTTTTCCTGAACAAATGTGACATGGTAGACGACGAAGAACTGTTAGAATTAGTTGAAATGGAAGTTCGTGAACTTCTGTCTCAATACGATTTCCCAGGCGATGACACTCCAGTTGTCCGTGGTTCAGCTCTGAAAGCGCTGGAAGGCAACCCAGAGTGGGAAGCGAAAATTGTTGAATTAGCAGGTCACTTGGATTCTTACATCCCAGAACCAGAGCGTGCAATTGACAAACCATTCCTGCTGCCAATCGAAGACGTATTCTCAATCTCTGGTCGTGGTACAGTAGTAACAGGCCGTGTTGAGCGTGGTATCATCAAAGTTGGTGAAGAAGTTGAAATCGTTGGTATCCAAGACACGGTTAAAACAACTTGTACTGGCGTTGAAATGTTCCGTAAACTGCTGGACGAAGGTCGTGCGGGTGAGAACGTTGGTGTTCTGCTGCGTGGTACTAAACGTGAAGAAATTCAACGTGGTCAAGTACTGGCAAAACCAGGTTCAATCAAGCCACACACTAAATTCGAATCAGAAGTCTATATTCTGAGCAAAGATGAAGGTGGTCGTCACACTCCATTCTTCAAAGGTTACCGTCCACAGTTCTACTTCCGTACAACTGACGTAACAGGTACTATCGAACTGCCAGAAGGCGTAGAGATGGTAATGCCAGGTGATAACATCAACATGATCGTTACCCTGATCCACCCAATCGCGATGGACGACGGTTTACGTTTCGCAATCCGTGAAGGTGGCCGTACTGTAGGTGCGGGTGTTGTTGCAAAAATTATTGCATAATAC
>NZ_JAMPNW010000057.1:0-1187 GCF_028479545.1 Providencia sp. PROV201
GTCCACTTCCCCTAAAATAAGACAGCTATAATTAGATTTTCTGCCCTAAAATTTGCAGAGGTCATAATGAAAAAAGCCCGTTTTACTGAAACTCAAATCGTTAATATTTTAAAACTCGCTGATTCTGGCATGAAAGTGGAAGATATTTGCCGCCAAAATGGGATCAGCAACGCGACTTACTATAACTGGAAATCAAAGTATGGTGGCATGGAAGCTAATGATGTTAAACGATTAAAAGAGCTTGAAGATGAAAACGCGAAACTAAAAAAGCTCTTTGCGGAAGTTAGCCTTGAAAACCACGCGATGAAGGAGCTTTTCGCAAAAAAGGGTTGGTAGTGGCTGAAAAGAAATCCTGTGCTCAGTCATTAAAGGCCGCGGGTTTATCAGTCATTAGAGCGTGTAAACTAACATCGCTACCTCGCGCTTCGTTTTATCGAAAGACTCAAAATTGGCGCGAGAAAGATAGAATCGTCATCGATGCCATACAATCTGTGTTAGCGAAATCGCCACAATCGGGATTCTGGAAGTGCTATTTCCGACTGAGATTTCAAGGTTATCCTTTTAATCATAAACGAGTTTATCGTGTTTATTGTCGATTAGGATTGAATCTGAAACGACGGGTTAAAAAAGTGCTTCCGAAGCGTGAAAAAAGACCATTAGTAATTGAAAAAGTCCCGAATATTCAATGGGCATTGGATTTTATGCACGATAGTTTATATTGCGGTAAGCGCTTCAGAACTCTCAATATTATTGATGAAGGAACGCGAGAATGCTTGGCGATTGAGGTTGATACGTCATTACCGGCTGAACGTGTTATCAGGGTGCTTGAACGTTTAAAAGCCGAAAGAGGATTGCCAAAACAGATCCGAGTCGATAATGGACCTGAACTCATTTCAGTTAACTTATTGAATTATTGTGAAGATAACCAAATTTTGCTGTGCCATATTCAACCAGGAAAACCACAACAAAACGGATTTATCGAACGTTTTAATGGTTCGTTCCGTCGTGAATTTTTAAATGCGTATTTATTTGAATCGTTAAGCCAAGTTCGAGAATTGGCATGGTTTTGGCTACAAGATTATAACCAAAATCGAACTCACGAAAGTTTAAATCACCTCCCACCGGAGGCCTATCGTAAACAGTTAGAAAACTCTAATTTAATGTGTCTCAATTAATGGGGAGTGGAC
>NZ_JAMPNW010000058.1:0-1134 GCF_028479545.1 Providencia sp. PROV201
CGAGGGCTTTACTAAGCTTGCCCCTTCCGCCGTTGTCATAATCGGTTATGGCATCGCATTTTATTTTCTTTCTCTGGTTCTGAAATCCATCCCTGTCGGTGTTGCTTATGCAGTCTGGTCGGGACTCGGCGTCGTCATAATTACAGCCATTGCCTGGTTGCTTCATGGGCAAAAGCTTGATGCGTGGGGCTTTGTAGGTATGGGGCTCATAATTGCTGCCTTTTTGCTCGCCCGATCCCCATCGTGGAAGTCGCTGCGGAGGCCGACGCCATGGTGACGGTGTTCGGCATTCTGAATCTCACCGAGGACTCCTTCTTCGATGAGAGCCGGCGGCTAGACCCCGCCGGCGCTGTCACCGCGGCGATCGAAATGCTGCGAGTCGGATCAGACGTCGTGGATGTCGGACCGGCCGCCAGCCATCCGGACGCGAGGCCTGTATCGCCGGCCGATGAGATCAGACGTATTGCGCCGCTCTTAGACGCCCTGTCCGATCAGATGCACCGTGTTTCAATCGACAGCTTCCAACCGGAAACCCAGCGCTATGCGCTCAAGCGCGGCGTGGGCTACCTGAACGATATCCAAGGATTTCCTGACCCTGCGCTCTATCCCGATATTGCTGAGGCGGACTGCAGGCTGGTGGTTATGCACTCAGCGCAGCGGGATGGCATCGCCACCCGCACCGGTCACCTTCGACCCGAAGACGCGCTCGACGAGATTGTGCGGTTCTTCGAGGCGCGGGTTTCCGCCTTGCGACGGAGCGGGGTCGCTGCCGACCGGCTCATCCTCGATCCGGGGATGGGATTTTTCTTGAGCCCCGCACCGGAAACATCGCTGCACGTGCTGTCGAACCTTCAAAAGCTGAAGTCGGCGTTGGGGCTTCCGCTATTGGTCTCGGTGTCGCGGAAATCCTTCTTGGGCGCCACCGTTGGCCTTCCTGTAAAGGATCTGGGTCCAGCGAGCCTTGCGGCGGAACTTCACGCGATCGGCAATGGCGCTGACTACGTCCGCACCCACGCGCCTGGAGATCTGCGAAGCGCAATCACCTTCTCGGAAACCCTCGCGAAATTTCGCAGTCGCGACGCCAGAGACCGAGGGTTAGATCATGCCTAGCATTCACCTTCCGGCCGCCCGCTA
>NZ_JAMPNW010000059.1:0-1110 GCF_028479545.1 Providencia sp. PROV201
CAACTCCCGGTTCACGTCCAAATTTTGGCAACAATGGTGCAAATCGCTAGGAATTGAGCACCTATGTGCGCAACCTGGACACCATGAAACTAACGGACAAGTTGAGAGACGGATACGGGAACTGAAAACAGCGCTGCGCAACATCACCAACAAGCGACAAAACAATTGGAAGCCCCTCCTAGCTGAGACAGCGGCATACATAAATGCAGGCTACACAGAAACCCTGGGGATGGCACCATACGACATAGTATATGGAAAAAGTACCCCTTAGTGGACACCCTACGGTTTGGGAAATCATCAGTTCCGGCAACCGATGAATACCTGAACAGACACCAAGAACTGAGAAATCTAGCATTCCAAAATTTACAACTAGCACGATTCCGTTCCACTAAGCGAGCTACCAAGAAGAGACGGATACACAAACACATTCCCGTTGGAAAACAGGTAATGGTGTATGGAGACCAGTTCGCAACGCAATCCGGGCGAAGCAAGAAACTGGAACCGATGTGGCGAGGACCATTTACAATTACCAAATTCGATGAATATACCGAAAATTACACGGTAAAAATGGACGCTAAAATGTACCGACGGCCAGAAGGAACCTTCCACGCAGTGTCATCAAGCGGTACACACCGAACGATGACGATAAATTCCCGGGACGAGCTCATACCCGACCCGCACCTATCACAGTCAACGAACATCCTGAGTGGGAAGTGGAGGAAGTACTGGACTACCGCAAACGATACGATCGGGATGAATTCCTCATCCACTGGAAAGGTATCCAGCTAGCGAAGATAGTTGGGAACCAGTCGAAGGGATCAGCAATGCAACAGAGCTAGTAAATGAATGGTGGACAAACAACAAACCTGGAGAAAACCCCCTACGGTCCACGAAGTTTCTATGTGCTGGGCGCCAACGTTACCAGAAGTCAACAGATGGGAACTACAACCATGGACTCCTAAAGGATTCTGGGCACCGTACAGTGATAGCAAATATACCTCAAATCTACGGAAGCTCAGATATAGACCCAGGGAGCCCGGACTGTTAAGCGAAACCCACCCACACTCTTTATTACCCCTGCATGAAACCCACGCACCCTCCACCACAATT
>NZ_JAMPNW010000061.1:0-1071 GCF_028479545.1 Providencia sp. PROV201
AATTATGGTTTCTTTTTTGGGATCGAAATGAACCAATATTGGTCTACTGGTGATTTTTGTCCTTAGTTCGTCGAATGCCTTTCTGGCTTCAGGTTTTCAATCCCATTTCATATCTTTTTGGTTAAGTTGTATAGGGGTTTCGCTGTCCTGCTAAAGCCTTCATAAACCTTCGATAAAATTGCAGAATCCCATGAAACACTGGATATCTGTTTTGTTCTTTGGGTAATCCCATTCCCATATGGCTTTAGTCTTGACTGGGTCCATCTGTACTCCTTCCTGATTGATGATAAATCCCAGGTATTCTGTTTCTGTTTTGTGGAATTCGCATTTGCTTGGTTTGCACCTCATCCCTGATGCTTTGATGGATTCCATGATTTGAGCTAACGTCCCTTCTGTGTTGTTCCATGTTTTCCGAATAGATGAGTACATCATCCAGATATACTATGCAACAGATATCTAAGTATTTGTTGAGTACTTCGTTGATCCATCTTTGGAATGACGCCGG
Organism: Providencia sp. PROV201; assembly: GCF_028479545.1. NCBI lineage: Bacteria > Pseudomonadati > Pseudomonadota > Gammaproteobacteria > Enterobacterales > Morganellaceae > Providencia > Providencia sp. PROV201. Next base: position 506 of record NZ_JAMPNW010000061.1, read on the forward strand.
CGCATTGGTCAGTCCGAACGGCATTACTAGGTATTCGTAGGTTCCATATTTGGACACGAAGGTCGTTTTCCATTCGTCTCCTTCCCATATGCGAACATTATGGTAGGCATCCCTTATGTCCAATTTGGTGAAATATTTGGCTGACGCTAGTCTGTCCAATGCTTCTCCTATTAGAGGTAATGGGTATCTGTCCTTCTTGGTAACCTGGTTAAGGGCTCGGTAGTCGATGCAGAGTCTTAGCTTTCCATCCTTCTTCTTAATGAATAGGATGGGGGACCCTCCGTTGGCTGTACGATGGCCTTATCCATCCTCTTTCCAGGTTCTGTTGGATATACTTCCTTAGCTCCTCAAGTTCTGTTTCCCCCAATGGGTATATCCTTTCGTTGAGGTAGCCTTCCTCCTTCTTCTAGGTCGATTTCAAATCTACCTGAGGCCGGTGAGGTGGCAGGGTCGTAGTTTCTTTTTCCTGGAATAGGTCCAAATGTCGATGGTATTCTTAGGTATGACCTGATCCAATCTTTCATCTTGTACTAGTTTCCTGCTTTTGATAGCTAGTTCTGTGCTGA
>NZ_JAMPNW010000062.1:0-1053 GCF_028479545.1 Providencia sp. PROV201
TTTACCGACCCGTTGTGGCCGCTCTTGTGTCGAAAGGCAAGAGATAAGTAAGCATGAGTACTACAAGACAAAGTAAGAAAGCTAGGCACTCAAGTCCGCCTAAGCATAGCAAGTCAATTCATTTAAAAGTGACATTGGACTGGCGGCTTAGTGCACGACACACGAGTGCCGAAGCACTGTTATTACTAGATAGTGGAGCTACTGGCCCAGTGTTAAGTAGCCAATGGGTTAAAACCACCCAAGCTCCTTGTGTCCGGAGAAGGATCCAGACACCCATACGTGATGCAAGCGGTAACCACATACCAGGATCGGGTCTTCATTATACCAAGCCATTGGACTTGAAGATAGGCGATCATGTGAATAGTATGCGCTTTGAGGTAGCGGATATCGCGGATACAAGAGTTGATGGATATCTACCTATGTCATGGTTGAAGGATCACAATCCCGACATAGATTGGAAATTAGGATCGCTGACCTGGCGCTCAGATTTCTGTAAGGCGAATTGTCTGACAGAGCAGAGGCGGTTAGTATATATGTCCGATGAGGAGCTACTAGCTGAAGATCCCGAAAATGTGTATTTTCTCGGGACAGTCCAATTTTCGGATGAGAAAGGTGAAGACATATCACTGCAACTCCTTCCAGAGTATAAGGACTTTGGAGATGTCTTCAGTCAAGAGAGGATAGATGCGTTACCGGAACATACAAAGTATGATCATAGAATCGAACTGATTCCCGGAAGCACACCTCCCTTTGGACCCATATATCCGTTGTCAGAGAAGGAGCTGAAAGCGCTCCGAGAGTTTCTCAATGAGATGTTGAGAACGGGGAAGATCAAGCGATCTACTTCCTCATGTGCAGCCCCGATATTATTTGTCCCAAAGCCAGATGGCTCGTTAAGACTGGTGATAGATTATAGAGGGCTGAACAAGATAACGGTGAAGAACAAGTATCCGCTCCCGTTAATGAATGAGCTTAGAGAAAGGTTGGCTAAGGCCACAGTCTATACCCTAATGACCTAAAGAATGGTTACTGGGGGATCCGGATGGCTTGTAA
>NZ_JAMPNW010000063.1:0-1008 GCF_028479545.1 Providencia sp. PROV201
ATAGCTAAACCGCCATGAGCGCTATCCGAGCCACCCCTACGTAGACCCCCTACCCTGGTGTGGAGCAGGAAGCCTATGGGACAGCTACAGTGGAATGAGAATCAGAGGGCTGTCAGGCGAACTAGTGCCGTCTGGCCGAGAGAGGAAGCACCGAAACCCAAGGGACCAGGACAGGTCGGACCGTGTGGCAGGCCAGAAGTGACCCCGCACCCACCGGAACACAAGGTAAGAGGCAGTAAGGTGCCAGCTAGGTGTGGATGACTCCCAAGGGGCCTGAGCCGTGATGAAGGAAGTCAGAGCCAAAAGGAGGAGTTGCTGGCCGATGCCAGCCCAAAGGAGCGGAACACTGGACAAGCCAGCTGGGAGGGGCAGATAGAAGAGCTGCCACCATGGTGATGAGGAGGGCCCCGAGGACCCGGGCAGTAGGGTGCCAGCCGACCCAGGAGGAGAGAGGAGGATGAAGGCAAGGCAGGGCGGGTCCGAGCCGATGATACGGTAGCAGGCTGCAACTAGGGTCACAGAAGTAGGCAAAAGCCCCAAACACAGTGCAGGTGTATTACCGCTTCTCTCATGTAGTCCCTTGTTCTGGGAGAGAAAGCGTCACTTAGTGGATGGGATACCACCACCATGCAAAGTGAAGAGGGCTAAAGCGAACTCCAGAGAGCCCAGAAGACCACCAGCCAACTGACCAAAGGCCCTTCCCTATCCACCGAAGCCGACCGTGCTGATGCTAAGCGAGGCCTAACAAAAGCGGGGTAGAGAGGAGGGAGACCTGGCGAAGAGGCCTCCAGAGAAGAGACAATGGCCCCAACCAGCAGAGGCTAGATGCCTGAAGTGGGAGGGAGATGAAAAGTGCCCCTCAGGGCGAAGAGTGAAGAGCAGAGGCCTACACCCCCCAGGCGGGGAGGGGTGCAAGACCGAAAAAGTGGTGATAGTTCTCTGGTGTTGAGTCGTTCCCAAATAGGAAATATTTTTCAATGACCGGAGTTGTAATGGAGACGGAGGATG